>JAOXSG010000616.1 GCA_025800105.1 Cohaesibacter sp. | reverse complement strand
GGCTTCCACTTGCATTGTGGGCACCGGACGCGCGAATTTCGCTCGTATTTCCCGCCAGAATGATAAAATATAAATTACTGTTTCTACTCGCTTTGAAACACGCAAATACTCATCCGTCTGCTGTCGTAAGATTAAACGATTTTTTCTATGATAATACTACGTCGCTTTGGGGGCTTTAGATCGTCCATATTTGTGACAAAGCAAAGCCAAACGTATCATAAATGACAACGTGCAGGATGAAATGAAGACATACCTGGAATACAAAGCAATGAAGCTCCAGAAATTAATAATAGCCATACTTATGTATGCGCCGACCTTCATGTGCCCCTCTTTAATATTACTTCGTGTATAGGCGATTTCGCTTCATTTACATACAGATACAACTTACCAGAGTCGAATACAGGCGGCTTTCTTAGAAAGATCAGGGAAGACTTTGTCAATCAGTCTCCTTTGAGGTATATAATTCAGTGCAATTCTCGGAATAGTAACAATAACAAATGCCGATTCT
>JAOXSG010000614.1 GCA_025800105.1 Cohaesibacter sp. | reverse complement strand
CTTGACACGATGAGATTGAGATTGTTTTGCAACGCAAGGCATAGAAATCACATGTTGATTGGTGATGTGAGGAAACATTGATTCAATAACAATTCTGCAAAGAGGTTCGGGGTAAAATGCTGAAAGTCGAGTGTACTTTCCTTGCAATGGAGCATGCTTCGAATGTGTGCACTTCAAAGATCCAAGATTCTGGGCCAAACGCAAGGAAGATGTTAGGAATCTCCAAGGCTTCTTCGCTGGTTGGTCTCCCTCGGCAGTAACTCCAACAGTGCAACCGTTAAAGGTGGCTGAATGAAGATGCTTCTCAATAATCCATGCTTGAAGCACCGGCAAAGACCATCCTGAACAAAATCTTGGCCACTCGAAGCTGCATTCTCCTCCGTTGTCTAAGCAAATGTTGGCAATGCGGATGAATTGTTTGACTAAAGCTTCACTGGCTGCTTGCTCCTCACGAATGCGTGCTTTCAACCGTGGATGCTTTGATTTGTTGAGATGCTGCCACTGACTCCAAGGTCTGCATTCAATCGAACAATGAATGGAACAACCTTTCAAAGCGTCAACTTGAGAAGCAAGTTGGTC
>JAOXSG010000612.1 GCA_025800105.1 Cohaesibacter sp. | reverse complement strand
ACCCTTTGCTAAGCTCACCATGTGCTTCCTACTCAAACCAAGTCTCTAGCGGTCTTAATCTGACGACGAGTCGAACTCGGTAGCCACGAGTCGAACAGAAGGACGACGACTCGATCTGGGGAGTCGACGAGACGAACTCGGTCGCGACGAGACGAATAGGAGCAATTGACGACGACGCGACGAATTCTGTAGACAACGAGGCAAACTGGAATAACGGCTGGACGAGTCGAAACACCAATTTTGTCTCCGATCTGACTTCATACCCCTCTTTCGGAAGTTGAGCTTCTACAAAAGTTGAACTTCTATAAAATAGCCGCCGTCATGTGTTGACAAAGCCGATTTACTGACAAGTGTGAAGCGTTTCCAGCTCTTTCATAGCCGAAATCCATTATCCTGCCACGTCGCTTCGTAGAATGAGGTTAAGCAGTGGTAGTAAATTCCCAATAAATCAATAAACTATTGTAATGAATAAAATAGCGAACTCGAAGCTTGTTTTTGAAATCGCTCCGTGTAAACTTGGCATCGCGTCAGTTCAGTTTCATTTCACAAGCGCACGAAAATACTGCCGGCTGGGCAACATCCGGGACACGAGTGCATTATAATTTTC
>JAOXSG010000611.1 GCA_025800105.1 Cohaesibacter sp. | reverse complement strand
CGCATGGCAATCTGAACCACATTGCGAATTTTGTTTTCCTTGGAATTCAGCGCATAGGAGCTGGGCATCAATTTTTCACCCGAAAAGCGCCCCTTGCTCACCGCCCGGCCTTTGCTATCCACAAACATGCGCGACACGCCAGAGGTTTTGGCAAATCCGTCAATCTTATATTTACGCCCCTCAATGCTTGCACTCACGCCGCCCTTGCCAACAGGAATACCGGCAATAGACATGGCAAAAGTGGCTTTCACATCAGTCGCATGAGCATAATCACTCTGACCAATCCATAAAAGAGAGGTCAGGCACAACGCCTTGGCAACTGCACAAGGCCGAAAGACATGCTGTTTCATCAAACCCATAAAAACCCCCAATGTCGCTTTCAGGCGCGATCTTGCAAAAAGCAAAACAGAACAATCGCCCTCTTCGCCCAAAACGCCATTTTCAATTGCTTTCAGTTTTCTCTCAATATGGTTAACAATTTATAGCCAGAGCCATAGAACAGCCATAATGGGGCATTTTTAAGAACGGCTCTTTCCGTCCTTATAAAAGCAAGAAACCTGCTGATAAGAGGCACACAACTCTGCCCGTCATGAAAGAATCCTCTTCAGAGTCAGCCCAGATTCAACTCTTGGCAAAAAAACAGATGATTTTTCCCGCTTTTCCAACAATTCTCCTCTCACAGACAGCAAGACTCACTTGACTGCGCCATCAATGATCACTATACCGAGGCAACTTTCCATCGGACTGCGCCATGCGCATCCGGCTGGATACCTGAATTCATGTGACCGGACGCCCGTTGGCGTCCGAATAAGTTTGTGAGGTACTCCCATGGCACGGCGCTGTGAACTGACCGGCAAAGGCGTACAGTCCGGTAACAATGTGAGCCACGCGAAGAACAGAACTCGTCGCCGCTTTTTGCCAAACTTGGTCAATGTGACCTTGTTGAGCGAAACACTCGGCACCGGCGTAAAAATGCGCATCAGCGCTCATGCGCTGCGCTCTGTTGAGCATCGCGGTGGCCTTGATGCCTTTTTGGCAAAAGCAAAAGACGCAGATCTGTCTACCGGTGCTTTGGCGATCAAGCGTAAAATCGAAAAAGCTCAAGTGGCTGCTTCTTAATGCATTTGCATTAAAAGCCTGAAATCAAAAAGCAGCGCTTAGCGCTGCTTTTTTTCTGTCCAACTGCGGCGAGCTATTCTCTCGCCTGCGGCATATAAGGAGAGCGATATATGGTTGCTTCTCGCAATGGCCTGATCATGGCCACTCTTGCAATGGCCCTCACCGTCGTTGCATCCAATTATCTGGTACAATTCCCCTTTGCCCCTCTGGGCTTGCAGGATCTGCTCACTTGGGGAGCCTTTACCTATCCCGTGGCTTTTCTGGTGACAGATCTCACCAACAGAAAATTCGGCCCAACAGCGGCCCGCAAAGTGGTGTTTGTCGGCTTTGCCCTTGCTGTCATCTGGTCCATCTGGGTCGCCACACCGCGCATTGCCATTGCCTCTGGCACCGCCTTTTTAACCGCGCATTTGCTGGATGTCTTTGTCTTTAACAAATTGCGTCAAAGCCGCTGGTGGCAAGCCCCCCTCATTTCCTCATTTCTTGGCTCCAGCCTCGACACAGCCCTATTCTTTGGCCTCGCTTTTGCTGCCCAATTCAATATGCTTGATACAGGCTTTGGCGTGAGCACAGATTCCTTCCCATCCGACCTGGCACCCTTTTTGATGGTGGAAAGTATGCAAGCACCACGCTGGATAAGCTGGGCTATTGGCGATTATGCTGTTAAACTTCTGGTATCGCTGGCAATGCTGGTGCCCTATCGGGCTTTGATCAAAAACAACGATAGCACCACGCAAAAGCTCAATCAGGCGGCTGCCTAAGCCCCTTTCGCAATCTGTCCCCGCAGACAGAGAAGAAGATAAGCGGGAAAATAAAAAAATAGAGTCCCCTCTCGCTTATCTTTTAAAACAAGGCAATGTCTGAAAAGTGCCTTAGTCGGCCAAATGGAATTGCAGCAACAAGCTTCTTTGCAAACGGCTGAAATTATCATCAGACACCAGCGTCAAAAGCGATGAGCCATCCGGCAGGGCCTGCACGGCCAATCCTTCAAGATTGTCCAGCTCATAACGCAAATCCCCGGAAAACAAAATCTCGACATCTGACAAAGCCCCGGCTTTCAACTGCCCGGCACGAATACGGCGAAGCTGGATTTTCAGTCCAGCCAAAAGCGAAAAAGATCGCTCGACAATCACCAAATCCCCATTGGCCAAAAAAGCAGCATCTGTGGGCCGCAAATCCCCAATCTGCGGCAAAGTAAAAGCCTGATAGGACCGATCAATACCGCGCTTGGGCAAAATCCAGCCCTGCACCAATCGATCCTTCACCCGCTCTGATATCAACACCAAAGCCCCCTCATGCTTGCTGCCTTCTGCACCAAGAGCAAGAGCTTCAAACCCTTTATTGCGGCTATTATGTCCTCTGATGGCATTGGCAAGCGGCAAGCGCTTCATCAAACGAAGCGCTCCAGATGGATCAAAGCGATAAAGCACCACAGCATGAGAGCCTTCAAAACTGACCCATACATCCTGCCCAACACTATCCAGCCCTTCTGAATCCATCTTGCGGCGTCGCTTGCCCTTGATAAAATCCGGCAAGCGGTCAATCTCCGCCTGATCAATCCCAACAGGCTTGCCATTCTCAAGCATCAAACGCCCTTTGATCGTGCGCCCTCGATCCGTAATCGCCAAAAAGCGATCCGGCCCTATCCAGGAAAAGCCCGACAACCCACCAAAATGCTCTTCACTAGGGCTGCTCAACTCAAGACCGCCCAAAAAGCGCAATTTACCAAACTGCGTGCGCGCAGGGTCGCCCTGTTCAAACGCATCAAACGGCTTGGATTCTATCACAAAGGGACGCGCAAAAACGCTCTCAGCCAGAAAAAAGACGCAGAGCAAAAAGGGCGCAAGCAGAAAAGTCTGTTTGCGCAAACTCTGCCTCATCGACCAGAACGGGCGCGGGTTTTGCCCTGTTGCCAGCGATCATCAGAAATATTTTCGTCAAACATTTCTGCGAGCTTTTCGGTCATCGCACCACCCAGCTCTTCCGCATCAATCAGAGTCAACGCCCGTTTATAATAACGCGTCACATCATGGCCAATGCCGATGGCAAGCAAATTGACAGGCGAGCGGGTTTCAATCTCTTCGATCACTTCGCGCAAATGCTTTTCCAGATAATTGCCCGGATTGACCGACAAAGTGGAATCATCCACCGGCGCCCCGTCAGAAATCATCATCAAAATTTTGCGTTGCTCAGGCCGCGCCAGCAAACGCTTATGCGCCCAATCCAGTGCTTCCCCGTCAATATTCTCTTTCAACAAGCCTTCACGCATCATCAAGCCAAGATTGCGCCGCGACCGCCGCCATGGGCTGTCAGCCGATTTATAGATGATATGGCGCAAATCATTCAGCCGCCCGGGGCTTGGAGATTTCCCGGCCTTTAGCCATTCCTCTCTAGACTGGCCACCTTTCCATGCTTTGGTTGTAAAGCCCAAAATCTCCACTTTCACATTGCAGCGTTCCAGCGTGCGCGCCAAAATATCAGCACAGGTCGCAGCAATGGAAATTGGCCGCCCGCGCATAGAGCCGGAATTATCAATCAGCAAGGTCACGACCGTATCGCGAAATTCCGTATCCCGCTCCCATTTGAACGAAAGCGGACGCATGGGATCGGTGACAACACGGGTCAGGCGCGCAGTATCAAGCAAACCCTCTTCCAGATCAAAATCCCAACCGCGATTTTGTTGGGCCAGCAACCGGCGCTGCAAACGATTGGCAAGCCGGGCCACAACATTATGCAAATTCTGCAATTGCTTATCGAGTTGCGAGCGCAAACGGTCCAGCTCTGCCGCTTCACACAAATCTTCCGCAGCAATAATCTCGTCAAATGCCTTGCTGTAAATATGATAATCGCTCTGCGGCTCATTGCGGCCATAATCACGCGGCGGCAGGTTTTCCCGCGTCTCATCACTTGACTGATCGTCAATATCCTGCATTTCAAGGGAGCGATCCTGAACCTCGCTCTCGCCAGCCTCGGTATCCTGCGCAGATTGATCCTGCTGCTCTTCTAGTTGCTGCTCACCCTGATTGGCATCTTCACTGGTCTGATCCTGCTGGCTATCCTGATTTTCACCACTTTCTGCATCATCGCCATTTTCTTCGCTTTCCTCAGGATCGCCGCCCATATCATCGGCAACCTCAAGGTCAGACAAAAGCCGGCGCAAGCGACGCGCAAAACGGGCCTGATCCAGAATATCATCTTCCAGCTTTTCCAGCCCCTCTCCCGCCATCTGCTCCACCCAGTCGCGCCATTGTGCAACCAGATTTTGCGCCGAAGGCGGAATGGGCATACCGCTCAGGCGCTCACGAACCAACAGGGAGAGGACATGATCCAGCGGAGCCTCTTGCGGGCTACTGCTATCTGGCGGAGAAATACGACTATAGCGATCTTCCAGCATAGCGGCCACATTATGGGCCAACCCTTGCATTTGCCGCGCACCAATGCTCTCGACCCGCGCCTGCTCCATCGCATCAAACACACTTTTGGCACGCGCACCATCTGGCACATGCTTGGCGTGAATTTGCGAATTATGGCACGCCACTTTCAAAGCCAAGGAATCGGCCTGACCACGCACAATCGCCGCCGCTTCCGGCGTCAAATTGCGCACAGGCTCCGGCAAACGAGCACTTTTTTGCGTCAAAATAGCCCGGTCACCAGAGAAATGTACTTCCAGCTCCCCATGCCCGGCAATCGCTTTCAGCGTGCCACCAACAGAGCGCTTGAATGCCTGATTGGGATCAACCTGACCATGCAATTTTTGATGCGGCTTGCCTGACATTGAACGGACCTCTTGAACGCGGACGCGACAAAGCGAGAAACAAAATGATAGAATGAGAAGCAAAAAGCCGGGGCCAACGCCCCTAGCTTACTGCAACATTCAAGGCAGAATTGGGCAAATCCTCGCCAAAGCAGCGTTGATAAAATTCCGCCACCAAAGGTTGCTCCAATTCATCGCATTTATTGAGGAACGTCACCCGGAAAGCAAAGCCAACATCACCAAAAATCTTGGCATTCTCGGCCCATGTAATGACGCTGCGCGGGCTCATCACAGTTGACAAATCCCCATTCATAAAGGCATTGCGGGTCAAATCGGCCACGCGTACCATTTTGGAGGCATCGTCACCAGAAAGGCTTTTGACCTTGGCGCTGACAATATCAACCTCATTGTCATGGGGCAGATAATTCAGCGTGGTCACAATCGACCAACGGTCCATCTGGCCCTGGTTGATCTGCTGGGTGCCATGATACAGACCAGACGTATCCCCAAGGCCAACAGTATTGGCCGTGGCAAACAAACGGAAAGCTGGATGCGGGCGGATAACCCGGTTCTGATCCAAAAGCGTCAGGCGACCCGCCACTTCCAGAACGCGCTGAATGACAAACATCACATCCGGACGACCGGCATCATATTCGTCAAACACCAAAGCCACATTATTTTGCAAAGCCCATGGCAAAATGCCATCCCGAAACTCGGTGATCTGCTTGCCATCTTTCAAGACAATGGCATCCTTGCCCACCAGATCAATCCGCGAAATATGGCTATCAAGGTTCACACGCACACAAGGCCAGTTCAAACGCGCAGCCACCTGCTCGATATGAGAAGATTTACCCGTGCCGTGATAGCCGGAAATCATCACGCGGCGATTATGCTGGAAACCGGCCAAAATCGCCAACGTGGTTTCCCGATCAAAGCGATAATCGGGATCAAGATCAGGCACATGGTCGCTGGCTATGGAATAAGCCGGAACCATCAAATCGACATCCAGACCAAAAACCTCCCGAACAGACACTTCGGTATCAGGCATATTGGCGATTTCTTGACTCATATGATTCATTTCATTGCTCTGGGTAACAGTGCGCCCCTTGTTTTTATCAGCCTGTCATTGATCATAGAAAGGCCATATGCAAGAGGCGAACGGGATGTAGGTCAGTCTTTTGACCGGCAACTTAATGCAAACAGAGCATAAAGGGAAACAGAATTAAGAGGCCCTATGTATTTTTTGGGATGGGCTGTTACCTTACAACCAACAAGCAACACATATGCGAACAAAAGCACAAAAAAATGCCGCAAAATCGACAGGATCAATCTTGCAGCATCTCACAAAGTCTTACACAAAAACTGCCCAATCAGACATAACCACCAGCTTTAAGGGTGTTATAAGCGGCAATAACCGCCTGCAAACGCTCCTCACAAGCCCGATCTCCTTTGTTTAGATCGGGGTGATTTTCTTTCAAAAGCCGTTTATAGGCCCGCTTCACGTCATCATTGCTGGCAGGCAAGCTAAGGCCCAAAGTCTCAAAAGCCTTGGCTTCCAGAGGGCGCAATTTGCGCGTCTGGTTGGAATGGCGTGAGCGACGTCTTTCGCGCTCCGCCGCCCGTTGCCGATGCCCATCGGAAAAACCGCTGGCCTCCCAGCTTTTGCCCCGTGTTTCCCCAGCTCTATGAGTTTCATTGCCCCAGGCATTAACCCCCATTTTCCATGTCGGACGATCCCCCGTAGCCGCACTTTTGGTTGCGTCCTCGGCCACGTCATCATCCATACCGGAAAAATAATCATAATTGACATTAAATTCCCGCGCATGAGCCGCACAGAAATTATGAAAGGCTTTTGGCCCGCCACCACGCTTGGGAGCCTTGCATCCCCCTTGCTTGTCACAATCGGGCCACTCGCATTTTTCAGCTTCTTCTTGCTTTTTGCGACGTTCGACCGCAGGCTTGATGCGAATCGAGTCGAAGAGTTTCGAATCCAGTTTCATTTATCTAGTTTAGTTTCCGCAGCGCCAGTTTTGGTAAGGTGTAAATCACCTTGGAAATTGAAGTCCAACAATTCACCATTGTTAGCCATGACCGTCAAGCATACAATCGAGAAAAAACTCACTCATCAACTACAGCCTGACTTTCTACAAGTCATAGACGAATCGGAAAAACACCGAGGCCATGGAGGCTGGCGCGAAGGGGGCGAAACCCACTTTGCCATCAAAATCCAGGCCAAAGCTTTTGCCGATCTTTCCAGAATACAGGCCCATAGATTGGTCCATGAGGCCCTTGCCGATGAGCTGGCAGGCCCGGTCCATGCCCTGCAACTGGAAATCATAAAGTCTTGATAGGGGCTGCACTCTATCACAAAAGGCGGAGAAGGAAAACAACCCTCTGCGCCCTTTGCCATGACCAGATCAGCCGACAAAAGGGAGCGCATCATCATGCTAAAATTCTATGGCTATAACACGGTGAATTCGCTCAAAATTTTGATGTGCTTGCTGGAAACAGGCATCGATTATGATTTCATTCCCATCAATATTCGAAAAGGAGAACAACACAACAGCCACTTTCGCGCCTTGAACCCCGCCGGAAAAGTCCCTGTCATTGCCGATAAGGGCCATATACTGGCAGAATCCAACGCCATCCTTCTCTATCTGGCCAAAAAGGCAAACTGGGGCCTGACAAAGAGCGCAGAAAACATCGATATAATCAACACATGGCTTTTTTATCAGGCATCTTCTCAAGGGCCATATTTTGGACAAGTGGAATATTGGTCAGCAATTGCAAAAGCGCCAAATGCGGACGCACTTACCCATTATAGATCAATTGCCCAAACCTCGATTGCCTATCTAAACAGGCACTTGGAGAACCAGAATTTTCTATGTGCAAATGTCTATAGCATAGCGGATATCGCGCTCTTTGCATGGATCAATGAATGCGACCATTTGGGCTTATCGCTTCAAAAGGATCACAATGTCGCGCGCTGGAGCGAGACAATCAAGCAAAGACCGGCAACGATAAAAGCCCTCGATTTTTTTGACAATAAATCTATATTCGTCACAAAAAAACCGACGGAATAACGCAAGCTATCGCACAGGCGTAACCCTTAGGGACATGATTTGGTTCCGCTCCTTGCGCAACACCCGAAAACGGAAATTATAAAAGGTAAAACCTTGACCGGGTTCAGGAATTTGCCGCGCTTCATGGATCACCAATCCGGCAATGGTCGTGGCTTCTTCTTCTGGTAATTTCCAGTCAAAAGCCCGGTTCAAATCGCGTGTTGGCACCGTGCCATCCACAATAACCGAGCCATCAGGCTCCTGCCGCACGCCTTTCATATCGATGTCATGCTCATCGGAAATATCACCGACAATCTCTTCAATGATATCTTCCAACGTCACCAGCCCCATCACTTCGCCATATTCATCCACGACCAGTGCAAAATGGCTTTTGCGCTTCAAAAAAGCATTGAGCTGGGCTTTGAGATTGGTGGTATCGGGCACAAACCACGGCTCGTTCACTTCATCCATAATATTGAGCTGCGACGCATCCCCTTTGACCCGCGCCAGAGCCCGCAACAAATCCTTGGCATGGAGCACACCGACAAAATTATCCTGCTCATCCTGCCAAAGCGGAATGCGCGTATAGGGACTTTTCAGCACTTGCTCGACAATGGCCTCGGATCCCGCATCAACATCAAGCGAGAGCATATTGGTGCGATGGACCATAATATCAGAGACATCCAGCTCTTCCAGATCCAGCAAGCCATCAAAGCGGTCACGATCATCCTTGACCACACTGCCTTCCATATGCAGCAAATCCACCGCACCGCGCAGCTCGTCCTGACCGGACAAAATGGGGGTGTTTTTGGTATCCACGCCAAGCAGGCGCAACAAACGTACCACAACCCATTCAACCGTAATCACAAAAGGACCAAAAACCAGCGTCACCACCCGAACCACCGGCGCCACACGCAACGCAAAAGAATCGGGGTTGGAAATGGCCCATGTCTTGGGCAACACTTCGGCAAAAACCAGCACCACCAGCGTCATGACCAATGTGGCATAAACAACGCCAGCCTCACCAAACACCGTCAAAAACAAACTGGTTGCCAAGGCCGAGGCCAAAATATTGACCAGATTGTTGCCAAGCAACAAGGAACCAATCAACCGCTCGCGCATTTGCAGCAATTGGTTGACAACCTTTGCCCGCTCTTCGCCGCTTTTTTCCTTTTGATGCATCCGCGCCCGCGAGGCGGCAGTCAAAGCCGTTTCAGAACCGGAGAAAAAGCCTGAAATGGCAATCAGCACCAAAATGGCAAGCAAGGTGAACCACAAAGTCGTTTCCATCTTACACTCTTTCCCTGTTCAACAATCCAACCGCACGCAAAGCCTACCCGGCACCATTCAGATCAGTTTTCAGCCAATTTCTCGGCCAAAAATGCGCGCACCACCACCGGATCCACGCCCTTTTCGACAAAGGATTGACCCAAACCACGGGTGAGAATGAAAGTCAGATTGCCACGCGAGACTTTCTTGTCCTGCGCAATGAAATCCATCAAAAGATCTGCCCCCGGCTTTTGACCGGGAATGTCATCAATACGCGTTGGCAAACCAACGGCTTTGAGATGGGTAATCACCCGCTGAGTGACAGCTGGATCACACAAACCAAGGCGCGCAGAAAATTCATGGGCCAGAACCATGCCAATGGCGACCCCTTCCCCATGCACAAGGCGCTTCGCATCATACTCCGCCATGCCTTCCAGCGCATGACCAAAGGTATGCCCCAGATTGAGCAAGGCCCGTTGACCCGATTCGCGCTCATCTGCGGCCACAACATCAGCCTTGGCCTGACAGGAGCGCGCAATCGCCTCTTCACGGGCAGACCCACCGTTAAAAATCTCAGACCAATTGTCTTCAAGCCAGGCAAAAAAGGCCGGATCATTGATCAGGCCATATTTTGCCACTTCCGCATAGCCTGCGGCAAAATCACGACGCGGCAAGGTATCAAGCACACTGGTATCGGCCAGAACCAGACTTGGCTGATGAAACAGACCAATCAGATTTTTCCCATGTCCACTATTGATACCGGTTTTACCACCGACCGAACTATCCACTTGCGACAAAAGCGTGGTGGGCACCTGCACAAAACGCATACCACGGCGAATGATACCAGCCACAAAGCCCGCCAAATCACCAATGACGCCACCACCCAGTGCAATCACCAGATCGCCCCGCTCCAGCCGTGTATCCAGCACCGCATCACAAGCACGGGTCAAACCTTCATAGCTTTTGGTTTTCTCGCCCGCTGGCAACACAATGCTATGGCTCTCGATACCAGCCGCCTGCAAACTTTTTTCAACACTCAGTAAATGCAATCCTGCGACGGTCTCATCGGTCAAAATCGCAGCTTTGGCTCCGGGAAAAAGCTCTGCAAATGTCTCGCCCAGTCCAGCCAAAAGATTGCGGCCAATCTGAATATCATAACTGCGCTCCCCCAGCTCGACACGAACAAGGCGACTTTCATTCGCACTGGTTTCAGACATGCTTTTTCCTTCACTCATCACGCTGTTATATAATCATCAAAAGAGGACTTGAAAGGCCCTGATCCTTATTGAAGACCGTGGTCCTAAACAGGATGCTGCTTGACATAGTCTTCAAGCGCCTCAACCACCGCGCTGACAATGGCTTCATGGGGCACATCACGCGATAGAACGGTCACATTGGCCTGCGAATAAACCGGATAGCGCTCGTCGATCAGACGCTGCATTACCCCTTCTGGGTCCGGATCTTGCAACAAGGGACGGTGAGAGCGTCTGCGCACCCGCTCCATCAAAATATCAAACTCAGCTTTCAGCCAAACAGAGATGCCACGCTCAGCAACGGCGGCGCGGGTTTGCTCATTCATCCAGGCCCCGCCACCAGTTGCCAGAACATGAGCGCCTTCATCCAGAAGACGCGCAATAACCTTTTTTTCGCCGTCGCGAAAATGCGCTTCTCCATGCTGGGCAAAAATCTCGGCCACACTTAAATTGGCAGCCGCTTCAATTTCGTGATCCGCATCGCGAAAAGCGATATCCAGCCTTTTTGCCAAACGACGACCAATGGTGGTTTTGCCCGCCCCCATCAAACCAACAAGAATGATAGGCCGCCCCCCAAGGGCTTGCACAAGAGCAGCTTCGCGCCCGCTCCCAACTTGACCGTTCTCTGGCTGATTTTTAGACACCACGCTCTCTCGTCCTTACCTGCATTATGAACCTTGCCCTCTCATTGGCTGGTTTGTCGCCCCCCTGTCAAGCAAGCAATAAGCATTGATGGCCCATATCGTCCCTTCCAATCACTTGAGTGGCAAAAAAATCGCTTTTTCCAAAAAAACAATGCTATGCTCACTCCAATGTTGCAGCATAAACAAAGCGGATAAACAAAACCAACAAGAGGGATGCAATGCCATCAATTGCGAAATTTCTCATCACATTGCTCATTCTTGGAGGCATCGGCTATGGCGGCATGTTTGCCCTTGCCAATTTTGTCAAACCAGAGCCAAAAGAAGTAACGATCCGCATCCCTGCCAAAGACCTGCGCCCATAAACCGGACCAGAGCATAAAAACCCAAGAAACAAGCATGACCAATATAGATGCCCGTCTGATCAGGCTTTATCTCGATATGCTAAGTGCCGAACGCGGTGCCGCCCTCAATACCTTAGAGGCCTATCAGCGCGATCTGAAAGATCTATCCGATTTTCTTGGCCAGCAAAATAGCAGCTTTGAAACCGCCAGCCCTGATCATTTGCGCGCCTTCCTTGTTGATTTACAAAGCCGGGGCATTGCCCCTTCCAGCGCAGCAAGAAAGCTCTCGTCCCTGCGCCAGATTTTTCGCTTTCTCTATCGCGAAGGCCTGCGCCAAGACGATCCGTCCACCACCTTGCAAGCCCCCAAACGCAATCGCCCTTTGCCCAAAATTCTCAGCATCGAAGAGGTTGACCGCCTGATCGAGGCCGCTCGCTTCAATGCCAGTTTTGAAGGCCCCACACCAAAGCGCCAATTGCGCGCCTTGCGCCTCTATGTCTTGCTCGAAGTGCTTTATGCAACAGGCTTGCGCGTCTCCGAGCTGGTCTCGCTACCAGCATCTGCGGCTCATTTGGATGGGCAATTTCTAAGCGTCATTGGCAAAGGCAACAAGGAAAGACTGGTGCCACTATCCGACCGCGCCAAAGATGCCATGATCCATTATCAGGCCATGATCAAAGCGCAAAACCAGCCCAAAGGCAGTATGCGTGAGACAGACTGGCTGTTTCCCTCCTTTGGCAAAAGTGGTCATTATACCCGTCAGGCTTTTGGCCGGGAACTGAAAAGCCTCGCTGATGATGTCGGCTTACAGGCAAAATCGGTCTCCCCCCATGTCTTGCGCCATGCCTTTGCCAGTCATTTGCTGCAAAATGGCGCCAATCTGCGCATGGTGCAAAAAATGCTCGGCCATGCCGATATTTCCACCACCCAGATTTACACCCATATTCTGGACGAAAAACTGCGCCAATTGGTGCAAGAGCACCACCCCCTTGCCAAACAAGCCTTGAGCGCAGGGCAAAGTCAGCCAACGACCAAAGAAACATCTGAAAAGTCTTGAAGTGCCACAATTTCTACACAAATAAGCACAAGCACTATCATTGATCAGGATAAAGACGCACCCTTTGCCACAGCTTTACTTGACACAAGGGCAACAAAGGTTCAGGGTCGCGCCAATTCTGGCCATAGCCCTTATTATAAGCCTTTATAGCAGCGCATTCCCGAAAGGCTGAAACACTTTTCGGATAAGAATTTGCGAAAAAACAAAGGCTTTTATGAGCGAAAAAGAGAGACAATCGGACAAGCCGACCATGCATAGTTATCTGGAATTTGAAAAACCCGTCGCCGATCTGGAAGGCAAGGTACAAGAATTGCTCTCCATGCAGGAAAATGGCGAAGCGGTTGACGTGGGCGACGAAATCAGCCGCCTGCAATCAAAAGCAAAAAGCGCCATGGCCGATTTATATGCCAATCTCACCCCTTGGCACAAAACCCAGATTGCCCGCCATCCAGATCGTCCGCATTTCCGCGAATATGTCAAACAGTTGATTGAGGAATTTACCCCTCTTGCTGGCGACCGCAAATTTGCCGATGACGAAGCCGTACAGGCAGGTTTTGGCCGCTTTGAAGGCCAGCCCGTCGCCATCATTGGTCATGAAAAAGGCCATGATACCGAAAGCCGCTTGCGTCACAATTTTGGTATGGCCCGCCCGGAAGGCTATCGCAAGGCTGTCCGCATCATGGAACTGGCCGAGCGCTTTAACCTACCGCTCATCACCTTTGTTGATACCGCTGGCGCTTATCCCGGCATTGGCGCAGAAGAACGCGGACAGGCCGAGGCCATTGCCCGTTCAACCGATGCCTGCCTTGCCATGGGCACCCCCAATGTCTCTGTGATCATTGGCGAAGGCGGTTCAGGCGGTGCCATTGCCATTGCTGCCTCCAACAAGGTTTTCATGCTCGAACATGCCATTTATAGCGTGATCTCGCCAGAAGGGGCCGCTTCCATTCTCTGGCGCGATTCCACCCGCGCTCAGGATGCGGCAACCTCCATGAAGATCACAGCGCAGGATTTAAAACAATTCAAGGTCATTGACGACATTGTCAAAGAGCCAGTGGGCGGCGCACATCGCAATCCCCACAGCGTCATTGCAACAGCAGGCGAGATGATTGCCAGCGCCCTCAAAGAGTATGAAGGTCTGTCGGCAAAAGACATTCGCAAAGCCCGCCGCGAGCGCTTTCTGGCCATTGGCCGCACGCTGTAGCAAGCTGATAATAAAGAAAAATCACAAAGGGCGGTGCCGGACAACGAACGGCATCGCCCTTTTCATATGCGATGCATATGCCTCTCCCGATCTTCGCCCCAATTTCGCCATGCCGCTTTTCTATATCTGGACCTGCCAGCACATCATTCAGTAACAGACTGTCAATCTGTTTGGCTTAGGCTTCGTTAAGAATAAGATGAACCAAAGATCAGGCGAGAAGAATGCTCAAAAACCGCAAATGGCAAAGTCTGGCAACCAGCGCATTGCTGCTGGGCCTTGCCGCCTGCAATGCCGAACAATGGGGCGACAACAAGCATCTTCAGCCATTAGACAGCAAAATTAAGGCGCAAATCCGCGACATTGGCTCCTCTGAAAATGCGCCGCTCTATATCCGCATTTTCAAGGAAGAAGCGGTGCTGGAAACATGGAAGCAGAAAAAAGACGGCACCTTTGCCCTGCTCAAAACCTATCCCATTTGCGCCTATTCCGGTGAAGTCGGCCCCAAAAAGAAAGAGGGCGACCGTCAGGCACCAGAAGGCTTTTATGCCATTTCACCGGGCCAAATGAACCCCAATTCCAGCTATTATCTGTCTTTCAATCTGGGCTATCCCAACAAATTTGACCGCTCTTATGGGCGCACCGGAAAGCATTTGATGGTCCATGGCTCCTGCTCCTCACGCGGCTGCTATGCCATGGAAGATGAGCCAATTGGCGAAATTTACGCATTGGGACGCGAGGCTTTTGAAGGCGGCCAGCGCTATTTCAAAGTCCATGCTTTTCCCTTTCGCATGACACCGGAAAATATGGCCCGTCATCGCAAAAGCAAACATTTCCCTTTCTGGCTGAATCTCAAAAATGGCTATGACCATTTTGAAGTCACCAAAAAACCGCCCAATGTCGAAGTCTGCAACCGCACCTATATCTTCAATCCCAAAGGGGCCAGCCATTTTGACGCCACAGGCAACTGCCCCAATTATACCATTGAGCCAAGCCTGATGGCCGCGTTAAAAACCAAACGCGCCGCAGAGGAAATCCAGTTCCAAAAAGCCATTGCCGAGTTGGAAACAAAGGCAAAAGAAGTCGAAGCTGACAAAATGGACACCATCGCCGATGCCCAGCGCAATATTCTAACCCGCCGTGAGCGCATCAAAAATGGTCAAAATCCCGATGGTTTCCTCGCAGGTCTGATCAAAGGCAACCCGACAGGCCAAAGCAGTGATCAAGCCATGGATCAGCCGCTGCAAAGCACAAAACAGGCACAACCCACAACTGAGACACCAACAACAGGCGCGGGGCAGATCACTCTGCCACAAGCATCTCCCATCGCAAAACCAGATCAACAACAAGCCAGTCAATCAGGCGCCATTGCAAAGCAAGGCGGTGTTGGCGGCTTTTTCAAATCCCTCTCAGAGGGCATTTCCAATCCATTCAGAAAAACGCCCCCTGCCGCTGTGCAACCATCAGCGCAAACAAATTCTGATCTGAGCACAATCCCAAAACCAAGAAGCTAGGCTCAGGACTAACGCTTGAGATTCGGTGACAAAACGCCAGTCATCCAGCGAACAGCCGCCTCTATTCCGCCAAAGGGATAGAGATGAAAGAGGACATCCCCAAGCGCTGGCTCTTTCATGCCTTCATCCAAAGCCTCCCAAAAGCGGTCAGGCCCGGCGCTGGAGACCAGATTCGCCATAGAAAGGCCATAACGGCCAAGAATAGAGGCAGAGGTTGCAATGCCAAACTGTTTGGCAAAACGCAGCAGGGTAGAAACTTTCGCCGGTCCCGGCACCCCAATACGCACCGGCACATCAATGCCATACCCACGCAAATGCTCGATCCAGTCAAGAAAGGCCTGCGGATCCAGCCCGAATTGGGTGGTGATCTCCACATCACAACCAGCCTCTTGCAAAAAATCGAGCTTCCAGCACAAACAGCGCCACAGCTCTGCCTCATCAATTTTATGATGGCCTTGCGGATAACCAACAATCCCCACCTTGGACAAACCATGGCGGGCCACAATGCCGCTTTTCAAAAGCGCAAGAGAATCCTGATAAGGCCCCGCAGGGCTGGAAGGATCTCCCCCCACCAGCAAAAAACGTGAAGGCGCAGCCGCTTCGATCAAAGCCTCAATCAAATGATCCCGATCCTCTTGCGATAGAAAGCGCCGCGAAGACAGAATAGGCACCGGCTCCAATCCACAAGCCCGAATGAGACGCGCCGCCTCAATACGCTGGCCATGATCTTCATTGCCAAGAAATGCAATATTGACCGGCGTTCCAGTCGGGATCAGCTCTTGCGCCGCCACAATCTCTTGAATGGCCTTGCCAGTTATTTCCAGCGTATAGGCGGGACGGGAATCAGAAATTATCATCATAAAAACTCATACAAATTTGCGAAACAGGCGCGTCTGATCAAACAAATCTTCCAACACCTGCATTCGGTCCTTGGTATCGTCCCAATTCTCTGTCTGGACCGCTGCAATCACAGCCTCCATCACAAACATGATAACAACCGAACTATCCCAAGCCGAAGGCACTTCGATATGACAATTAAAACAATGATCGGCAACCTCAGAAACCGGCGAACTCCACTGATCGGTGAATAAAACCACTTTCACCCCGCGATCCTGCGCCATTTGGGCCAATTTTCGACTATCACGCTCATACCGGCGAATATCGAAAAGAACCAAAACATCCCCTTCTTTCATATTCAGCACATAATGGGGCCATGCATTGGAATTGGACGCAACCAACGTCACATCCGGGCGGATCACCTGCATATGAGTGAAAAAATAATCCGCCAGCGCCCGCGAAATACGCCCACCCACAATATGCACAGACCGAGTGGTATCGGACAAGAGATTGGCGGCCGCATCAAACTCGCCCACATCCAGCAAACCAAGGGTCTGACGCAGATTCTGCGTCACCGCATCCGCAAAACGATTGAGAATATGCGTATCAGGTGCCGCCTCGCTCCAGCGATCATGCTTGGCGATGGGATCGGAAATCTTAGCTTCCAATTCCCCATGCAAAGCGGCCTGAAAATCAGGATAGCCTTTAAAACCGAGCTTTTGCACCATCCGCGCCACCGTCGGCGTGGAGACTTTTGCATTCTCAGCAAGGCTGGTAATGCTGCCAAGACCTGAAACCGGATAATTGTCCAGCAAACAATTGGCCAATTGGCGCTCTGCCCGGGTCAAATCATCAAACTTGTCCCGCAACATATCTGCAATATTTTTCACCCGATTAGCCAAACTCACCCCTTTGCAACTGATTCCCCATAGTCAGGGAAGAGGACATCATTGTTACAAATTTTAGCAGCACGACGCAATCTGAAAAGATTTTTTCAGAAAAGTCATTGACAGATCGATCCATCCTGAACAATTCTTTACAAAATCACAAATTGCTCAAAAATTCAAAAGGCCAAAATCCCAAAGGATCATCCAAGATGCAACCTGCTCCAGACAATCAGACAGTCGCTCTTTTGAAGCCAGAGGAGCCGGAGCCGGTAAGCTGCATCAATGAACAGGCCAAAAGCAATATCCTGCTGATCTGCGAACATGCCTCCAATGCCTTCCCACAAAAATTGGGGCAATTGGGGTTGAGCGAAGACGCCACAAAAAGCCATGTAGCATGGGATCCGGGGGCTCTTGGCGTCTCTCATCATTTAAGCCAATTGTTGGATGCCACTCTCATTCACCAGAATTATTCGCGACTGGTCTATGATTGCAACCGCCCACCCAGCGCCACCGATGCCATGCCAGAGCGCAGCGAAGTCTTTGATATACCGGGCAACAAAGGCCTGTCAGACACCGATAAAGCGGCGCGTATAGCAGCCATTTATCAGCCCTTTGAAGACAGCTTGAAAGTCTTTATCGCCAAAAGACGGGATCAGGGGCGCACGCCAATCCTCATCACCATTCATTCTTTCACTCCTGTCTATCATGGCAAAAAGCGCGAGGTAGAGCTGGGCATTCTCTATGATCAGGATACCCGCCTTGCTAATGCTTTGTTGCAAGCAAGCGAGCACCAAAAAGACCTGATCATACGCGCCAACGAACCCTATAGCCCGGTGGATGGCGTCACCCACACCTTGCAAACCCATGCCCTGCCCCATGAGTTGCATAATGTCATGATCGAAATTCGCAACGACCTAATCGAAACAAAAGCCCAGCAAAAAGCCATGGCCCAAACATTGGCCCAACTCTGCCAAACGGCCATAGCCCAACTCACGCCCGATTAAGACACATAAAGCAAACAGCCTCCGCAGAAGAGGCCAAAGACAATATCAGCAATCCTTGCAATTCCGCACCAGCCACCTGCCAAGGGAGAGCAGATCGTGCCAAATGCGATAAAAGCCTTTGTCAGATATGTGAATGTGATGAACCGCCATGTTGGCACCATCGCCATGTATCTGATTTTCGTGATGATGGGAATTTTGCTCTATTCCTCCATCTCAAAAACCTTTTTCACGCCCTCTTTATGGACACTGGAAATGGCCCAATTCGTCATGGTGGCCTATTATCTGCTGGGCGGTGGCTATTCCATGCAGCTGGACGCCCATGTGCGCATGGATCTTTTCTATGGCAGCTGGTCGCCAAAAACCCGCATGGTGATGGATTGCTTCACCGTGCTGCTGCTGATTTTCTATCTGGTCATGCTGCTTTATGGCGGCCTCTCATCCACCCAATATGCCTTGCAATATGGCGAAGAGAGCTATTCCGCATGGGCCCCAAAAATGGCTCCCATCAAAATCATCATGTGCATTGGCATTTTCCTGATGCTGTTACAGGCCATTGCCGCCTTTTTCTATGATCTGGGCCGCCTTCGCGGTGTCGATATCCTGAGCGGGGAGAATATCGGATGAGCTATGAAATGATTGCCCTTCTGATGTTCAGCACCATGATGGTCATGTTGCTGACCGGCCAGCGTGTGTTTGGCGCCATCGGCTTTGTTGCAGTGGCGGCTGCGCTGTTGCTATGGGGCGATGGCGGCTCGGAAATGGCCTTTTCCGCTTCCATGAAATTGATGAAATGGTATCCGCTCCTCACCCTGCCATTGTTTATTTTCATGGGCTATATGCTCTCCGAATCCGGCATTGCCGAAGACTTGTATAAAATGTTCCATGTCTGGATGGGCCCGATGCCCGGCGGGCTGGCCGTTGGCACCATCGGCTTGATGGTCATCATCTCGGCCATGAATGGCCTCTCCGTTGCCGGGATGGCCATTGGGGCAACCATTGCCCTGCCAGAATTGCTGCGCCGTGGTTATGACAAAATCATGGTCACAGGCGTCATTCAGGCTGGCTCTTCCCTTGGCATTTTGGTGCCGCCTTCTGTGGTGCTGGTCCTCTATGGCATGATTGCCCGCCAACCGGTGGGCAAGCTCTGGCTGGGTGGTGTCTTTCCCGGTCTCATACTGGCTTCCATGTTCATTGCCTATATTGTCATTCGCTGCAAAATGCAGCCAGATCTTGGCCCGGCCCTCTCCAAAGAAGAGCGCGATATGCCAATGAGCGAAAAGCTCAAACTTCTGCGCGCTGGCATCTTGCCACTGATCATCTTCTTCCTCATGACAGGCCTGTTTTTGATGGGCATCACCTCATTGGTGGAAAGCTCCGCCGTGGGTGCTGCTTCCGCCATGGGCGCTGCCGCCATCAAAGGCCTGCTCAACAAACAGCTGATCGAATCCACCGTGCGTAAAACCCTTGGCATTTCTTGCATGTTCATGTGGATCATCCTTGCCGCCCTGTGCTTTGGGGCCGTCTTTGACGGGCTGGGCGCGGTGCGGGCCATCAAAACCCTGTTCGTCGATGATCTGGGCCTTGGGCCATGGGAAATTCTCATCCTGATGCAGGTTTCCTATATCCTGATGGGCATGTTTTTGGATGATACCGCCATGCTGGTTATTGTAGCACCGCTCTTCATTCCGCTGGTTGGCTCTCTTGGCTTCGACCTCATCTGGTATGGCGTGCTCTATACCATCACCTGCCAGATTGCCTATATGACACCGCCTTTTGGTTACAATCTGTTCCTGATGCGGGCCATGGCCCCACCTAACATTTCACTGATTGATATTTACCGCTCGGTCATTCCCTTTGTCGCCATCATGGTGCTGGGTCTGGCACTCGTCACCCTCTTCCCCGAACTGGCCACATGGCTACCGGAGAAAGTCTATGCCCGCTAACGGGGCATGGACCCAAGCAACAAAAAAATAGCATCACCTAATGAAAAACCACCAGTCTGACAAACCAAAAGTCTGGCCCAGATGTCAGCATCCAGAGGAGAAAGACAATGACCAACAGACGCGATTTTCTTAAAAAAGCGGGTATGGTGACAGCCGCAGCCGGGGCGTCCACTTTAGCCGCACCTGCCGTTCATGCTGCAGGCCGCCCCATCAAATGGCGCTTGCAGACCTATGCCGGTGCCGCCCTTGCCGAGCATGTGATCAAGCCATCCATTGATGCCTTTAACAAGGCCGCCAATGGCGAAATGGAAATCGAGCTCTATTTTGCTGACCAATTGGTGCCAACAGGCGAATTGTTCCGCGCCATGCAGCGCGGCACTATTGATGCAGTGCAGTCTGATGATGATTCCATCGCGGCCCCCGTCGATGTGTCAGTCTTTGGCGGCTATTTCCCCTTTGCCTCACGCTATAGCCTTGATGTGCCAGCCCTGTTCAACCATTGGGGTTTGAAAGAAATCTGGCAAGAAGCCTATGACGAAGTGGAGGGCGTAACATGGCTCTCCGCTGGGGCATGGGATCCCTGTCACTTTGCCACCAAAGACCCCATCAACAGTCTGGCCGATTTGAAAGGCAAACGCGTCTTTACCTTCCCAACCGCCGGGAAATTCCTCTCGCGCTTTGGCGTGGTGCCTGTCACCCTGCCATGGGAAGATATTGAAGTAGCCATGCAAACCGGCGAACTGGATGGCATCGCATGGTCTGGCATCACCGAGGATTACACAGTCGGCTGGGCCGATGTGACCAATTATTTCCTCACCAACAATATTTCCGGCGCATGGGCTGGCTCCTATTTTGCCAATTCCGAGCGCTGGGCAGAATTGCCAGAGCATCTCAAAACTCTGTTCAATCTGTGTATGGACAGCTCCCACTATTATCGCCAACACTGGTATTGGGCAGGTGAAGCCAAACTGCGCACGCAGGGTACTAAACTGAAACTGACTTCCATTCCTGATGAAGAATGGGCAACAGTGGAAGCCGAGGCGCGTAAATTCTGGGATGAGATTGCCGCAAAATCCGATCGCAATGCGCGGGTGGTGAAAATCCTTAAAGACTATAACGCCTCTATGGAAAAAGCAGGCCGACCTTATCGCTATAGCTGATAAGCTGCCCCACAGAACAAAATCATCCCGCTTGGGCGGGGTGACAACCTATAAAGAAACGAAGCGCCAAAAAGCCGTTCCATCACACTATCCGGTCACCCGACCACAGACGGAGAATTGCCACCATGCCCGGTACCTTGTCTTTTGATCAACTCAACGCGCTGACCCAAAGCGGCGAGATTGACACCGTTCTGGCCTGTCAGGTCGATATGCAAGGCCGCCTGATGGGCAAGCGCTTTCATGCTGCCTATTTCTGCAAAAGCGCTTATGAGGAAACCCATAGCTGCAATTATCTGCTGGCCACCGACATGGAAATGGAAACCGTCGACGGTTATAAATCCACCAGTTGGGAAGCTGGCTATGGCGATTATGTCATGAAGCCCGATCTTGACAGCATCCGCCTTGTCCCATGGCTGGAAAAAACCGCCTTTGTCATGTGCGATGTGCTGGACCATCACACCCACCAGCCTGTCCCCCATTCTCCGCGTGCTGTGTTACAAGCCCAGATCAAGCGCCTCAATGATCTTGGCATGAGCGCCTTCATGGCCACCGAGCTGGAATTTTTCCTGTTTGAACAAAGCTTTGAAGAGGCCCATGACAGCGGCTATCACGGCCTGAAAACATGGGGAAAATATAACGAGGATTATCACATCTTCCAAACCACCAAGGAAGAAAGCGTCATGCGCGCCATTCGCAATGGCCTTCATGATGCAGGCATCGAGGTGGAATGCTCCAAGGGTGAGGCCAGCGCCGGACAGGAAGAGATCAATGTCAAATATGCCGATGCGCTAACCACGGGCGACAATCATGCCTTTGTCAAAAATGCCTGTAAGGAAATTGCCTGGGCCAAAGGGCGCGCCCTGACCTTCCTTGCCAAATGGAGCGGAGAGGCCGCAGGCTCTTCCTCCCATGTGCATCAATCCCTTTGGTCGGTCGATGGTACAGAGCCACTCTTTTATGATGAAAGCCGCAAATATGGCATGTCGGAATTGATGGAGCACTATCTGGCAGGCCTGCTGCATCATGCCTCTGACATCACCTATTTCCTTGCCCCTTACATCAATTCCTACAAACGCTTTGCCGAAGGCACCTTTGCGCCTACCAAGGCCATTTGGTCCAAGGATAACCGCACCGCTGGCTATCGTATTTGTGGCGATGGCACAAAGGGCGTGCGAGTAGAATGCCGCGTGGGTGGCTCGGACCTCAACCCCTATCTGGCCATGGCCGCGCTGTTGGCCGCTGGTATTGATGGCATCGAGAACAAGCGCAAGCTGGAGCCGGAATTCTCTGGCGATGCATATGCCGCAACGGATGCGCGCTCCATTCCCGCCACCTTGCGCGCGGCAACAAACGTGCTAAACAACTCCCAAATGCTGCGCAAAGCCATGGGCGATGATGTGATCGACCATTATGTGCGCTGCGCCAGCTGGGAACAGGAAATTTTTGACAGACAGGTCACCGATTGGGAAGTCGCACGTGGCTTTGAACGCGCCTGATCGTACACCAACAAACACATCTGAGACTTGTATCAAAAGTCCAGTTTGAACAATTCACCTATCACAACCGCAAATGATGAGCCAAAGCATGAGCAAGAGCCTTCACTGTATCTCTCCCATTGACGGGAGCGTCTTTGCAGAACGCCCAACCCTGACACTGGACGAGGCCAAAGCAAGCGTCTTACGCCTGACCAAAGCGCAAAAAGCATGGGCCGCTCGCCCATTAAAAGAGCGCATTGATCTGGTCATGGCTGGCGTTGCCAAAATTGGCGAGCAAAATGACGACATTGTGCCGGAATTGGCAAAAATGATGGGCCGCCCGGTCCGCTATGGCGGCGAATTTGGTGGCTTTAACGAGCGCGCCTCTCATATGGCAACAATTGCTGAGGAAAGCCTCAAGCCCATCATCGTGGAAGAAAGCGATGCCTTTGAGCGCCGCATTGTTAAAGAAGCCCACGGTCTGGTGCTGGTCATTGCCCCATGGAATTATCCTTACATGACCGCCATCAACACAGTGGCCCCTGCCTTGATCGCTGGCAATACAGTGATGCTCAAACATTCCACCCAAACCCTTTTGGTGGGCGAGCGCATGGCACAAGCGTTTCAGGAAGCAGGTGTGCCAAAAGATGTCTTTGAAAATGTCTTTCTCGATCATGCCACGACGTCCGAATTGATTGCGCAAAAAAGCTTTGGCTTTGTCAATTTCACTGGCTCTGTTGGCGGCGGTAAGGCCATTGAGCAGGCAGCAGCAGGCACCTTTACCGGCGTCGGGCTGGAGCTGGGCGGCAAAGATCCGGGCTATGTCATGGATGATGCCGATATCGACGCAGCCGTCGATACCCTGATTGACGGAGCCATGTTCAATTCCGGCCAATGTTGCTGTGGCATTGAACGCATTTATGTTCATGCCTCCAAATATGACGAATTTGTCGAAAAAGCCGTCAAAATCGTCTCAAGCTATAAGCTTGGCAATCCGCTGGATACAGAAACCACCCTTGGTCCCATGGCCCACAAACGCTTTGCCGATGAAGTGCGGGCGCAAACAAGCGAGGCAATCGAGGCGGGCGCAAAGGCACTCATTGATCCCGCTCTCTTCCCGCAAGATGATGGCGGCGCCTATCTGATGCCGCAAATTCTGGTCGATGTCACCCATGACATGCGCGTCATGCGCGATGAAAGCTTCGGCCCTGTTGTTGGCATCATGAAAGTCGAGAGCGATGAAGAAGCCATTGCCCTGATGAATGACAGCGAATTTGGCCTCACAGCCTCCCTTTGGACACAAGACCCTGAGCGCGCGGCCAACATTGGCGCACAAATCGAGACCGGCACCATTTTCATGAATCGGGCCGACTATCTGGATCCGGCTCTGTGCTGGACCGGCTGCAAAAATACCGGACGGGGCGGTGCACTCTCCGTCATTGGCTACCAAAACCTGACCCGTCCAAAATCCTATCATTTGAAGAAGGCATAAAGCCATGACACTGACTGCGAATTGGGGCTATCCCACACCCATCCGTTTCGGCGCTGGCCGTATTAAAGAAATCGGCGAAGCCTGCGCTGCCGCTGGCATGAAAAAGCCTTTGTTGGTCACCGACAAGGGGCTGGCCAATCTGCCGATCACTCTCTCTACCCTTGATCTGATGGAAGAGGCAGGGCTGGGCCGTGGGCTTTTTGCCGATGTTGACCCCAACCCAACCGAGAAAAATCTCGAAGCAGGCGTAAAGGCCTTTAAAGAGGGCAACCATGATGGCGTCATTGCCTTTGGTGGTGGCTCTGGTCTGGACCTTGCCAAGCTGATTGCATTTCAAGCCGATCAAACTCGCCCCATCTGGGATTTTGAAGACATTGGCGATTGGTGGACACGGGCCGATGCTGATGCCATCTACCCCAATATTGCCATTCCCACCACAGCGGGCACAGGCTCGGAAGTGGGCCGCGCAGGCGTGCTCACCAACTCTCAATCTCATGTCAAAAAGATTATTTTCCATCCCAAAATGCTGCCAAGCGTGGTAATTTGCGATCCTGAGCTAACCGTCGGCATGCCACAAATGATCACCGTTGGCACCGGCATGGATGCCTTCATCCATTCCCTGGAAGCCTATAGCTCCCCGCATTATCACCCAATGAGCCAAGGCATTGCGCTGGAAGGCATGCGCCTTGCGTGGGAGAATTTACCAAAAGTTGCCAAAGACCCCAATGACATTGAGGCCCGCGGCCATATGATGGCCTCTGCCGCTATGGGCGCAACCGCCTTCCAAAAAGGCCTTGGTGCCATGCACGCCCTCTCCCACCCAATCGGCGCAGTCTTTAACACCCATCACGGCATGACCAATGCGGTGGTTATGCCAGCGGTGCTCACCTATAACCGCCCCGCTATTGAAGGACGCATCGAGGCTTTGGCCCGTTATCTCAATATCGAAGGCGGCTTTGATGGCTTCTTTGCCGCTTTGATGAACCTGTCAGAAGAGCTGGGCGTGCCGAAAAAACTATCCGAGCTGGGTGTCACCAAAGACCGCATCCCAGATCTCGCGGCCATGGCCATAGAAGACCCAAGCTGCGGCGGCAACCCCTTACCCGTCACATTAGAGGTCGCAACCAAATTGCTGGAAGAGAGTATTTAAGCTGTTTTTCTCTCACGGCTATTCCGGCCTTTGGCCGGGCCTGCGAGGGCGCGGGGCGTTAGCCCCGGTCACCTATCGGTTCCCGGAGAAAGCGTGATTGCTTTCTCCGAAACCATTCCCCTCACGGCTAATCCTGATCTAACGATCAGGGCCTACGGGAGTGCGAACCATTCGGTTCGGTCGCCTAGCGGCTCCCGGCGGAAACCTATTTTTCCGCCGAATTCTTTTCCCTCAAAAATTTCAATAGGCACAAGAACCCAGAAAAGGAAATCCTTCCTTTTCTGACGGCCGATAGGCAAGCGCGAAGCGCCCCGTCTGGAGCCCTGATCGTTAGATCAGGAATAGCGTGAAGACATGTTCAATGGCGCAGCCGTGAGAGAAAAAAAGAAACAAAAATCAACCCGCTTTATAGCCCATACGCACCCCACCCCAATGACGACCTTTCACATAGATAGGGGCTGATAGATCCTTCATCAGCACAAATTTGCCCCCGCCCATATCGCGGCGATAAGTTTGCAGCAGGAACTTTTCCCGGCTTTGCCCGGCAGCCAGCCCAACCCGATCATCAAAAATACGACGATTGCGGCAATTGGCAGCATTCCAAACCGGGTCTTTGCCCTGAGGTTTGGAAAAAACCTTGTTATGAGTTGGCAAATAACCGTTTTTATCAACCGCCGCCACAAAGGCAATGGCGTCATGCTCTGCCACAATCGGCTCCTGAATATCAGGCATCACTCGATCTGTCATAGAGGTGAAAGGCGCCATCATTTGCGGCGGATTAGTGCCATCAATGGGTTGATAGCTCTGATCAAACAAATCCTGTTCGCTGATCCGACCGGCATTCACTTCCGCTTCAAAAGCGTCGGATATCTGTTGAGCCAGCTTTTGCACCGTCTCAATGAAAAAGGTATTCTCTGTCTCAAGTCCGCCAACAGAGGATGTCGCAACCAATTTATCCGATAACTTGGCAGCAGAAACCATTCGGCTTGAGGCAGAGGTCAACCCACTTTGATTGCTTTCAAAAGCCCCATGCACCGCATTGACATCCCCGACAAGCGAACGCAGAGACTGATTATTTTCTGCAACCCCGCTTTCAATATCCTGCGAAGATTGACGAATGGTCTCAAAGGCTCCATCCAGAGCTTGCAAAACGTCATGCATGGAACTGGAACTGTTCTCAACATCGCTCATGGCACCTGTGGCTTGCACGCTTAACTCAATCAGCAAGTCCGCCTCTTTGTCCAAATCAGACAAGGTCTCACCGATGGTCTCGGTTGCCTTGCTGGTTTGCGCGGCCAATTGCTTGACTTCACTGGCCACAACCGCAAAACCTTTGCCCGCCTCACCCGCACGGGCCGCTTCTATAGTGGCGTTGAGCGCCAGCAAATTGGTCTGGCGGGCAATGGCATCAATAGCCCCCGCCACATCGCGCACAGACCCAAAGGCCTCTTGCAAACCTTGCAACTGAGTGCTGATACCACCCACCGCCTGCATCAAATCAGCAATTTTGGCATTGGTCGTCTCAACCATTTCACGGCTGCGCGCCATATCAACTGATGTCTGCTCGGCCACTTGATAGGAGGCAGTGGCCGCGGCATGGATCCGATCATTGGATTCTTGCACCATACCGGCAGAGCTTTTTAACTGCGAAAAAGAATCGAAAACCATAGTGGTCTCGCCGCTTAACTGCTCAATCTGCCCCGCCACATCAGCCAATTCCAGACCAAGGCCATTGAGATCATGAACAACAGTGCGAAACAGGCCCTCATCCATGCAAGGTCTCTGTGCAGAGCCTTCATCACCTGACTGAGTGGGATCATTGCCTTGTATGCCCGGCAGATCAACCTGCTCAAAATCATGGTGATCCCGCGCCTCGCGCCGCTTCAATTTTAGCATCACAGCCTCAATCTTCTTCAAAATTATAGGTAATTAACCAATCACTCTGACCAATGACGGTTAACAAAAAACAAAGAAAGCAGACAAAACAGCAGAAATCAGCCATTTGGCCGATATAAATATTCAACAATCAGAATATAGACGAACAAAATGATAACTGTCTTGACAAACAGATCCGATTTCCCATAAGTGATATGTTATAACATAACATATTCAGGATATTCTCATGACTGCGCGCAAAATAAACCGCACATTGGCAGCAACACTTCTGGCTGGCAGCATGGCAATGGCCAGCAATGCCTTTGCGGCCCCCAATGTCGTAACCACCATTGCACCGGTTCATTCCATCACACAGGCCATTATGGGCGATGTTGGCAAGGCACATATGCTGGTGCCACAAAATGCCTCACCTCACAGCGCAGATTTTCGCCCCTCTCAAGCCAAAGCTCTGCAAAAAGCCGATCTGGTGATCTGGATTGGCCCTGATATCGAAACATTCCTGATCGACCCGCTCAAAACCTTGCCGAAAAAAGCCCATCTGCTGGAATTGATGGACGCCAAAGACATCATTCGCTTGCCTTTGCGCAGCGGCAACGATTGGGAAAAGCACAGCCATGGGGATCATGATGATCATCATGACGAGCATGCCCATGATAAGCATGATGATCATGATCACAAAAAACATGACGACCACGCTCACGACAAACATGATGATCACGATCACAAAAAACATGACGAGCACGCTCATGACAAGCATGATGATCATGACCATAAAAAACATGACGAACATGCTCACGACAAGCATGATGATCATGGTCACGAAAAAGACCGCATGGACAATCACATCTGGCTTGATCCGCAAAATGGCATTGCGATGGCCAAAGCCATTGCGAACGAATTAAGCGAGCACGACCCGGACAATGCAGCCACTTACACCAAAAACAAAGACGCCTTCATTGCTGAGATGAACAAGGTGATTGCAGAGGGCAAAACAGATTTGGCCAATCTTGGCAAGCGCCCGTTTCTTGTCTTCCATGATGCCTATCATTATTTGGAAGAGCGCTTTGGGCTGGAAGCAGTTGGCTCCATCATGCTGCAACCCGGCGTTATGCCCGGCGCAGCTCGTGTAAAGCAAATCCGCGAAAAACTGAGCAAAACAAAGGCCACATGTCTGTTCACCGAACCACAATTCTCTGACAAGATTGTGCCTGTTCTGGTCGAAAATACCACAACAAAACTCGGTGCATTGGATCCAATTGGTCGCGCTCAAAAAGCTGGCCCCCAGCTTTACGCCGATCTGATCCGCTATAACATCAAGTCGTTAAAAACTTGCCTTTCAACGAACTGAACTCCCGTACTTCCAAGTCTTGAAAGGTAAGGAAAGGGGCGACATTGTCGCCCTTTTCTCTTGCTCAAAATTTGATTGACATTTATGCAGCGCGAATTTTCTCAAGGAAATTATCAACTTCGGCTTTCAGAGCCTGAGATTTGCCAAGAAAATCCGTTGCCTTATCATTGACAATCGAGCATTCACGCCCAGTCTCTTGCGATGCTTCTGATACACCGCCAATGCTGGTGGACACCACTTCCGTGCCTTGCGCCGCCTGCTGAATGGAATGGGCAATTTCTTTTGTCGCCGCGCTCTGCTGCTCGATCGCCGCAGCAATGGCGGCAGAGGTTTCGTCCAATTTCTCAATCACAACCGAAACCGCCTCAAGCGAACCATTGGCATCACGACTTGCCATTTGCATTTCTTCAATCTGCCGGGAAATTTGCTCCGTCGCTTTGCCTGTCTGATTGGCAAGAGATTTCACCTCATTGGCAACCACCGCAAAGCCCTTGCCCGCTTCCCCGGCACGGGCTGATTCAATGGTTGCATTCAATGCCAGCAAATTGGTTTGCTCGGCAATGGCCGAAATCATTTCAACAACGGTGCCAATATTTTCCGCAATACCAGACAAAGACTTCATTTGCTCTGCCGTTACCGCAAAATCACTGACAGCTTGCTGCGATGAATGGGAGAAATTCACGACCCGCATATTAATCTCATCAATCGTTGCGGTCATCTTCTCCACAGCAGAGGCCACCGACTGCACACCCTTGGAAGCATTATCAGCAGCTGAGGACACCTCAATCGCCCGCTGACTGGTATCATCAGACAGACCATTCATGCTTTTGGCAGTCTGGCGCAAATCAACCGAGGCTGTATCAATCCAGCTCACGACCTCACCAATGCTCTGATCCAGATCATCAGCAAGACTATTCATCATCGCGCGCTTCTCATCCGCATTTTGCTGCTCAAGCGCTTTTTGTTGATCATTCAGACGGTAAATTTCCCGCTTATTTTCCTTAAACCCTTCCAGCGCGACAGCCATTTCACCAATTTCATCCCCGCGTCCCAACTCTTGAATGGTAAAGGCCAAATCATCAGCACTTAACTTATTCATATTGTCAGTCATACGGATAATAGGCTGCACAACTTTCATCCGAAGGAAGAAAAAAGCTCCCAAAACAATCACCAAAGACAAACCGGTCATCAGCATATTTTGAAACACAGCCTCATTAAAATGCTGCACATTCAACTCCGCCAATGCCTTGGCCCCGTCAATATTGGTTTGCAGCATAGTGCTGTTCAATTCACCAAGCGAAGCAAACAAGTTGGCAAAGTCTGTGCGGCTCAATTCATCGGCCACATCATCATTGTTATTACGGCTGAGCGAAATGATACGCGAATTAAGCGAAAGCAACTGATCAATCTGAGCGGAAACCGTCCTGAAAGCCGCCATTTCCTCGCCGGCATCAAGGGTCTTCTCAAAGTCGTCCAGAGCTTTATGCAAAGCTGTCGTCTGTTTGCCAAGATTGCTCTCAATCTCATTCATCACCTCATCAGAAGGCGCAATGATATGAGACTTTTGCAAAATATAGATCTGATCCAGAGCCAAACTGGCAGAGGAAAGATTGACAATGCTGGTCAGGTAATTCTCATAAATTTCCTCACCACCTTGCTCCACCTCTTCAATGCTTCTGTAATTCAAGAAACTGGAGATCAAAACGAACCCGGAGAGGAAAGTGAAGATAAGAACAAAAACCGTGGTTAAACGCAGAGATTTCATTTTCATGCCCGCTATGACAGATCTGACCAAAAGTGAGATCATGCATATCGAGATTTCATTAAAGTTTTAACAAGATCACACAGCTGCAAGATGACAATCCCGTCATAAAAGGGGGCATAATGTCGCCCCCCTTTTCCTTGCGGGTCTTGGTCATTCTGCCGTTGATAAAAAACCCGGTCCTTGCCCTAAAATAGCCGGATCAATCGTGCCGATGGCTTTCTCATCCTTACCATCATAATCCAGCGAGAGCAGCACATGGCGCATCATATTCAGCCGCGCCCGTCTCTTGTCATTGGCTCGCAAAATCACCCATGGGCTGTCATCATTGTGGGTCTTTTCCAGCATCAAATCCCGTGCCACCGAATAATCCTGCCATTTATCCAGCGCCTCAAGATCCATTGGCGACAATTTCCAGTGTTTGAGAGGGCTATGGCGGCGATCATGAAAGCGCTTGAGCTGCATTTCCTGCCCGATATTGAGCCAGAATTTGAACAATCTGGTGCCGCTATCCAAAATCATCCGCTCAAACCGCGGCGCATCTTTTAAAAATTTGTCCCGCTGCGCGGGCGTACAAAAGCCCATCACCGGCTCAACCCCGGCGCGATTATACCAAGAGCGATCAAACAGAACAATTTCCCCTTCGGTCGGCAAATGCTGCGCATAGCGCTGAAAATACCATTGTCCACGCTCCACATCACTGGGTTTGGACAAAGCCACCACCCGCACATGACGCGGATTGGTATATTGGGTTAGTGCCTTGATCGAGCCACCCTTGCCAGCAGCATCTCTGCCTTCAAAGACAATCACAATCCGCTCATCCTTAGACCGCACCCATTCCTGCACCTTGACCATTTCAATCTGCAAGCGCTCCAAATCCGCCTCATAATCCGAGCGCTTGAGCTTTTTGTCATAAGGATAGCCACCACTGGCCATCATCCGCTCTTTTAACGCCTGCGGGAAAACCGGATCATTCAGATCAAATGTCTCATTCTGTGCCATATCTCTGCCCTTTTTCACACGCACCCAGCTTTTATAGCCATGTTGGCAAAAAATGACAGGCCATGACAAGACAATTGCAACTGCCCGGCCCGCCGCATAAATTAGACCTTAGTAACTGAATCGGATTAGATAACAGGCTGCCATGACATTTTCTTGCGCTTCCCTCCCCTCCCTTTGCCGTGTCACCTCTCGTTGGCTCGCCATGATCATGCTGATCCTGTTTGGCCTTGCTGGCATGAGCCAATCCAGCTATGCGCAAACACAAACAAGCAGCCAGCAACAAGAGCAGACACAAACGTCAAGCCAAAATCCGGTTCAATCCAGCGCCATCACCCAATTGACCAAAGCGCTGGATCGCATAGAAAAAGCCCTGTCTCAAAAAGGTCTGACAACCAAAGGCTTCACGCAGCTGCAAATTGAGCTGGCCGATATCAAAACCAAGGCCAGCACGCTGGAAGCCTCGTTAACACCGCAATTGAGCGAGACCAAAGCCCGTCTTGATGCCCTCACTCCAACGACAGAGACAAAAACAGAGACGACAAGCCCGGCAGCAGCAGAGACAGAAACAACACCTGCAAGCCAGACGATACCGCAAGACACGACAGACAAAAACACCGCGCCTCAAAATCAACAACAAAAGCCTGAGGAAACAACCACAGAACAGAGCCAAAGCGGAACCGGACAAGTCCCCGCCGCACAGGTGATTGTCCAGCCCAGTCAGGAAGAAAAGCAGCTTCAAAGCCAGCGCGAGGAATTGAGCAAAGTCTATGGCAATCTGCAAAATCAGCTCACCCTCATCCGCGCCAGCATTGTGCGCGCCGATCTGCTGGCAAACCGCATCACTTTGGCCCTGCAAGAGCGCTTCACCAGCCAATTGTTCGAACGCTCCGGCACCATTTTAAATCCCATTCTGTGGGCACGGGGCCTGTCCGGCCTCATCAATCTGTGGGACAGCGCCTTTTTGCTGGCCAATGAATGGCTGGATTTTCTCTCCAAAAAAGCCAATGACACAATCTGGCAAGTCTTTGGCATGATCGCTTTTGTCACAGTGCTGATCATCGGCCCGGTACGCTATTTGCTCTTTTCCAGCATGTCCCGTCTGGCCCGGCTGGACCATCCAACCCCCTTGCAGCGCTCCAGCCATGCCCTTTGGTCCATTCTGGTCTATACGCTGGTGCCCTTTGCTTTTGTGCTGGGCAGTCTCATCATTTTGGAAAATGCCGCTCTGCTGCCCATCAGGGTCGAACAAATTGCCCAAGCCTTGCTAAGCGTGCTTTTCATCTGCGCTCTGTCCTATGGCACCTTGCGCGCGTTGCTCACCCCCCAAAAAGCCGCCTATCGCCTTGTCGATTATAGCACCCCACGTGCCGCCAAATTGTTTGGCATCGGCCTGTTGCTGATCACCGCCTATGGCGCGCAGGCAACCATCAGCGCCTTCGGCGAAATGCTGGTCGGCAGGCTGGAAACAACCGTGCTGATCCGGGGGGCTTTTTCCATCATCACGGCCATTTTGGTCTGGATTGCACTGAAACTGGTGATCAATGCCAGCACAAGACAGACAAATGAGGCCTCTTTCGCAACCGAGGATGACAGCAAACCAAGCTGTTTTTCCCTACCAGCTTTTTTGCTCTGGCTGCGGCCTCTTGTCTGGCTAAGCTGTATCATCATCATTGCGGCCCCCATTTTGGGCTATGTCTCCCTTGGTTATTTTCTGGCCGAGCAATTGGGCCGCATTTTCCTCACTCTCGGCCTGTTGGGCATTCTGACCGGTTTCATTGACAATTTCCTTTTGGAAAATATCGACCCCAACACCGAAAAAGTCCGAAAATTGGCCAACTCCATGGGGTTGAAAGCCAAAACCCTAAAGCAAATCAGCGTGCTCTTTAACGGCGCTCTGCGCATTTTGCTTTATTGCGCCACAGCCCTTTTGATCTTTGCCCCATGGGGATTGCGCTCCACCGATTTTGTCACGGCCATCCAGACAGGGGCTTTGCAATTGCAATTTGGTGATCTGCAAATCTCACCCGTCAGCATTCTGGGCTCGATTGTCGTTTTCATCATTGCTCTGGTGCTGGTCAAAAGCATTCAGCGCTGGATGGAAAGACGCCTCCTTCCAAGCACCAATCTCGATACAGGGCTGAAAAATTCCATCCATACCAGCGTTGGCTATGTGGGTTTCATTCTCGCCGCCATGCTGGCCTTTTCCTATATGGGCATTGATCTATCCAATCTGGCCTTGGTCGCCGGTGCCCTGTCCGTTGGCATTGGCTTTGGTATGCAAAGCATCGTCAACAATTTTGTCTCAGGCCTGATTTTGCTGGTCGAACGCCCGGTAAAAACCGGCGATTGGGTGGTTGTTGGCAATGATCAGGGATATGTCAAAAAAATCTCGGTCCGCGCCACAAAAATCGAGACCTTTGATCGTGCCACCGTCATTGTTCCCAATTCAGAGCTGATCTCCAACCGGGTGATGAACTGGATGCATAACGGCTCGCTTGGCCGTATCATCATTCCTGTTGGTGTCTCTTATGATGCCGATCCCGAACAAGTGCGCGATATTTTGCTCAATATTGCCGAAGAATCAGAGCATATTGCCAGCTATCCTGCCCCTTCGGTCTATTTCATGGATTTTGGCGCTTCCTCGCTCGATTTCCAGCTCCGCTGCTATATTCAGGATATCGACTATTCCCTCTCAGCCAAAAGCGCCTTGCGCTTTGCCATTTTCAAGGCACTGAAAGATGCCAATATCGAAATCCCCTTCCCGCAACAGGATATCCATATCCGCACAGCCAAGGCACTGGCGCAAAAAGAAGAGATAGAGCTGGCACAAGAGGAGCAAAAACCGCTTGAGCCACCCCGTGCTTACAAGCCTGAAAAGCTACGCTCCCAGCAAATGACAAAAGAGCCGGAGCTGGAAGAAGGAGGCCATGGTGATGGATAAAACAGCTATGATGCGCAAAACACAAAAAACAACCTCTTTTGCAACAAAAGCTGCGCTGGTCACTCTTAGCTCCGCTTTGCTGGCAGGCTGTCTGGAAACCACCAATCCACCGCAAAATCCGCTTTATCAACGCCTGACCCATACTCAGCAAAGCGTGAACCCTGATGCTGCCCTTGGCCTGATCAACAGCTATCGCCAAACAAAGGGCCTGCCCCTATTGGCTCTAGATCCACGCTTGATGCAAGCGGCCAGAAAACAGGCCATCGCCATGGCCGACAAAGGCCAGGTCTCCAGCAAATTACGAAAAGATCTGCTCTTGAACCAACGCTTAAAACAGGCCAATTTCCCGCAAACACATCCACGCCAAAGCAAAGCGGCAGAAAATATCAGCGCCGGTTACTGGACCTTGGCCGAGGCCTTTTCTGGCTGGCGCCAATCCAAACGCCACAATGCCGTCATGCTGAAACAAGACGCAACCCATATGGGCATTGCCACAGCCTATAACCCCAACGCCAAATATGGCGTCTATTGGAGCCTGATTCTGGCCAGCCCCGACACAAAACCCAACAAGGCAACCACAACCACCCCACGCCCAAAGCCACGGCAATAACAAAAATACAATATAGAACTTATAGGGATAGACTCATATCATCCCCTATCAGAATGAAACCTTGTAAGATTAAGAAACCGGCAATTTACCTGCCCCTTCATAGGTCAAGTCAGCCTTATCAAACAAATCTGATAAAGGAATAGATTGTCCTTCAGATACATCAACCCGATAAGTGTCAATATCAGTTGTCTCGCCAGCCGAAGAATAAGTGTCATTCTGGGTCTTATCGTGACCAGCCTCAAGAGCCTTATTGAGCCATTTCAAGGCCTCTATTTGTGCGTCCTGCTGAGGACTGGAAAGAGGACCAACAACCTCATTGCTTCCCGTCAGATCCAGCTTCACCACCTCATCACCATTAGCAATGGCCAGTGATAGTTTGGCCCCGGGTGCCAAATTGATCGTCAATTTATCATCAGATCCCTTGATAGAAATCTCGTAACGATTGCCTTCGCGTTTGATGATAAAATCATCAAGGCTTAATTCATTTTGTGCCGCACCGCGCCATAGATCAATGGTAACATCACCAGAGGCATTGATCACATCATTGCCGCTTCCCAAACCGAATTTAACCTCAGATCCAGCCGCGGAAAGATTGATGATATCATCGCCGGACCCTCCATCAATATATCCGGCATGGCTTGCATGGATAATATCATTGCCTTCACCACCATATACAAAATCTGCATAGTCGGCATGGATAGTGTCAGCCCCTTTGCCACCATGAACATGCGAGGCATAATTGGCATGGATGACATCGGCACCCTTGCCACCATGAACATGCGAAGCGTAATCAGCATGGATGACATCGGCACCATAACCACCATGAACATGCGAGGCGTAATCAGCATGGATGACATCGGCACCCTTGCCACCATGAACATGCGAGGCGTAATCAGCATGGATGACATCGGCATCCCTACCACCATGAACATGCGAGGCGTAATCAGCATGGATGACATTGGCACCATTACCACCATGAACATATGAGGCGTAATCAGCATGGATGACATCAGCACCATGACCACCGCTGACATGCGAAGCATAATCAGCATGGATGACATCGGCACCCTTGCCACCATGCACATGTGAAGCATAGTCCGCGTGAATGACATCAGCCCCCTTGCCACCATGCACATGTGAAGCATAGTCCGCATGAATGACATCAGCACCATGACCACCTGTATGAAAAGCGCTCAAACGTTGCATGAAGGCATGAAAGTCAGAGACAGATTTTCCAATATCCTGCGCCTGACGCACATTATGTTCTGCTGGACGATATCCATCACCAGCATCATGCTTTGATAATCCTGCATTTTTATTGGTGTTTGCGCGATGATCATCGCGTCCAGCTATATGATTTGAAGTTTGGCTATAAATATCAGAATAATGACTATGAGCGTGAGAAAAAAGTTGCACTGCCATGGATCATCCTTTTTGGAAAGACAACGCTAGAATGTAAACACCTAAATAATTCTCTCATTATGGTTAATATTTTGTTTCAAATTGCATTATGCAAACCATCTATTAAAGATAGAAAAACAATCGCCTTCATTGTAAAAATAAATTTCAAACGCATACCCCTCTAACCAAAGTCTGGGTGCCAGAGGGCGAGAAGGCTGATAGGCTCGCCTTTGCTTTTTATCAACGCAAGGCAATGGCCTAATATGCTGAAACCAGCCACGAGCTATACCGAGCTTTATGACAGCTTTGAATGGAGCATCCCGACCCAGTATAATATGGGTTGGGACATATGCGATAAATGGGCGCAAAAAGAGCCGGATCGCATTGCCCTCTATCACCGAAAAGACAATGGCTCTATCACCCCCATCAGCTATGGCGCGTTACAAAACAGCGCCAACCAGCTGGCCAATTGCCTGACAAAAGCAGGGCTGAAACCAAATGATCGCGTGGCCTTGCTATTGCCCCAATGCCCACAAACCCTAATCGCTCATATTGCCATATATAAAATCGGCGCCATTGCCGTGCCCATCGCGCTTTTGTTTGGAGAAGAGGCCCTTGCCTATCGGTTGCGCGACAGTGGCACAAAAATGCTCATCACCGCGCAAGACCAAATGTCCCGCATCACTCCCTTGCGCTCCAGCCTGCCAGAGCTGACCCATTGCTTATGCATTGATCAAAATCCGGGACAAGACACAAAGCAGGAGCTGGATTGGCAGCGCGATGTCATGGGCCAATCGACGGAGCATATTTGCCACCCCACACGCGCCGATGATCCGGCCCTGATGATTTACACATCTGGCACCACAGGCCGCGCCAAAGGGGCGTTGCATGGCCATCGCGTCTTGCTGGGTCATTTGCCAGGTGTGCAAATGCCTCATAATTTTTTACCGCAAGAAGGGGATCTCTTCTGGACCCCCTCAGACTGGGCATGGGCGGGTGGCTTGCTCAATTGTCTTTTCCCCTGTCTGCATTTCGGCGTGCCAGTCATTGCCTATAAATTTCCCAAATTCGACCCCGAAGCCGCCTTTGCCCTGTTGCAGGATATGAAAGTGCGCAACACCTATATGCCCCCCACCGCCATTCGCATGTTACGACAGGTGAAAAATCCGGCCAGCCGCTATAAATTGGTTTTGCGCTCTTTTGGAACTGGCGGCGAAAGTCTGGGAAAGGAAATGCTGCATTGGGCCGAACAGGAATTGGGCATCAGCATCAACGAATCTTATGGTCAGACCGAATGCAATTTGATGCTTGGCTCTTGCGCCCAATTGGGCATCTCCCGCCCCGGTGCAATTGGCAAGCAAATTCCCGGTCATTGCGTTGCCATCATCAATGAGCAAGGCGAAACACTGCCCCCCAACCAAACAGGCATCATTGCCGTCAAGCAACCCAATCCGGTGATGTTTCTGGGGTATTGGAACAATGACAAAGCCACAAAAGACAAATATATCGACGATTGGCTGATCACAGGCGATCAGGGTTATCAGGACGAAGAAGGCTATATCACCTTTGTCGGGCGCGATGATGACATCATCACCAGCGCAGGCTATCGCATCGGACCGGGCGAAATAGAGGATTGCCTGATTGCCCATCCCGCTGTTGCCCTATGCGCGGTCATCGGAAAACCCGATCCTGAGCGCACACAGATTGTCAAAGCCTATATCGTGCCCAAAGAAGGCATAGAGCCGGATGATGCCTTAACACAAGACATTCAGACCTTTGTCAAAACCCGTCTGGCCGCCCATGAATATCCGCGCGAAATCAGCTATCTGGACGATTTGCCCATGACCACCACGGGCAAAATCATCCGCCGCAAACTCAAAGAAAGCTAGGCACAAGGCAAAACCTAACCCCGCACCAAGGCCTTGATATGCTGGCGGATCCGATCACGGCCTGCCATATACCCTTTGGCCAAGGGCAACGTAAAACGGGCAGACGGTGCCAATGGCACCAGCAAATCACACAAAGGTCGACGTCCTGCCCAAAGCGGATTGATCATCGAATGATCGGCACTGGCCAGACTATCCAGAAAATCCAGCGACGGATCTTGCAAGGCTTTGCGCGTCACATGCAACATAATCTGCACCCCGGCGGAATATTTGGCATAGGCCGGATCAAAAGCAATTTTCCATGTAAAAAGCCCACGCCCGGCGCGCAGCGAAATCAGGCTGGCAATCACCTCTCCATCCAGTCTCACATCATCAATCTGCGCCTGACCATCAGCCGCCATTTGCGGCAAGCAGGCACGGGCAAAGCCAGCTGTGCGATCATTGCAAATCAAAGCTGTCCCCCGCGCTCCCTTCCAGCCCTTGGCCTCAAGCCGTAAAAACGCCTCCAAGGACTGATCAAACGTCGCAATTTCCCCTTTGCCACCGCTCGCATGGCAAAACTGAATATTGCCCAACTCTTCCAGCCGCCGCAATTGCCGCGCATAATCTTTGCGCTTTTTGGTGCGCAGCGACAAGCCATGTGCGCCCCCATCGGGCCGCAACAAAGCCCCTGCCTCATCGCGCTCTATCACACATATAGCCCGTTCATGAGAGCGCAAGCGTGCCACTGCACCCAACCCGCGCTCCAGCACCCAACGCTCGATCCAGTGTGAGAAAGGCGCTTGATCGGGAAAGAAAGGCCAATGCAAAAAACCTGCCTCAGACGATGCGGCAATCTTATCCATCAACAGAGCAAAAGCCTCATAAGACCAAGGAGCCTCATGCTTGCCAAGCTCTGAACAAAGCCCACCCAAAGGCGCATAGTCATGCGCCCAGACCTGTGCCATGCGCCCACCAAACAAAAACAAAGGCCGCACTGTCTGAAACACCAGACCCATGGCCAGTGCCTGTATTTGAGCAGCATCCACTGTCTCATAGCGCAAAGCCTGCTGCCGTCGATGAGGGATGGACAAATCCTTGCCATACTGCACAAAAGCAGGATGCAAAAACGGGCTATATCCAGACTGAAAAGGAGACATGAAAAGACTCTATGTTGCTCTTTTGCCTCTAAATTAGAGCAACGACCTTAACAGCAAACAAATAAAACAGCCTCACTTTTGCCCAATATACGTGTAAGTGCATAAAGGACCCCTACCAATCAAATGGTGAAATATTAAGCAAATCGCGATTTTCGTGCACAAAAAGAATACAAACCATTCAACTTTCATCCAAAAACTGCGCCTAGTAATTTCATATTAACTTATAATGTCGACCCTCATCGAAAGAAAAATATAGTTACAATTTCGCAAAAATTTGCAGAAATTGCAGAGCCCTTAAGGAACAGTACAATGTTCGCATCGATGAAAAATGTTCGTCTGTCAGTGAAATTACCCGCAGTAATTTCACTGATCACACTGACGATGGCCCTATCGTTAGGCTTTTACAGTTACACCTCCACCAAAAGCATGGTCGCGCATTTGACCAAAGAACGTATGGATGGCGCAGCCACAATTCGAAGCGAAGCAATCAAAGCCTATTTGACATCCATTGATCAGGATTTGAAAGTAACCGTTGAAAGTCCTTATGTCAGACGCGCCATACAGGCTTTTTCAAGAAACTGGGAGCAACTGGGAGCAACCGCCGAACAGGATTTACAAAAGGCCTATATTCACGACAATCCACATCCCACAGGCAGCAAGCATAAGCTAATGCAGGGGGGATATACCGGCTATGATATCGCCCATGTCCAATATCATCCATGGTTCAATACCCTGTTATCCGAGCGCGGTTATTATGATATTTTCCTCATCGATATGGACGGCAATCTGGTCTATTCCGTTTTCAAGGAAGCGGACTATGCAACCAATTTGGTGACAGGAAAATGGCGGGATACAGATCTGGGAAAAATCTTCCAGCAAACCATAAATGCGTCCAACGATAAAATTTCCTTCATCGATTTTCATCCCTATGCCCCCAGCAATGACGCCCCGGCAAGCTTCATTGCCGCACCAATTTTGAGCGAAGGCAAGAAAATCGGCGTCTTGGCCTTCCAGATGCCCATTGATGCGATCAATGAAATCATGTCCGCCGACGCAAAATTGGGTCAAACCGGCGAAACCTTGCTGGTCGGCTCTGATCGTTTGATGCGCAACGATTCCACCTTTACCAGCAACAAAAATGACATTCTGCAAACCAGAATTGCAGAAATTCAAATACAGGAAGGTGGTGAAACCGGGCTGTTGCACGGCTACAGAGACGACGCATTCATTGCTTTTAGCCATGGCTTTACTTTCCACGATATCCCCTATGAAGTGGTTGCAATCCAGGCGGTTGACGAAGTAAGTGCACCCATTGTCGCTCAGCGCAATGCGACCTTCATGATCACCAGCCTCATTTTGCTCGGTGCCATGATCGCCTCTCTGCTCTTCTCGCGCAGCATCGTTAACCCGATCCGCTTGCTCGTGGATCGTGCGGGCGAACTGGCCAAAGGCAACACCAATATTTCCTTCAAAGAGCTGGATCGCAAAGACGAGCTGGGTGCTATCGCCAGTGCCATTGGGGCTTTCCGCAACAATGTTGAGCAACAAAACAAATTGGCAGCTGAGAGCGAACAAGCCGCCAAAGCCCAATTGGAGCGCCAAAGCCAGATTGACGACTTGATCACAAGCTTCAAAGAGGAAGTCTCAAGCCGTTTGGGCAATCTATCAGACAATGCAAGCTCCATGAACAAGGTTGCCTCTTCCCTCTCTGATCAGGCACGCAAAACCTCTTCGCTCTCCACCAATGTTTCTGCATCCTCCGAGGAAGCCTCGACCAATGTGCATACAGTGGCCGCAGCAGCAGAAGAATTATCCGCTTCCATTGAGCAAATCGGCTCACAAATCGCCCAAACCAACAATATTGTTGCCCAAGCTGCCCAGACAACAGAAGTCACCAATGCCAAGGTGATGGAATTGACCGATGCATCACAGAAAATCGGCTCTGTGATCTCTCTCATTCAGGACATTGCCGAACAAACCAATCTTCTGGCCCTGAACGCCACCATCGAAGCGGCACGAGCTGGCGAAATGGGCAAAGGCTTTGCCGTTGTGGCCTCTGAAGTCAAAGAGCTTGCCAACCAAACCTCAAAGGCAACAGAGGAAATCTCCCAGCAAATTTCCGGGATACAAAGCTCCACCGGAGAAGCGGCTGAAAATATTCAGGGCATCACCCAGGTGATGGAAGAGGTACAGACCTTTACCTCCGCCATTGCTGCCGCTGTCGAACAGCAAGGATCTGCAACCATTGAAATCAGCAACAATGTCCAGCAGGCTGCCATTGGCACGCAATCGGTGACCGAAAATATGCTGGGCGTGAACAATGCTGTCGAGGAAACATCCCAATCCGCTGATACAGCGCTCAATTCCTCACAAAATGTCTCCAGCGAGACAGACCAGCTGCGTGGCGCGATCAACAATTTCCTAGACAAGGTCGCAGCTGCCTAAAAGCGGCCTTGCCAGAAAACAAAGAAAAATCCCGCAAAAGAAACAAAGGCTTTTGCGGGATTCGCGGTTAGGCTTGTTACAATGAATAGGGCAAGCACTTATCCAGAAAAGCCGCCTTCATCAAGAAAAGCCTGCTCTTCCTTACTCGTCTGTCGACCCAAAAGCTGGTTGCGATGGGGAAAGCGCCCAAATTTCTCAATGATATCCAAATGAATCTGAGCATATTTGATCGAGCCTTCTGCGCCAATCATCTGCATATGCGCCAGACAATCGCGCTGATCCTGTAAATTTTCCGAATGCATCATCGGCATCACGGCAAAAATCTTTTGCTGTTCATCCAGACTGTTCCATTCATGGGACGCCACAAGGCGTTTGCTCAAAGTCAGCGCATAAGCATCTTTGGCAAAAGCCTCACCAGAACCGCGATACAAATTGCGCGAAAATTGGTCCAAAAGAATGATCAAGGCCAGCAAACCACCCTCTTTCTCTTCCCAATCCATCAATTCCCCTTGCCGCGCCTGATGGACAATAGCACCAAATTGCGCATCAATCTGCGCATCAAATCCGTCATCTTTGGCAAACCAAAACCGGGGCTCAGCCCCAAACCAAAAATCCAGCACAGCCTGAGGCGTCATAATCTCACTCCCCTAATCACGCATGTCCCATAGCCTTAATAAGATAAGGATAAGACCATAAGACTTTAGGGGCATATAAAACAGAAAACAACCTCCCCCTTTTTCCGCGACAAGAAGACATGCCTTGATAGATTGACTTGGCATCCTGCATGACGTTAAGTGCCTGACATTGCAATCCCCAAAGGAGGTCTGATGCCCCCCAAAATCACCCATAAGCTGGATTTAACGGGCCTCAAATGTCCATTGCCTGTCCTTCAAACAGGCAAAAAATTACGTCAGCTGGACGCAAGCGATATTTTGGAAGTAATCAGCACAGACCCCATGTCAAGCATCGACCTGCCCCATTATTGCAACCAGCATCACCATATCTTGCTACAAATGGAGCAACTGGATGACACGCATTTTCGCTATGTCATTCAAAAGGGCCAAAAGGGTGCGAGGGATCAATAAGCCTCAGGGCTTGGGTTTGGGCAAAGCAATCAAACCCGATACGGTAGCTTTTTTCACAGGGATCAGGCTCAAAGGCGCCCGGTCTTTGCCTGCTCTTGCAAAAGGGGCACGGGCTGGCAAATGAGCCAATTGCACTGGCAAAATCACACGCTGATTGCTTTTTTTCACGCCCGCATAAACCCGCACCGGCTCCATCACTTTAAAGCGTGGCTGCAAGGACGAGCCAATCACTTTCACCCGGCTTGCCCATTTGGGATTGGAGCGCTTGGTACAAATCTCTGGCCGCATATTCACCGCATCCGACATTGGACCAAACAAAGCCCCGTCCGAGATAGCAAGCCCCCGTCCAGACACCATATTGGGCTGGCTAAAACCACGCGTCAGCAAATGCGCCGCACTCTCAGCCCGCGACTGCACATTGGGCGCCCCCAACACAACCGCCACCAATTGCCGACCGCCCCGATTGGCCGCTGCAACCAGATTATAGCCAGACGCACAGACAAAGCCCGTTTTCATGCCATTGGTGCCGGAATAGGTCTCAAGCAGCTTGTTGTAAGAACGCAAAACCCGCTTGCCATGACGAATGGCCGGGATCTGAAACAAGGGGCGATAATGGGGAAAGTCCAACAACAAAGCCCGCGCCAAAATAGCCATATCGCGAGCCGAACTTTTCTGCATAGGCGAATGAAGACCATTGGCATTGACAAAATGCGTCGCGCTCATCCCCAAGCGCCTTGCTTCGCTATTCATGCGCTTAGCAAAGGCCGCTTCACTACCAGCAATCCGCTCGGCCAACGCCGCAGCAATGTCATTGGCAGATTTGACAATCACCATTTTCAGGGCATTATCAATCGTCACTCTGGTTCCAACCTTAAAGCCCATTTTCGATGGCGGATAAGACAGGGCATGAGGAGAAATTTCAATCAGGGAATCAGGACGAACCTCACCCGCAGCCAAAGCCTGAAAGGTCACATAAGCGGTCATCAATTTGGTCAGGGATGCCGGATACCATTGCTGATTGCCCTGACGATGATAAAGCACCTTACCACTATCCACATCCAGCAAAAGCATGGGATTGGGCGAGAGAACCTGCTCAAGCGGCACCTCAGGTATCGGCTTGCTTTTCTTTTTTGCAGCAATCCCCGGCACAACAGATCCAACAACAAATATAGCAGCCATGGCAAGAGCGCAACCAAGCCGGAAAAAAGCCCCGATCTTGCCATCCAATATGCAAGCTGCATAAGTGTGTCTCAAAGCCATTCTGTCCATCTCATTGTTAGGTGCCATGATTGCTGTGATCGCATTTGAATACCTGATTTGCTGTTGGTTGGCTATCCACTATCCCCATTGCCCTGCATAAAAAGAGGGGCTAATCTGCCTCTTCAAATGCATGATCATCATCATGCAATCCCACCCCAATATCCCCGCCCAAACAAGGTTCTTTCATGCCCATTCTCAATCGTCTTGCAGACTATCAAGCCGAAATCGCCGCCATTCGTCAGGATTTTCACCAGCACCCGGAATTGCAATATGATCTACCCCGCACCACAGCCAAGGTAGAAGAACATTTGCGCAAATTTGGCATCAGCGATATCACAACAGGCATTGGCCGCTCTGGCATTGTTGCCATCATTGAGGGCAAAACAAACATATCAGGCAAGACCATTGGCCTGCGTGCCGATATGGATGCTCTGCCTTTGCATGAAACATCGGGCAAAAGCTACAGCTCCACCACGGACGGCAAAATGCATGCCTGCGGTCATGATGGCCATACATCAATGCTGCTAAGCGCCGCCCGCTATCTGACCGAGACCCGCAATTTTGATGGCCGCGTCGCCCTGATTTTCCAACCGGCAGAAGAAGGCGGCGGCGGGGCCAAAGCCATGATTGATGATGGGATGCTGGACCGATGGGACATTTCAGAAGTCTATGGCATGCATAACTGGCCCGGTATGCCGGTCGGTGATTTTGCCTTACGGGCAGGCCCTTTGATGGCCTCTGCCGATCGCATTCGCATCGAGGTCGAAGGCAAAGGCTGCCATGCAGCCAAACCGCATCAGGGCATTGACACCATCTTGGTCATGTCAGCCATTGTTCAAGCCGTACAATCTATTGCTTCGCGCAATGTCGATCCACAAAAGCCGCTTGTCATTTCCCTTTGCAAAATCGAAGCAGGCTTTACCGACAATGTGGTGCCACAAACCGGCTCCATTCTGGGCACCGTGCGCACACTGGACGCCCAAACCCGCGATTTTGCTGAACAACGCCTGCAAGAAGTGGTCGAACGCACCGCAGAGCTTTACGGCGCAACAGCCAAATTGATCTATCACCGTGATTATCCTGTCACCGTCAATCACGAAGAAGAAACCAAAAAAGTTGCACAAATTGCGCGCGATATTGTTGGAAAAGATCGGGTGAATGAAAATACCGTCGCCTCTATGGGCTCCGAAGATTTCTCCTTCATGCTCGAAGAACGCCCCGGCGCTTTCATCTTTGTAGGCAATGGCGATAGCGCCTCGCTGCATCACCCAGACTATGATTTCAACGATGACCTCTTGCCAATCGGAGCAACTTACTGGATCAAACTGGTCGAAACAATTCTGGATAAGGACTAAAATAACAAAGAAAGACGGTGAAACAACTCGCACACCGTCTCTCTCAATTTTGCAAGAAAACCTAGAAGATTCAAAAACCTAAAATTTCAACATATTGAAATAATCATAACATCTTTACTTATCAAATATTTGGCAAGTTTTGGACATAGCTGCCCTACACCAAACAAATTTCATGGATACACGGAAGAGAGTTTTCGAACACCAAAAATGACCTACCATTCAAGTATTTAAAGCGTGTCGCGATTAATGTGATTCAGGATTCCCATTTTTGCATAATTGTGCTTCCCTTTGAGAAAAGGGGATCCTCATAGGCAAATCACTTCCTATTGCATTACGCGAGCGCGTTGTTTCATTTGTGGAGGCAGATCATTCTCATCGGTCGGCAGCCGCCCATTTCCTTGTTTTACCACGCTTTGTCAATAACCTGATGCTCCTGAAGAAAGAGACGGGTTCTGTGCAACCTCGCAAACAAGGCCGATCAGGCAAAGGCAAATTGGGTGGACATCATGACTGGATCAGAAAACGGATGTCGGAGAATGGTGAGTTGACCCTTGATGAGCTTTGTATTGAATTAGCCGAGCAAGGGGTTCATGTGCATCGTTCCAACGTCGGCCGCCTGCTTCACAGGCTTGGACTTAGCCATAAAAAAAGCCTGATAGCCACTGAACAGCTACGGGCCAACATTGCTCATGATCGGCATGTCTGGATCAATCGGCGTTTGCCCTTCTTCAACAAGGCATTGTCCCGATTGATCTTTATTGATGAGACATCGATTAACACGAAGCTGACCAAACGGTCCGGATGGGAACCATGTGGGCAACGCTATCGCACCAATGCTCCCTTTGGGCATTGGAAGTCCCAAACCTTCATCGCTGGCTTGAGGACACATGGGATGGTCGCTCCCTGGATCGTCAATGCGCCGATGAACAGGCGTATCTTTGAAACCTGGATCGAAACCCAGCTCCTGCCGACCCTGTCTGCCAGCGACATTGTCATCCTCGACAATGTCGCCTTCCACAAGAGTGAGCAAGCAGACAAGCTCGTCAGGTCAAAAGGGGCATGGATGTTGTTTCTTCCGCCTTATTCACCAGATCTCAATCCCATCGAAATGGCACATTCCAGACTCAAGGTGTTACTTCGCAAGCGCGCTGCCAGAAGCTTCGATGCAATCACAACCGCTATCGGGGATATTTGTGACCTCTATTCGGCAAAAGGAGTGCATGAACTACTTTAAAGCGGCAGCGTACGAGGTCAATTAATCGCGACACAATTTAGGATTTCCTCAGGGGCTTTTTGTTTTGATTTTTGTCTTTAACAGGCTTGGCAGGTCCTCTCGGTTCCCCCGCCTTCAGGGTTTCGTTTCATCGGCTCCCCGGGCATTAACGTCCTCGTTTGGTATGGGATCGGGTTTGGTCTCCTCGCAATAACCACCAGGCCGGTTAA
>JAOXSG010000716.1 GCA_025800105.1 Cohaesibacter sp. | reverse complement strand
TTTTTTTTCGCCATTTTGTGGAGCCATTTGCTGTAACTGTCTCTTTCATCTATTTTACGAGGCCGTTTCCGCGGCCTCTTCCGTTTTTTGACTGCTGGCGACAAGAAGCAGAAGGTGATCGGCGATCAGAGAAACTGACGCGCGGCTTTCTTGGCGACTGTTTCCTTTGTTTGGATCGGCTTCTTCTGTTCTGCGATGTACCTTTATCTTTAGGCGAGGAGTTACTCTGGCTTTGGCGCTGTTGTTTTCGATTTCTTGAAGTGGATCTGTTATTCCTACGGCAGTTGGAGGTTACGAGGAGCTGGCTTTAATTTCGACATTTCTCGCTGCACAGCATGTTGAACCATGTCCTGCAATGACTGTTCGGTGACAGTAAAATGTCATATCCATTCGCTCGGCTTTCTTAGCTTCTCTGGAAGCTTTTTTAATGTTTTCCGACACTCGTTTGGAAGCTCGTGTTGCGGCGCACTGGAAGTAGAAGTTCTCTGCAAAAGAGTGTGCAG
>JAOXSG010000715.1 GCA_025800105.1 Cohaesibacter sp. | reverse complement strand
GGCTCTCAGGAACCTCAAGCTTCTGGTAGGGATTGGATGCTTGGAATTCCAAAAAGGAATATTGGGAATGGATTCCTTAAACAAACATGTCCAACACATCTCCTTTCGGCAGTGCATCACATTTTGCGAACATCGGCAGCTCAAAGGCTGGCAGCCACACGTCCAACTCACTGTTGCTAAAATCTCAATCTCGACAATTGTTCACTGGTTTGCAGCAGTCTCATAGCACAACTGAGAGCACAATCACTATATTGAAACAATTCTTTGGACCACAACTCCGTGACCAGACCCTCTGCTTCTCTGCATATGACAGGTTTTCTCTGCAGCTGCAAGCAAGGGATGGGCATGATGCCACCATTTAATGCAGAGATGGCGGAACGTACTGCAGCTCTCAGGAACCTCAAGCTTCTGATACGTTGGATGCTTGGAATTCAAAAAATGAATAGCGGGAATGGATTCCTTAAACAAACATGTACAACAAATAATCTCCTTGCGGCAGTGCGTCACATTTTGGGAACATCGGCAGCTGAAAGGCTGGCAGCCACACGTCCAACTCACTGTTGCTAAAATCTCAATCTCGACGATTGTTCACTTTTTGCAGCAGTCTCATATATTGTAACAATTCTTGGGACCACAACTCCGTGACCAAACCCTCCCCTTCTCTGCATAACACAATCTTTTTCTGCAGCTGCAACGAAGGGAT
>JAOXSG010000601.1 GCA_025800105.1 Cohaesibacter sp. | reverse complement strand
CCACCAGATCGTTCGAGACGCCCAAACCTACCAGCTCTTCACCTTCCCAGACTACAAGTGTTACCAGTTGGTGTACGACAGGAGAGTCATTGATCCTACCACTTTCCAAACCTATCCCTACGGATATCAAACCTGATGCCAAACCACTACCTAGCGCGCTTGGTCAGTACCCCACCAGATCAGTTGAAGCAAGAAGAAAGAGACTTGCTTCACACCTGGAAAAATGCCATTTACCAGGATGTCATTCACACGACCCAAAAAACCTACGATTGGTTGTTGATGTTCAAAGACAAACAAAACATGCCCAATCTGCTTCGTGCTCTGAGACGTCGAGATCTACCCACCATTGCTCAAGCCGTTCAATCCTCCCCGCGATTCTACACCCTCTGTGAAAACTGTGGCTTATTCGACGTAGAACCGCTGTTATGGGACATGGTCCGTTCCGACCGGCAGGAAGCCCAAGCAGGACGTCTGTGACATTGATTTGTTTGTTTTGTTTTGTTGTGTGACTCTTTTTTTTCCAAAAATAAAAATGGGACGCCC
>JAOXSG010000593.1 GCA_025800105.1 Cohaesibacter sp. | reverse complement strand
GCACCAGCACCTTCTGGTGCCAGAAGCAAAAATACAATATCAACGGGCTGATCATCGAGCGCTTCATAATTGACCGGCTTGTCAAGAACAGCAAAAATGCCCCATAGGCGGTCCAGTTCCGCCAATTTTCCATGGGGAATGGCAACGCCCTGCCCCACTCCGGTGGATCCCAATCTTTCACGCTGAAGCAATTTATCGAAGATCTGGCGCTGTGGCAGACCGGTCAAGGCCGCCGCTTTTTCAGACAGCTCCTGAATGACTTGTTTTTTGCTGCTGGCTTTGAGCAAAGGCACAATGGCGTTGGGCGCAATCAGATCGTTCAGTTCCATGAAACTCTCATATGTAGCAAACAGCCATATGGCGGCTCTAAAAAGGCCTCTCCCGTGGGAAAGGCCTGATGTCTTTTAAATTTGTATTTGGCTTATTTGGCCAATGTCGGATTAACCCAGCCGATATGGCCGTCTTTGCGTTTATACACGACATTGATGCCATCGTCACCTGCATTGCGGAACACAACGACAGGGGCATCGACCAGATCCAGCTCCATAACCGCATCGCCAACAGACATGGCGCGGATGGGAGAGGTCGATTCTGCGATCACAACGGGCGTGAAGTCTTCTGCGACTTCTTCCTGAGCATCTGGATGCTCCAGCACGCCATACGCTGCTTCAATCGGCACAGCTTTTTCATTGCGATGGTTTTTCAGTTTGCGCTTATAGCGGCGCAGACGCTTTTCGATATGCTCTGCCGCCAGCTCGAAGCTTTTTTGCGGATCGGAATCTGATCCGCTGGCTTGCAACACCATCCCGGTATCAAGATGCACAACACAATCGCTTTTGAAGCCAATGCCCTCTTTTTCCAAGGTCATATGGCCGGAGAAGCTGCCATCAAAATATTTTTCAACGCTCTCTGCAATACGTGCTTCTGCATAGGTGCGTAGAGATTCCCCTACATCCACTTGCTTGCCAGATACTCGAAGTGTCATAGAACCCCCTAACAATTTGGGTCAAAGAAAAGGTCACTTTATCCATTCTCATCAAAAGAAGGACCAAGGCCCTGACATAAGTCATTTTAGCCCCGGCTGACCACAAGCACTCACATCAAACCACAACAAAAATGCCAAGACCCTTTCGGCTGGACAGGGCCCGTCAGTGAAATGACCGTCATGCAATCCTTGGAGGGAATGCATGTAGGCTTTTCTCTTTGCAATGTCAATGTCGTGGAATTTTATGTAGTGCATGAGATTAGTGTGCCAAAAAAAAATCGCCTTGGCCAGCGCTGTGATGAGATTTGGTTAGGAAAGCGCTTTCTTTCATTTCTTATCCACCGGGCAAAATTATTGAAATAAATGCCAAAAATACAATTTTAAATTGTTATAAAATTACAATAATTTTTAGTATGCTTCCCTCATCTTTTGATATGCCACAGAGGCGCTGTTGCGGCTCGATAAAACGAATCAAATATGGTCTATCAGGACTTTGTTATCCCAGTGCCGCCTTCTTTTCTCTGCGTCTTTGCACAGAGGAGGGAATGTTCATGGCTTCACGATATTTGGCCACGGTTCGCCTTGCAATATCGATGCCTTCGGCGCGCAACAAAGTGACCAATGCATCATCGGAGAGGATTTTCTTGACATCTTCCTGATCAATGGCCTGACGAATTCTGTGTTTGACGGCTTCGGCGGAATGGCTATCGGCGCCACTGGTGGCTGAGATGGCTGAAGTGAAGAAATATTTCAGCTCAAACACGCCGCGATTGGTCGCCATATATTTGTTTGAGGTGACGCGGCTCACCGTTGATTCATGCATGGAGATGGCATCTGCGACCATTTTTAGGGTCAGGGGCCGCAAATGTGTGACCCCATAGGCGAAAAAGGCATCTTGCTGGCGCACAATCTCGGTTGACACTTTCAAAATGGTTTGGGCGCGCTGATCCAGACTTTTGACCAGCCAATTGGCATTTTGCAGACAATCAACCAGAAATTCCTTTTCCTGACTGTCTTTGGTGGATTTGCTGATTGTGGCATAATAGGTGCGATTGACCAGAACCCGTGGCAAGGTTTCGCTGTTCAATTCCAGCTTCCAACTGCCATCGTTATTTTGTCGCACAAAGACATCGGGGATGACCGGCTGAATTGTTACATGACCAAACGCACTGCCCGGTCTTGGATCCAAGGCGCGGATCTCTGCCACCATTTCGGCAAAATCATCGTCATCCACTTTACATAAACGCTTTAACGCCACAAAATCGCGCTTGGCCAACAAATCCAGATTGTCCAACAGCGCTTCTATGGCTGGATCAAAGCGATTCTTGTCTTTTAATTGCAGAGCCAGACATTCGGCCAAAGACCGCGCAAAGACGCCGCATGGCTCGAATGTTTGCAAAATTGCCAGCACCTCTTCCACTTCCTGGCGCTCAATGCCCAATCGGTTAGCAACGAGGGAAAGGTCTGATTTTAAGTAACCTTGTTCATCCAATTCATTGATCAGAAATTGCCCAATGATGCGACCACGGGGCTCTGCAATGGCTGTGCTTAATTGTTGTTCCAAATGATCGCTCAGGCTTTGCTCGCCTGCCAACACCGCTTCGAGATCAAAATCGGGGGCCGCGCCGCCATTGCGGGTTGGTGTTGACATCCATGGGTCATTGAGCTGGGGAGCGTCATTTTGATTGTTTGGGCCATTGTCATCGGGAAACACATTGTCCAGACGCGCATCCAAATCCTGATTGATGGCCTCGGTATGATCGGCTGCTTTCTCGCCCATTTGGTCAGCCAGATCGAGCGGTGCTGCATTCTCCTCAGTGCCTTGACCATCCGCAGCAGCTGCACTGGCCTGTTCATTGGCCATCTGGTCAGAGTGAGCGGGTAAGTCCTCGGTTCCGGTGTCTGCTCCGGCCTGCTCCAGCAACGGATTGCTTTCCAGCTCTTTTTGAATATGGGCGGTCAATTCCAGATTGGACATTTGCAACAACTGAATGGCTTGCATCAGCTGTGGTGTCATGACCAAAGACTGGCTTTGTCGAAGATCTAATCGGGGCGTCAAGGCCATACAAATTGTCCGCTTTCAAAGACTGAACCAATGATTTGGTATAAGACTTGCTTGCCAGTATAGCAGTGCTAAACAGACAAGCACAAATCCTTATAAGACAAACTGGTTGAATAGTTTTAAAATCGGTAAAATGCAGAAGCTCTTTGGGAACATCGCGCGTTTCAAAAAAGGGCTGTCAGCCTACATCGTGAAACTTTCGCCCAGATAGAGGCGGCGGACATCGGGATTGTCGATGATTTCCTGCGGGGTGCCATTGGTCAGCACTTGCCCGGAATGGATAATGAAGGCCCGATCAATGAGGGACAGGGTTTCGCGCACATTGTGGTCGGTGATCAAAACGCCGATGCCCCGCGCCGTCAAATGGCGCACCAATTGCTGGATATCGCCAACCGCAATCGGATCAACTCCGGCAAATGGCTCATCAAGCAACATGAAAGAGGGACGAGAGGCCAGAGCGCGGGCAATTTCCAGACGGCGACGCTCGCCCCCTGACAGGGCAATGGATGGGCTTTTGCGCAAATGGGTGATGGAAAATTCTTCCAGCAATTCGTCCAATTGCTGTTTACGCTTTTTCCTGTTTGGCTCAACCAATTGCAAAACGGCCATGATATTCTGCTCAACATTGAGACCACGAAAAATAGACGCTTCCTGTGGCAGATAGCCAATCCCCAGCCGTGCCCGACGATACATGGGCAATTTGGTGATGTCATAGCCATCCAAAGAAATATAGCCTTTGTCCGGGCGCACCAACCCGGTGATCATATAAAAGACCGTGGTTTTGCCTGCGCCATTGGGACCTAACAGACCAACAGCCTCGCCCCGTTGCACCGCAAGGGATGCAGAGCTGACAACGGTGCGCCGTTTATAGCTTTTTCCGATATCGTGGATCGTCAGCCAACCCTGACCATCATGCAAACCGGCTTCATCCAGTGGTGAGACTGGTTCTCTTTGGCTTGCAGACAGAAAAGATTGTTCAGTTGGCTCGGTCATGGTCACTTTCTTGACTTGGTGTCCCTCATCCCGATCGCTTTTGAGGAAGACTTTCACATGCCTGCATAAAGGCTCTTGGCTCTCTTGTCGAGCCTCAATAGGCTTGTGTTTTTAAGCCTTGCCCACTCAAACAAAGTCCATCGCCGGATGCACAGCCTTTTGAGGCGGGTTTTGCTTATTTGGGGCGGCGATTGGGAATGAACAAGCCCTGTACCCGACCTTTTTTCTGCTCTGTTGTTGTGGATCTGTTGTTTGAAGCCAGACGGGCGGCGCCAGTGCGCATATCAATGAATAATTCGCTGCCGCGCAGAACATTTTTTCCCTGCGTTAGCACCACATTGCCAGAGAGGGTGATTTGCTCGCGGGTCATATCCACAAAGGCGCGACTGCCAGTCGCTTTCTGGTCCTTTTGGGAGACAATCACTCCGCCATTGGCTTCCAGTCTTGTGATGGATTGTGCGGTGCCTGCCCCGCCGCCTGCATAATGGATGGTCAGGCTTGATGTGGTTAGGCGCGTCTCGCCCTGTTTTGCGATGACATTGCCTTTGAAGATGGCGACTTTTTTCTTGTCAAAAATATCCAGTTGATCGGCTTCCACCTCAATGGGGGCATCTGGATCGGTGCGCAGGCCAGAGGCGACTTCTGCCATGCCTTGCGCCAAGGCATGGTTATAGGAAGAGGCTGATAACATGATGCAGGCCATTATGGCAGCCAATGCATAAGCTTTGATCGATCTTTGCGCCATTTGCGATCTCATCATCCAAATCCTGCTCATTGTGTTGCGGCCTGTGGCTTTGCGTCTTTTGCCTGCTTGTTGGTGCCTTTGCTCAACAAACTGGCATCAATGCGCAATTTGACCTGTCTGGAAAAGCGAAATTGCTCGCCATTGTCGATCACTTCCAGCTCATCGGCGCTGAGGCGAATGTCTCCCGATGCGATGGTCACAGGACTGGTGGTATGCATATAGCCGCGCTGCATATCCACTTGGGCGCCATCAGTGCGCAGCCCATAGCCAAGGGAGGATTGCACATCGACATTGCCGGTCAATTGCAGGCTTTCGCGTTCCTGATCAAACAGGCCCGACAAAGCCGTGATGGTGACCCATTGATCTTTTTCATTGTTCAGCCTTGCCGCCAGCTGTCGCAGATTGATGATATGGGGGGTTGCCACCTGTTGAACCGCTTCCTCAGCCACGACCTCATAGGCTCTGCCCTTGGAAAATCCGTTCAGCTTGGGATTGGCCATCACCAATTCATCCTGCTCAAAGGCTGTTGCCTTCTCTGCCAGCTCTATCGGGGCTGGTTCTGGCTGATTATCCAGCACCCAGGCGATAAAACCTGTCACGCCGATCAAAACCAGAGCGGGCATGGACCATTTGAGAATTTTGACGCGCATGGAATGACGGCGCGCGCTTTTGAAGGCTTTTTCCTGCTCTTGCGCCGAAATGATGGTTGGACGCGCGGCAATGTCCTGTTGAGAGGGGGGCGTGCGCAAATGGCGCGTCGGGCCGCCGCCTCGTTTGGGTGCAGAATATGTTGGATCTTGCTGCATTGCCATGCCTTTGCCGAAAACCGGGCCTTTGCCGAAAACCGGACGGCTTTGAGGGCTTGTCTTCCGGTTACATTTTTACCGGGCCGCGCACATATATAACGTGCGCTGACCCATATTGGCTGGTCCTTTTCAATCCATCAAAGGTGGCAGGAATAGGGCCTTGTTTATGAATGGGCGAAAATGTCCATCTCTGGCCAGCCAGCCAAATCCAGTTTGGCACGGGTTGGCAGATAGTCAAAGGTTGCCTGTGCCATTTCCTTGCGGCCTTCGCGGGACAGGCGCGCCTTGAAAATACCCATCAAACCATGGAGATAGAGAACATCAGATGCGGCATATTTCTTTTGTGCATCGGTCAGCATATCGGCACCCCAATCGGAGCTTTGCTGCTGCTTTGACAGATCCACATCGAGAAATTCGCGGCACACATCTTTCAAACCATGGCGGTCTGTATAGGTGCGGGTCAATTTGGAGGCAATCTTGGTGCAAAAGACCGGCTCTGGCATGACACCAAAGGTGTGATATAGCACAGCCAGATCAAAGCGGGCAAAATGAAAAATCTTGGTGATGTTATCATTGCTCAGCAAGATTTGCAGATTGGGGGCGCTGGTTTGGCCTTTTTCGATCTGGATCAGATCTGCACTGCCATCACCGGGAGAGAGCTGCACAACGCATAGCCGGTCCCGCAAGGGATTGAGGCCCAGGGTCTCTGTATCAATGGCGATTGCCGATACACCATCATAATGGTTGAGATTTGGCAGATCCCCTTTATGCAGGCGAATTGTCATGAATTTGCTCTTTTCCTTGATCGCTGTCCCCTTGTTTCAAGGCCAGCCCGATTGATTGATTTTTCCGTGCCGACCATAAGGGGTTCGTTTTCTGGCGACAAGGGCCTTGCTTTGCATAAGAGCGGAAAAATTGGTCTATCCTGTTCTGAACAGGGTCCAGATCGCTGGCAAAAAGGCCTCTCTATCGGGAGCGCGTCAATAACAAAAGCAGCGCATGGGGATTGGTGGTCAAATAGCGCCAAGCTAGACGCTTTGGCTCCAGCCATGTGCGATAGGCCCATTCCAGACCCCATTTTTGCATCCAGCTGGCGGCCCGCTTGTTGCGGCCTGAGAGAAAATCGAACAATCCACCAGATGTTTTGATGACACCGACATTGGTCAGTTTATGACGATTGCGCAGGATAAAGTCCTGCTCCAATGGCACGCCCATGCCGATCCACAGAATATCGGGTGCGGCATCATTCAACTCGGCCAGCACCTGCTCTTCCTGATCTTTTGCTATATAGCCATTGCGATATCCGGCAAATCGCAAATCAGGATAAAGCGTCTTCATATTGGCAACCGCATCCTCAATCACATCTTGCGCGGCTCCCAGAAAGTAAAAAGATAAATCCTGTTCCGCAGCCAATCGGGCGACATTATGGACCAGATCGGTGGTTGCCACGCGCTCGGGCAATGCGGTTTCGCATAACAGACGCGAGAGCTTAACCATTGGCTCCCCGTCGGCATGGATGATATCGGCTTGTTCAAACAGGGTTTTGATTTCAGGCCGAGCGGCACACATAGACAGAACCTGACCATTGGCGGAGGTGATAAATTGCGGCGTTTTTTGGTGTGCGCGATTTTGCAAAGCCGTCTCGACCATATCGCGGGCAGCGCTGTCACAGCTTGCCACTGTGATGGGCAAGCCGCCCAAAATGATCGTCTGATTGGCCATGGTTTTGTTATCCTGTCGATGGTCTTGGCCTGCATTCTAACAGCCAAGCGTGCCCTTTCGGTTAAACTGTTTGGTTAAGGATTTCTTGATTTTTTCAATCCCTTTCTATCCAGTTCTTGCGTTTATTGTCCAAAAATGGGGCAGGTGCAATCTCTCTGGTGTGCTGATTATCGGCAAGGTTAGGAATTGTTAAACCCCTCTGCCGCCTTGCTCTGTCGATTTACCATATCTGTGCTGTGATTTTTTGATCGCCTGCTTTTGCTTGCCTGATCTTTTGGCCCAATTTTGATATTTTTCTTGTGGTTCTTCTTGCCTTCTGTAATTAATAAAAACGAACGTATGTATGTTTAATTTTCTATCGTCTGTTCACCAGATGATGCATGAGCAGTTTTGCAGACAATTGGGAGGAAAAATGAGCAATCCAGAGGCTATTCTTGACGCTGCGCGCAGTCATGCCACACATATTATCAAACCACAGGTCAATGAGTGGAATAAGCAAGGAGACTGGCCGCGCGCCGCGTCAGATCTGGCGGCGAAAGACGGCCTTTTGGGGCTTTATTGCCCGGTGGAGCTTGGGGGACAGGGCCTGTCGCTTGCCGATGGCATTCAAGTCTATGAAGAATTAGGCAAAGGCGATGGGGCCTATGCCTTTGCGCTTTCCATGCATAATATCTGTTCTTACGCTCTTTGTGGGTTTGGCACGGAGGCCGCCAAGGATAAATGGGCGCGCGATCTGACATCTGGCAAACAATTGGCCGGATTTGTTTTGACCGAGCCGCAATCAGGCTCGGATCCCATGACCATGTATACAAAGGCCGAGATTGATCAAGAAAGCGGTGCTTATCGCATTTGTGGGCGCAAGGCATGGGTCTCTCTTGCGACAGAGGCCGATGTCTATTTTGTTGTTGTCAAAACATCGGATATACCCGGCCATCAAGATATGGCGATGATTGCTGTTCCGGCTGATGCGCCCGGGGTTCGCTTTGGCCCCCGCTATGAAACAGCCTCGTTCAATTTCCTACCCCTTGCAGATATGTATCTGGATGATGTTCACGTCCCGGCAGAGAATATCATTTTGCCACCGGGCAAAGGCCTCTCCGGCTCTTTGATGGCGATTGATATTGCGCGCGCCTCTATTGCTTCTGGCTGTTGCGGGCTTATGGAAGCAGCGTTAGACACAGCACTTTCCTTTGCCAAACAACGCTCAATGTTTGGCGGCAAAGAGCTGGATCTGGAAGGCATTCAATGGATGATGGCCGATATTGCCACCGATCTGGAAATTTCCCGGCTTCTTTATAAAAAAGCCGCGGGGCTTGTGGGCACGCCGGAGGGTGCCTTGGCCGCCGCCCATGCCAAACGCTTTGCACCGGATGCTGCTTTAAAAGCCGCCAATGCCTGCACGCAAATGTTGGGGGGCTATGGTTTGCTCAAACAATATGATCTTGATCGTCTCTCGCGCCTTGCGCAAATGTTAAAACTGGTGGATGGCACAACCGAGATTCAAAGGGTGGTGATTGCCCGCTCTCTTATTAAACGCGCCAAAGATCTGGATGACGTTCTCATGCCGTAGTGCTGCACGATGCGTTCCAATATCATGAGCGTCTATAAAACAAAGCCGGATCTATGACCCGGCTTTGTTCCGTTCCTATATGCGTATGCAGCGGCTCTTATGCGCGACCAATCGAGCTATAATCAAAGCCTTTTTGGCGCATTTCATCTGGTTGATAGATGTTGCGCATATCAATCATGACATTGCCTGTCATCACTTGTTGCAGGCGTGCCATATCAAGGGCGCGATATTCATTCCATTCAGTGACCAGCGCCAAAGCGTCCGCCCCTTGTGCGGCTTCATAGGCATTGGCGCACCAGATCACCTTGTCCATGTGTGGCTTTGCCTGTTCCATGCCTTCAGGGTCATGGGCCTGCACTGCTATGCCAGCCTCTTGCAGGATTGGAATGATGGCAAGAGTTGGGCTTTCGCGCACATCATCAGTATTTGGCTTGAAAGCCACACCCAAAATACAGACTGTTTTGCCTTTTGGATCTGGTCCCAATTTTTCCAAAATCCGGTGCGCCATATTTTCTTTACGGCTTTCATTGACCTCAATCACCGTTTCCACCAAGCGCTGAGGCGCGCCAAATTTGGCCCCTGTTGCAGCAAAGGCACGGGTGTCTTTTGGAAAGCAGGAGCCACCAAAGCCGGGGCCGGCATGGAGGAATTTTCCGCCAATGCGTTTGTCCAGCCCAATGGCCGATGCCACCTGTTGCACATTGCCGCCAACCTGCTCGCACAAATTGGCCACTTCATTGATGAAGGAAATTTTGACCGCCAAAAAGGCATTGGCGGCATATTTGATCAGCTCGGCATCTTCCAACCCGGTAAAGACAATGGGGGTTTCGCGCAAGAAAAGCGGGCGATATAGCGCGCGCATCACCTCTTCTGCGCGTTTGTCCTCAACGCCGACCACCACACGATCCGGGCGCATAAAATCTTCAATGGCCGAGCCTTCACGCAAAAATTCCGGGTTGGAGGCGATAGAGAAATCCAGATCAGGATTTTCTTCGCGGATGATGTCCGCCACTTTGCGGTTGGTGCCCACCACAACGGTGGATTTGGTCACGACAATGGCGCCGGGCTTGGCTGCTCTTGCAATCTGGCGGGCAGCGGCCCAGACATATTGCAGATCCGCCTCACCATCGCCACGGCGTGATGGGGTGCCGACAGCGATGAAAATTGCATCAGCCTGAGAGACCGCCCCTTCAAAATCTGTGGTGAAATTCAGTCGCCCCGCTTTGGTATTGCGCTCCAGCAAATTATCCAGACCCGGCTCAAAAATCGGAATTTCGCTCTTGTTCAGAGTATCAATTTTGGTCTGGTCAACATCCACACATGTGACATCAAATCCAAACTCGGAAAAACATACGCCGGAAACCAGACCGACATAGCCGGTCCCAATCATGACTACTTTCATGGACACTCTCAATTTTCACTCAGCCAGAGGCTTTAATATGCTTATCCTGCCTTGCCTATCAGCAAAGCCTTGAAAAAGCGTATCTGATTTATACGCTGTTCCCTCTTGCTGTCATAGTCCGATTTTTACGCGCCATTATGACGCCTGTTAAAGAAACAGGAAGACAGGCGATATATTCTATCTGACATCAAATTTATAATATAAAGATTTCTTTATATCATTATTGCTTTCTTTAGGACTAAGCATTATATGAAGCTTTAAATAGGCGTTTGCGCCTGCTTTCCATCGCCCATAGGGGCATTTGCCTTTGCACAGTGCCAAGGCACGATTAGGAGCGAATATGGCTGACTTTGTTGTCAAGGATCTGTCGCTGGCCGATTGGGGCCGCAAGGAAATCAAAATTGCAGAAACCGAAATGCCCGGTCTGATGCAAACCCGTGAGGAATATGGCGCATCCCAGCCTTTGAAAGGCGCACGGATTACCGGCTCTCTTCACATGACCATTCAGACCGCTGTTCTGATTGAAACCTTGCAGGCGCTGGGTGCGGAAGTTCGCTGGGCCACTTGCAACATTTTCTCCACCCAGGATCATGCTGCCGCTGCCATTGCCGCCACTGGCACCCCTGTTTTTGCTGTCAAAGGCGAGAGCCTTGTTGACTATTGGGATTATGTGGATCGCATCTTTGACTGGGGCAATGGCGAAGGACCAAACCTTATTCTGGATGATGGCGGCGATGCCACCATGTATATTTTGCTTGGTGCCAAAGTCGATGCAGGTGAAGAAATTCTTCCCAATCCTGAGAATGAAGAAGAAGAAGTCGTCAAAGCGCAGATCTTGAAGCGTGCGGCAGCCACTCCGGGCTGGTTCACCAAAATTCGCGATGGCATTTTGGGTGTGTCAGAAGAAACCACCACAGGGGTACATCGTCTCTATCATCTGGCAAAAGCGGGTGATCTTCCTTTCCCTGCGATCAATGTCAATGATTCTGTGACCAAATCGAAATTTGACAATCTCTATGGTTGCCGCGAATCTCTGGTGGATGGCATCAAACGTGCGACGGATGTGATGATTTCCGGCAAAGTTGCCGTTGTGGCTGGCTTTGGTGATGTGGGCAAAGGCTCTGCTGAATCTTTGCGTTCACAAGGTGCCCGTGTGATCGTGACCGAGATTGACCCCATTTGTGCGTTGCAGGCCTCCATGCAGGGCTATGAAGTCACCACCATGGAAGAGGCTGTGCCGCAGGGCGATATCTTTGTCACCACCACCGGCAACAAGGATGTCATCACCATTGAGCATATGCGTGACATGAAGGATCGTGCCATTGTTTGTAACATTGGTCACTTTGATTCCGAGATCCAGATTGGCGCTTTGAAAAATTACGAATGGCACAATGTGAAGCCTCAGGTTGATGAAGTAGAGTTTCCTGATGGCAAGCGCATCATTGTTCTGGCAGAAGGCCGTTTGGTCAATCTTGGCTGTGCGACAGGTCATCCAAGTTTTGTGATGTCCGCATCCTTCACCAACCAGACTTTGGCCCAGATGGAATTGTGGTCCAATCATGCCAATTATGGCAAGGATGTTTATGTGCTGCCAAAAGCACTGGATGAGAAAGTTGCAACCCTGCATCTGGAAAAGCTGGGCGTGAAATTGACCACCCTGAGCAAAGAGCAAGCTGACTATATTGGTGTGCCTGTGGATGGTCCTTACAAGCCAGAGCATTACCGCTATTAACCTTTTGTTAAGAAAATGGCGGCTTTCCAAGGATTGAGAGTCCCCTATCTTATCATTTGTAATGAATGCGCCCTGTCCTTTGCGGATTTGGGCGCATTTTTTTTATCTTTTTTGCGCCGGACTCTGTTGTGCGATTCCATGAACAGGTAAAGTGAAAGTGATTCGGTCAGAGCTGGGAGGAGGCCCCGGTTTTGTTTCGAAGTAAGTGCGTGCGTTCAAGCTTGTAATCAGTCTGGATTTGGCAGAAATCCCCCGGCCACGGCAATGGCTGGTGTGGGATAGCGCTAAAGGAGTCCAGATTTTTTTAAGATGCATGAGCGCCAACCATAAAAGAGAAAAAGAAAATTGGAGCGGTTGCATCAGCTATCGGGCTGTGCGGCGGAAAGGGCAAAGACATGCCTAAAGGCAGTCTGTTGGAAGGAAAAAGGGATTTGCGGACCTTTTTGACAACAACACTTTATTTAACGGGATTGGCTGCCAGCGTCTTTCTCGTTTCATCCCCGCTTTTGGCGCAAAGTCAATCTGCCCCGTCCCCGGATCCCTCTGCCAGCCTTATAGAGCATCATACGGACATTCTGGATCAGTCTGAGCCAATCGCACCAGTCAACTCGGAAAGCGAGGCCCTGTCTCAAACTGCTATAGAGATGCCCGCTATCCCCACTTTGCCTACAGATCGCTTTGCCAGTGATTTTGAAGCCTTGATGCAGGATGATCAATCCAATTCAATGATTTTGGGGCTTGCAACCTTTGGCGGCCTTCTTGTCTTTGCGCTGGTTGCTGGCCTATCGGCCATTCGCACCCGCAAACAGGCAACACAACAATTGCGCGATGCCCATAAAGCGCTCACCAGTCTTCAGGCCCGGCTGGATCAATCCGAAACTTTGTTGGATGCCTCGGATCAATTGATCATTATCTGGGATCCACAATCAGACAAGCCCAATTTGCTTGGCCAGCTGAAATCCGCTCATGCCCTGCCGCAAGGGGATAGCATTTTGGCGTTTGGCAGCTGGTTGAAAAGCGATTGTGCGCAAAAACTGGATTTGGCCTTGGATGCTTTGCGCGCAAAAGGGCAACGCTTTCAGATGGCGGTTGAGGCACAGGCCGGTGTCTGTATCGAGATCAAGGGTCGCACATCTGGCGCCCGCGCCTATTTGCAATTGCGTCTCTTGGAAGATGCAGAAAGCGACAGAGCGCAATTGAAAAATCAGACAACGCGCCTGTCCCAGGAAATGAGCCGTATGAAAAGTCTTCTTGATGCGGTTCCCATGCCTGTTTGGTCGCGGGATGAAAAGGGGCAATTAAGTTGGATCAACGAAGCCTATCGGGAAGCCGTTGATGCTGAGAATTTGCGCGATGTGTTGGAAAAGCAAATTGAATTGCTGGACCAGCAAGGCCGGGATCATGTCCATAAAGCCCATCACACGCAAGCCAGCACTGCATCAGACGGTGCTATGCGCACCGCCGATGTCGCGGTTGAACGGTTGCCTGTGATCATGCAAGGCAAACGTCAGATATTGGATGTTGTCGATATTGCTTCCAAACAGGGCAATGTTGGCATTGCTACCGATGTTTCAGCCATAGATGAGGCAGAAAAAGCGCTGGCGCGGATGCAGACTTTCCACGCAGCAACGATGGATCAATTGACCACTGCCGTGGCGATTTTTGACTCCAATCAGAATCTTCAATTCTATAATGCTGCCTATCACAGCCTGTTTGATCTTGATCCCGGTTTTCTGGATCAAAAACCAAAAGACGGGATTATTCTGGATCAATTGCGCGCCAATCGCCATTTGCCGGAACAGGCCGATTTTGCCGCCTGGAAAGCAGAAATCTTTGCGGCCTATCGCTCTGTGGAGACCAAAGAACATTGGTGGCATTTGCCAAATGGTCAGTCTTTGCGCGTTGTGGCTGCGCCCACCCCTGATGGGGGAGTGACCTATATTTATGAGAATGTTACCGAACGTCTGGATCTGGAAAAACGCTATAATTCCCTGATCCGGGTTCAATCGGAAACGCTTGATCATCTGGGCGATGGCGTGATCGTGTTTGGCTCTGATGGTCGGGTGCGTGTTTCCAACCCGGCTTTTGCCTCTATGTGGTCGATTGAAGAAATGTTGTTGGCAGAACAGCCTCATGTCAGTGCTGTTATGGAAGTGTGCCGCCGTACATTTTCCGATCCGGCTGTCTGGGCCGATCTGAAGCAGGCCATTGTCGGGCTGGCAGACAGCCGCGAGGGGTTATCCGGGCGGATGGAACGCTCCGATGAGCGCATTGTTGATTATGCTCTGGTGCCTCTGCCTGACGGAGCCAGCATGATCACCTTTGTTGATGTCACAGACAAGGTGAATGTCGAGCGTGGCCTGACCACACGCAACGAAGCCCTGATGGCAGCGGATCATTTGAAAAACACCTTCATTCAGCATGTGTCTTATGAATTGCGCTCGCCTTTGACCAATATTATCGGCTTTACGGAATTGCTGACCGAAGAAACTTTTGGTTCTCTGAATGGCAAACAGCGCGAATATACCGACCATATCATGACATCCAGCTCGTCTTTGTTGGCCATTGTCAATGATATTCTGGATCTGGCGACGATTGATGCCGGGATCATGGTTCTGGATCTGGAAGATATTGATCCTATCGCTTCCATACAGGCCGCCGCAGAAGGCCTGCAGGATCGTCTGGCCGAAAAAGACATTACCTTAAATGTTTCGGTTGCTGATAATTTGCAGCATTTTATGGGCGATAGCAAACGGGTACGGCAGGTGCTTTATAACATGATTTCCAATGCCATTGCCTTCTCGCCCGATCATTCCAATGTCTCGGTTCTGGCCGATCAAACCCAAAATGAAATGGTCTTCACGGTACGCGATCATGGCTGCGGTATGCCGGAAGATTTTCTCTCTTCCGCCTTTGGGCGCTTTGAAAGCCGCAAGGGTGGGGAGACGCGCAAAGGCGCTGGCCTTGGGCTGTCTATTGTCAAAAGCTTTGTCGAATTGCATGGCGGTCATGTCTCTATCGATTCTGTTCTGGACAAGGGAACCGCCGTTATTTGCCATTTTCCGATTTCTCCGAAACCTGTTCAGCAGGCTGCGGAATAACCATGACACCATCATGATCTTGCCCTAATTTGGGGCACAATCGTGATTGTGTTTTCCTGTTCGGTGCCTGTCTATGCCGTCATCTTCTTCTTGCCCTTCCAATCCTGATTTGCCCGGTGAATGGCGCTTTTGCTTTGATGTTTTGAGCGAAGCGGCCAGTCATGCTTTGGCGCGGGATCTGGCACCTTTGTTGCGTCCGGGCGATGTTCTGGCGCTGGATGGGGATGTGGGCATGGGCAAAAGCACCTTTGCCCGTGCGCTGTTGCGTGCTGTGGCGCGCGATGAAGCATTAGAAGTTCCCAGCCCCACTTTCACATTGGTGCAAACCTATGATCTGGATGGTTTGGAACTGAGCCATTTTGACTTATACCGCATTGGCGATTTTGAAGATTTGTATGAAATCGGCTTTGAGGAAAGCTGGGAGCATGGCTGTGCGCTGGTTGAATGGCCAGATCGTGCAGAAGAGATCCTGCCAGAGCAGACATTATGGCTGCATTTTGAGGATAGCCCTTCAAGCGGCAGCGAAGCCCGTCGTCTGGTTTTGCAAGGGGCGCACATTTGGCAAGAGCGTCTGGAGCGCGTCTGTCGCAAACGAACGTTGCTGATTGAGGCCGATTGGGGTGAGGCCGATTTGCACGCTATTGAAGGGGACTTATCCCCACGCAGTTATCAGCGTGCTGAGATGAATGGGCAGAGTGCCATTTTGATGGATATGCCCTCTCGCGAGCCCGGTCCAAAACTCGATGATGGGCGGCTTTATGATTTGGTTGCGCATCGGGTTACCAGTTTGGCACCGATGCTGACCATTGCCTCTGCCTTGAAAGAGGCCGGTCTATTGGTGCCCGCATGTTATGGCCATGATCTTGATACCGGTCTCGCTCTTTGGCAAGATTTTGGCCGTGAAGGGCTCAGTCAAAAGCATGATGAGCAGCCCCCTGTCGCCATTGCGCAGCGCTATGCAGCAACCCTTGACGCTTTGGCTGACTTTCATGAAACAGGCTGGCAGAAGGATCAACGCGATTTGCAGGGACCGGGGGGGGCTTTTCGCCTCTCGCTTTATGATCGAGATGCTTTTGAGGTGGAATTGTCGATCTTTTTGGATTGGTATTGGCCATTTTTAAAAGGTAAGGCTTGCCCTTCTGCTGCACGCAGCCAATTTCAGACACTCTGGCGTCCGGCTTTGGATGTCTTGCTTGAGGCGGAGCAAAGCCTTGTCTTGCGTGATGTGCAAGACCCCAATTGTTTTTGGCTGGAAGCTGTGAGCGGCGCGCACAAAATCGGCTTCATTGATTTTCAGGATTGCCTCTTAGGGCCAAGTGCTTATGATATTGCTTCTATTTGCATGGATGCGCGGGTTACCATATCCGTTGATCTGGAAAATCATTTAAAAGCTGCCTATATGCAGCATAGATCTTTTGATTGCACAGCCCAAGCAGCATTTGAGCATCATTATGCCTTATGTGGCTTGCAGCGAACATCCAAGAATTTGGGAGCCTTTGCCCGGGTCAGTATGAGCCTGAACAATCGCTCTTATTTGGCGCATATTCCGCGCGGGATTGAGTATTTGGCCCGATGCCTTGCTCATCCTGCGCTGAGCGATTTATGCGCCTTTTATAATGAGAATGAATTGCTGGATCTGCCACAGAGGCTTTAAGCGATCGAGACTGGCTGGCAAACCGGGAATGAAAGACGGACATGACGATGACGAATGAGATGCAGCCCGCCTTGGCTGGCCCCACAAAAGGTATGATTTTGGCCGCTGGGCGCGGAACCCGTATGCGCCCGCTTTCTGCCATTACACCAAAGCCGCTTATTCCCGTTGCAGGCAAGGCTCTGATTGATCATGCCTTGAACACCCTCCACAAGGCTGGCGTGACCCGCACGATTGTCAATGTTCATTATCTTGCCGATCTGGTGGAAGTGCATGCCAAACGCTCCGCTGCTTGCGATTTGGTCATTTCAGATGAGCGCGAGGCTTTGCTGGAAACCGGTGGCGGCATCAAAAAGGCCTTGCCAGAGCTTGGCGCAGATCCCTTTTATTTGCTGAATTCCGACAGTTTCTGGATGGAAGGCGTTGCCAATAATCTGTCTTTGCTGGCCCAGCATTGGGATGAGGATCAGATGGATGGTTTGCTTTTGCTCTCGCCCACTGTGTCTGCCATTGGCTATCGTGGCAAAGGGGATTTCATGATGGATAAAGAGGGACGACTGTCTCGTCGCGAGGCCCGCTTTGTCTCTCCCTTTGTTTATAGCGGAGCGGCCATCTTGCATCCACGCCTGTTTGACGGCGCGCCTGACGGGGCGCATTCGCTCAATCTGCAATTTGATCAGGCCATTGCCAACAAGCGCTTGTTTGGCCTCTCCATGGATGGGATTTGGCTGCATGTGGGTGAGCCAAAGGCCATCCGTCAGGCCGAACGTGCCATTCAAAACAGCACTCTGATGGGGCTGATCTAACAACGATCATAGGCATGAAGGCATGGTTTGATGGATGATGTGGATGTAAATCTGGATCTTTTTTCTGCGGCAAAGCCCACACGAAACCCCAATGTCTTTTCCATCAGTCCGGGGTCCAGCTTTCTCACCTCGATGATTGATGCCTTGATTCACGGGGATTTGATTGCCGGTTTTGATGCCTCAGACCCCGCTTCTCTTGCCACTGTCACCATTTATGTGCCAACACGGCGCACAGCCAATGGCCTGAAAGAGGCTTTTCTCTCGCATTTGCGCCAGCGGGGCTGGCCCAGCCTGATTTTGCCGCGCATTCATGTCATTGGCGATATAGACGAGGATTTGCTGCCCCTAAAAGTCAGCCTTGGCGGGGATGACGGCTTTTGGTCGTTGCCAACCGCGATGGACCCTTTGGAGCGGCGGCTGATCATGACGCAATTGGTGCATTTTTGGGCGCAAAAGCAGGCAAGAGAGATTTTGCAACTGGATGCTGATCAACGTCTTCAGGTCTCCAGCACACCCAGCGATGCCGCCTATCTGGCCATTGATTTGCTTGCCCTGATTGATGCTGTGCATCGCGAGGAAAGCGACTGGTCGCTGCTTCATCAGCTGGTGCCCGGTGATTATGGGGCTTACTGGCAGATGAGCCTGGAATTTTTGAAAATTGCCACGCAATTCTGGCCCTCTATTCTGGCCGAGCGCGATTTGGTGGACCCAGTTGAGCGCCGCAATGCGGTTCTCTCTTCAGAGATTGCCGCCCTGAAGGCGCATACAGGTCCAGTGATTGCAGCGGGTTCCACCGGCTCGATTCCTGCAACATCGAATTTGCTGATGGCCGTTGCCCATCATCCAAAAGGAGCGCTGATTTTACCGGGGCTGGATTATGATCTGGATGAAGCAAGTTGGTCCGGGCTTGGTTGCCTGCATCCAAAAGAGGGCGAAGGCGAAGGGGTGGCTGGGCATCCGCAATTCAACCTCAAGCAATTGCTTGATCGCTTGCAAATCCATCGCTCTGAGGTCACAAAACTCGGCTCTGTCACCCCTGCCCTGACGTTGCGAGAACGTTTGGTTAGCGAAGCCTTGCGCCCGGCAGAAAGTACGGATTTATGGAAGACCGCTCTGGCTGATTTTCCAGAAGAAAAACGCCAGATTGCCTTGGCTGATGTTGCAATGGCGAAAGCTGCCAATGAGCAGGAAGAAGCACGCATTTGTGCGCTGGCTTTACGCGAAACGCTGGCAGATCCGGGCAAAAAGGCTGCTCTTGTCACGCCAGATCGTGCGCTGGCCCGGCGGGTGATGGTGGAGTTGAAGCGCTGGCAAATTGACGTCGAAGACAGTGCCGGTATGCCTTTGGGCGAGACCCCCCCCGCGCTTTTGATGCGTTTGATGCTGGACTGTGTTCTTAGCCATTTTGAGCCTGTGGCCTTGCTTGCTCTGATCAAGCATCCTTTGGCCTCTTTTGGGATGCCACGGGTCGAGGCTCGCCGTGCGGCACGTTTTATTGAGGTGGAATTGCTGCGCGGTCCTCAGCTTGGGGGTGGGCTTCGCACCCTGATCGCAGAATTTGAACGAAAACGTAGCGAACGCAGTGAGAAAGATGGCGAGCATCCACTGCCGCAAAATTGGGATTTGGCGCGGGCCTTGTTGCAGCGCCTTGATATCAGCCTTGGCGCTTTTGAGGCTTTGGTTGTGAATGCAACAGAGCCTGTGGCCCTTTCGCGCTGGATTGAGGCCGTGATCAAAAGTGTTGAAGCGGTTGCCAGCAATGAAGAGGCTGATCCGCAGCGCTTTTATGATGAAGCGGCGGGGCGCGCCATGCGCAGCTTCTTTGAGCGGGTTCAAAGCCCGGCCAGTGATGATGTCTTGTTAGGCCCGCGCGATCTGGAACCTTTTTTGGTGGCCATGATGTCTGGCGAAACCGTGCTGGATCATGGCAGCGGCCATCCTCGTTTGCAATTGCTTGGCACGCTGGAAGCCCGTTTGATGGATGTGGACCGAGTGGTGATTGGTGGCTTGAATGAAGGCTCATGGCCTGCGCAAACCAAATCAGATGCGTGGTTGTCGCGGCCCATGCGGGCGGGTATGAAGCTGGAACCGCCAGAAAGGCGGACCGGTCTTGCTGCCCATGACTTTGCCCAATCCATGGGACGGCGCGAGGTGGTGCTGGTGCGCTCGGAAAAAACCGGAGGCTCTCCGACTGTTCCCAGCCGCTGGGTTTTGCGTCTGGAAGCGGTGGCCGGGCTTGCAGCCAGTCAGGCCATGACCGCACGCGGCGAGACATATATCCGTTGGGCGCGGGCCTTGGATGCCCCAAAAAACAATAAGCTTATTCCCCGTCCCAATCCAAAACCGTTGCCTGATTATCGTCCGCGCCGTTTGTCGGTGACAGAAATTGAAACATGGATTCGCGATCCTTATGCGCTTTATGCCAAGCATGTTTTGGGCTTGCGCGCCCTTGATGCCATTGGCAGTCCGCCGGGCGGGGCGGAAAAAGGCTCTATCATTCATGATGTGTTGGGCGACTTTACCCAAAGCTGGGATGGGCCTTTCAATCAGAAGGCTTATGAGCATCTGATTGCCTTGGGGCGTGAAGCTTTTCAAAAATTTGAGAATTTCCCCGATCTTTTGGCCATTTGGTGGCCCAGATTTGAGCGCATTGCCCATTGGTTTGTGTTTGACTGGGAGACAGGCCGAGAAGATGAGGTGGCCAGCCGCTTTGCAGAGATTTCTGGCGGAACCGATTTGCCAATGGCATCTGGTGCCTTTCATTTGCGGGGCCGGGCTGACCGGTTGGATATTATGAAAGATGGCAGCTTGTCGGTTCTTGACTTCAAGACTGGACAGCCGCCGTCAGCCAAACAGGTTCTGCCCGGTTTTGCGCCGCAATTGGCGCTGGAAGGCTATATGGCAAAATTGGGGGGCTTTAAGGATATTCCCCCGGCTATTGAAGTCTCTGACATGGCATGGATCAGACTTTCGGGCGGGCGCAAAGCTGGCGAGATCAAGACCGGCATTGAAAAAGACTATGCTGCGGACGATATTGTGGAGCTGATTGGCAAACGGCTTTTGGCGCTGATTGTTGCCTATGATGACCCTGCCAAGGGCTATATGTCTCGCGCCAAACCGATGTTTGAGCGGTTTGAAAGCCCTTTTGATCATCTGGCCCGGGTCAAAGAATGGTCGCAGCAAAGCGATGGGGAGGACTGACTATGGCGTTTGAGATCCCCCAAAAGACCAAAGAAGATCAGGCGCTGGCCTCTCACCCCCAGCGCTCGGCATGGGTGAGCGCCAATGCAGGCTCTGGCAAAACCTTTGTGCTGTCGCAACGGGTGATCCGGCTTTTGCTGGCCGGGACCGATCCTTCGCGTATCCTGTGTCTGACCTTTACCAAAGCTGCGGCGGCGGAAATGTCCAACCGGGTTTTTGCCCGTCTCTCCGATTGGATTGGTCTTGATGATGACGCACTTGGCGCGGCTTTGCAGGAGCTGGAGGGCCGCACACCCAAGGCAGAAGAGCTGGCATTGGCAAGACGGCTTTTTGCGCGGGCATTGGAGACGCCGGGCGGGCTGAAAATCCAGACCATTCACGCTTTTGCAGAACGCTTGTTGCATCAATTTCCGCTGGAAGCCAATGTCCCGGCGCATTTTGAAATTCTGGATGACCAATTGGCAGCAGATTTGCTGAATAATGCCATAGCTCATGTGTTGTCCTGCGCCTTGCGCAAGGAGCAACCGCTTTGGTCCGAGGCTTTGGCGCATCTGGTTGGCTCTATGGGCGATATGGATATCCGCAATGCCTTGGCCAGTTTGGTGCGCAATCGCGAAGGCTTTGGCCGCTTTATGGAAATGGGAGAAGCCACGAGTAAGACCTCTTCGCTTGATGGCTCTCTTGATGAGCGAGACAGCCTTGGTGTCAGTGCCGCGCTTCAAGCTTTGGCGGCCTATCTTGGGGTGGATGAGCAGGATAATTTTGAGACGATAGGCCATGATTTGGCCGCAAGTCCGCATTTCCCGCCCGAATATATCCGCTCTCTTGCTGATTTGTTTGAGACAGGGGGCAAGCGCGATAAGGATCAGGCAATTTTGCTGCGGCTCTTTTTAGCCGCGCAGGATGCAGACGAGAAAGCCCGGCATTGGTGGGCGTTTTTGCGCAAGAAAGATGGCCTTGCCAAGAGCGACAGCTATATGGCGTCCAAAAAAGTGCGCGAGGGGGATGCTGCCCTTGTCGGATGTCTGGATCGCGAGCAAGCAAGGCTGGATGCTTTGGAAGAGCGGCGCAAGGCTCTGGTGACGTTGGCAGGAAGCCGGGCCTTGTTCATTTTGGCTGATGGTGTGATCTCGCATTATGAACGGGCAAAAGCGGCCCGTGGCTTGATGGATTTTGATGATTTGATCATCAAGGCTGCCAATTTGCTGGCCCCCAGTCAGGCGGCGGCTTGGGTGCATTACAAGCTTGATCAGGGCATTGATCATATTCTGGTTGATGAAGCGCAAGACACCAATCCACGCCAATGGGAAATTATCCAGCAATTGGGAGAGGAATTTTTTGTCAGCGAAAGTGCGCGCGGTGTTGAGCGCACTATTTTCGCCGTTGGCGATGAAAAACAGTCCATTTATAGCTTTCAGGGTGCCGAGCCGAAATGGTTTGCACAGATGCGCGATCTTTTTGCACGCCGGGCCGGGATGCAGGGCAAGCCCTTTCACAAAATTGACTTGCAGCTATCCTTTCGCTCCACCCCCCATATTCTAAAGGCTGTTGATGAGGTGTTCGCCAATGAGGCCCAATATGGGGCCTTATCGGCTGACCATGAACCCACTGTGCATGAAGCCATCCGTCGCAAGGATCCCGGTCTAGTTGAGCTTTGGCCCTTGTTGCAGCCCGTTGAGCAAGAGGTGGATGAAGATTGGGCTGCGCCTTTGGATGCGCAAGGCGATCGTGATCCCGGCGTTACCTTGGCACGGATGATTGCCGACACCATCAAACACTGGTTATCAAATGGTGATTATCTGGCAGGATCTGGCAAACGGATCACGGCGGGCGATATTCTTGTTCTGGTGCGTAAACGCGGGGCATTTGTGCATGCGGTGAACCGGGCTTTGAAAGAGGCAGGTTTGCCGGTGGCGGGTGCCGATCGTCTGGCTTTGCTTGATCATATTGCGGTGATGGATCTGTTGTCCTTGGGGGACGTGATGTTGCTGCCCGAAGATGATCTCAGTCTTGCCTGTATTTTGAAAAGTCCGCTTTTTAACCTTTGCGAAGAGGATTTGTTCGAGCTGGCCAAGCCGCCAGAGCCGGGTGGGACACGCGACAAGAGCCTGTGGGAGATTTTGGGTGCCCATCATCAGGCTGATGCGTCCAGCCAGTTTGGCCGGATTTTTGCCACGCTTAGTGCTTGGCGTGCTCAGATTGATTTTCAGCCGCCCTTTGATTTTTACGCCCAGATTTTGGGACCGGGCGGCAAGCGTCAGGCCTTTATCGAACGGTTAGGCCCAGAAGCGGATGAAGTGATTGATGAATTGCTGTCGCGGGCGCTGGATTTCGAGAAAAAGCAAATTCCCAATTTACAGGCCTTTTTGGCGGCGATGCGCCAAGGCGGAGCCGAGATCAAGCGCGATATGGGCGCAGCGGACAATCAAATTCGCGTTATGACTGTTCATGGCTCCAAGGGGCTGGAAGCGCCCATTGTCTTTATGGTGGACAGCACGGGCAAGCCCTCAAATCCACGTCATCACCCACATCTTGTGTCGCTTTCCCAAGAGGATAGTCCGGTCGATTTGATGGCTTTGAAAACGGCCAAAGTGGATCAGCCTGCTAAAATTCAGGCCAGTTTGTCCGATCTGGACCGGGAGACCGAAGAGGAATATTTGCGTCTGTTATATGTAGGCATGACGCGAGCAGAAGATCGGCTTTATTTGTGCGGCTTTACCGGAGCCAGAGGACCGGCGGACAATTGCTGGTATAATGTGGTTGCCAATCAATTGCGGTCCAATGCGCAAAAAGCAGATCATCCTGTCACAGGGGATGAGATTTTACGCTGGCAATTGCAGCAGGATTTTACGCCGCGGCCTTTGGATGAACGTTTGACCCTTGCCCCTGTCAGCAGTCCTGCCAGTTTGCCGGACTGGTTCCGTGCGCCATTAGAGAGTGAGCCTGCGGCCAATGCTTTGTTGCAGCCCTCCAAGGCGGCGGATTTGATCGAAGCAAAGTCTGTCGCTTTTGCCCAGCCTTATGCAGGCTCGAGCAGCCCTCAATCTGCCGCCCCTGCTCTTCATGACTGGGAGCCACGGCGGCGCGGCTCTTTGTTGCATAGTCTGTTTGAGCATCTTCCCACTTTGCCCCGCGATCAATGGCAGGCGCGTGGGCAAGCCTTTCTGGCGCGCATTGCCAAGGATATGAGCGCTGATAGCCGCGCCGCTTTGTTGGATGAAGCACTTTTGCTGCTGAACGATTCGTCTTTTGCTGCGCTTTTTGGGCCACACAGTCAGGCCGAAGTCTCGCTGGCTGGTTGGGTGGAGACCAAAGATGGGCCACGGGATGTTTCCGGGCAGGTGGATAGATTGGTGATAACCCCCAATGACGTGATTGTGATAGATTACAAAACCAACCGTCAGGTGCCTACCAGCACCGAGGGCGTTCCCTTTGATTATATAAGCCAAATGGCCCTTTATGGGCGTCTTTTAGCCCCCTTATATCCCAAACACCGCATTCGCACGCTTCTTTTATGGAGTTGTGGTCCCTCTTTAATGGAGATTGAGTCAGACGTGCGGCAAGCTGCCCTTGCGCAGATTGGCATAAGATAACAGCCGCCCATCTTGACGGATGCGGGCGGAATACCTACTTTCAAGACAACGACGCTATATTCATATATCACTGAATATAGATATCTTTTCCCCCGCCTTATCGCTATCAGGATGAGGTGAGACGAACCGAATGAGGCTTGATATGGCTGTTGTGAATGCGACTGACACAAATTTTGCAGACGAAATTCAGGGTGATGTTCCTGTTGTTGTCGATTTTTGGGCAGAATGGTGTGGCCCATGTAAAATGATTGCGCCTATTCTGGACGAAATTGACGGCGAAAAAGCTGGCAATGTCAAAATTGTCAAAGTCAATGTGGACGAAAACCCAAACACTGCCGCGCAGTTTGGTGTGCGTTCTATCCCAACCTTGCTGTTGTTCAAGGGTGGTGAGGCTGTTGCCATGAAAGTGGGTGCCGCACCAAAGGCAGATTTGATCAAATGGATTGAAACTGGCAAATAAGCCGTTTGTTTTCTGTTGCAAAAAGCCCGGTTGATGTCATCAGCCGGGCTTTTTTGATGCGTCTCTTTTATCTATCAAGCAGGGATCGTCTTAATCCAGCACATCCTCATTGGCTTTTAAGACCTCGCCTGCGAGATAAAGAGAGCCGCCGATCAGAATGCGTGGTGGGGTATCGCGCGGGATAAGAGCCAGTTTTTGCAAAGCTTGCGAGACAGAGCTTGCAGCAGAAGCCGGAACACCAGCATCAACGGCCATTTTGGCCAAAAGAACCGGATCTTCCCCATTGGCCTGACTTTCCACGGGGATGGTGATGACATCACGCGCCAGACCTTTGAAGGCTTTGAAATAGCCTGAAGGGTCTTTGGTTTTGAGCATTCCGACAATCATATGCAAAGGCCGCGGCGCTCTTTCTTCCAGATCGGCCAAAGCGGCGGCCAGCATTTGCCCGGCATTGGGATTGTGACCACCATCCAACCATAATTCTGCGCCTTTTGGCGCAAGGCCAAACAAGGGGCCAGAGGTGAGTTGTTGCAGGCGCGCGGGCCATTTTACCTGTTGCAGGCCTCTGGCAATGGCGTCATCTGACAGCTCTATCACGCCTTTTTGGACCAGAATTTTCAGGGCGGCGATGGCCATACCGGCATTGGAGAGTTGATGACTGCCCAGAAGACGGGGCAAAGGCAAATCCAGCAACCCATTTTCATCCTGATAGATGAGGCGGCCATGCTCTTCGTAACTCATCCAGTCCTGAGCCTGAATATGAACAGGGCCGGTTTTCTTTAGTCTGGCCTGCTCTTCCAAGACATCGCGCAAGCCATCGGCTTGTGGGCCGATAACAACCGAAGCGCCCGCCTTTAGAATACCGGCCTTTTCACGGGCAATGTCTGCCAGTTCCGAGCCAAGAAATTCTTCATGATCGCGGGCAATCGGCGTGATCAGGGTCGCGGCCGGTTGTTCGATGACATTGGTTGCATCCAGACGGCCACCCAGCCCCACTTCCAGAAGGACAATATCTGCCGGGGTCTGGCTAAAGAGCCAAAAAGCGGCGGCAGTGGTGATTTCGAAAAAAGTGACCTCGCCATTCTCATTGGCCTCATCACATAATGTCAAAGCCTCCAGTAGACGCTCTGATGTCACAAGCCTGCCTGCAAGCCGAATGCGTTCGCGAAATTCGACCAGATGGGGCGAGGTATAGACATGGACTTTCAAGCCCTGGGCTTCAAGCATGGCGCGCATGAAGGCGGTTGTCGAGCCTTTGCCATTGGTGCCTGCCACATGAATGACAGGGGGCAAGGAGAGATGGGGATTGCCCAATTTTTCCAGCAGGCCGAGCATGCGGTCCAAACCCAAATCAATCTCGTTGGGATGAAAGCTGCTCATACGGGCCAATAAATCGTTGATTTCTTGCATCGGGGGACAATAGAGACTGCGGATTGGTCCTGCCCTATCCTTTTGTTTTGACGCGGCTGCTTGTCTTAATGGGTCGCTCTTTTCTTTGGCTCTCTCAAAAGATGGCAGTCTGATCCTATTTTTGCTGGATAGGTTAGCATAAAAAATGCCCCAGAAATTCTATTCCTGAGGCATAAAATTGCAAGATTGCGACATATTCAGTCGGTTTTGCTCTCTGTGCTTGCGCTCTCTTGAGCTGAGAGGGCTTGTTCCGCCTCTAGCGCCTGCTCTGCTTCGGATGCTGCCGGATTTGTCTCTTCTGCCTCAACTTCTTCGGCCAGTACACCTTCTGGGCGGTCCTGATGGGTGAAGAAGCGGCAAAGACGGGCGATTGTCGATTTCATATCATGGCGATGGACCACCATATCCACCATGCCATGCTCTTTGAGATATTCTGCACGCTGGAAGCCTTCGGGCAATTTTTCGCGGATGGTTTGCTCGATCACGCGCTGACCGGCAAAGCCGATCAAAGCTCCCGGTTCAGCCAACTGGATATCACCCAACATGGCATAAGAGGCTGTGACGCCGCCGGTGGTTGGGTCTGTCAAAACAACAATATAGGGAAGGCCCGCGTCGCGCAGAGCTTGCACAGCGACTGTGACGCGCGGCATTTGCATCAAGGACAGGATGCCCTCTTGCATGCGCGCCCCGCCTGATGCTGCAAACAGGATGAAAGGGGTTTCGTCTTCCACCGCTTTCATCATGCCCGTGATCAGGGCTTCGCCTGCTGCCATGCCCAGCGATCCGCCAAGGAAGGTAAAATCCTGCACCGCTGCGGTGACTTTCAAGCCTTCAATGGTGCCGGTTGCCACCAGCACGCTGTCTTTGCGCCCTGTTTTGGCGCGGGCATCTTTGACGCGATCCACATAGCGTTTGGTGTCTTTGAATTTCAAAGGATCAGAGGCTGCTTCTGGCAGATCGATCAGATCAAACTCCCCTTCATCAAAGAAGAAGGTCAGGCGCTGATTGCCATTGATGCGCATATGAAAGTCTGAATTTGGCACCACAAACTGGTTGGCCTCCAGATCACGATGAAACACCATTTCCCCGGTTACGGGACATTTGATCCAGAGATTTTCCGGTGTGTCACGACGGGAGAGAATAGAGCGAATTTTCGGTCTGACGACAGTGTTAATCCAGTTCACGAGCCAATTCCTGAGACTGACCTGTTCTGACCCCATGGGACTGATCAGGTATTTGCAATGTTCAGCAAGCCGAAAGGCCCGCTTTCGTTTGCGAGCCTATACGACATTTGGGCAATGCTTTAGCATTCAATTGTGGTGATGGGGAGGCCAAAAGTGTTCTTTTGGCCTTATTTTTCCCTTTTTGTTAGGCTTTGGCGGCTTTTGCGCCTTCTGCCAGACCTTCAATGATGCTGGTCACCGCTGTGATGGTGCGCTCGCTTGCCTTGCCCTCTTCATCCAAACTATCGCGGATAGCATTGACCAGCACAGAGCCGACCACCACACCATCGGCATTTTTTCCGATGGCTTTGGCCTGTTCCGGCGTCTTGACCCCAAAGCCGACCGCCACGGGCAGATCGGTATGATCCTTGATTGTGCTCACAGCATCGGCTACGGCATCGGCATTCAATGCAGCTGAACCCGTCACGCCAGTGACCGAGACATAATAGACAAAGCCGGAGGTGTTTTTAAGCACTTGATCCAGCCGTTTGCCTTTGGTGGTTGGGGTTGCCAAGCGAATGAAATTGAGGCCTTGATCACGGGCTGGCAGGCATAATTCATCGTCATGTTCGGGTGGTAAATCCACTACAATCAAACCATCAACGCCTGCCTCTTTTGCCTCTTTGACGAAATCATCGACCCCCCAGCTATAAATCGGATTGTAATAGCCCATCAGGATGAGCGGAGTTTCATTGTCGTCCTGTCTGAAGGCGCGGACCATATCCAGTGTTTTTTGCATGGTCTGGCCGGCGGCCAAAGCCCGCTGGGTTGCCAGCTGAATGGGCACCCCTTCTGCCATGGGATCGGAGAAAGGCATGCCAAGCTCAATCACATCGGCCCCTGCCTTTGGCATGGCTTTGAGAATGGCAAGAGATGTCTCCAGATCCGGGTCACCGGCTGTGATGAAGGTGACCAGAGCCGGGCGATTTTCGGCTTTGCAGGCAGCAAAGCGGCTATCAATGCGTGTTGTTTCCATTGCTTTGTCTCACTTGCTGCTGTTATTCGGTCAAATTCACGCCCAGATGCCCACCAACGGTAAAGACATCCTTGTCACCACGGCCACAGAGATTCATGACGATGATTTGGTCTTTGTCCATGGTTGGGGCAATTTTCATGACGTGAGCCAGCGCATGAGACGGTTCCAAAGCGGGAATGATGCCCTCTGTGCGGCATAGAAGCTGGAAGGCTTCCAGTGCTTCCTGATCGCCAGCCGAGACATATTCAACCCGTCCACTGTCCCGCAAGTAAGAATGTTCCGGCCCAATACCGGGATAATCCAGCCCGGCGGAAATGGAATGACCTTCCAAAATCTGGCCATCCTCATCTTGCAACAGATAGGTGCGGTTGCCATGCAGCACGCCGGGCTTTCCGGCATTGAGCGAGGCGCAATGCTCTTCTGTATCCAGCCCTTTGCCTGCGGCTTCTACCCCAATGATCTTAACGCTCTCATCTTCCAAAAATGGATGGAACAGGCCAATGGCGTTGGAGCCACCACCCAGACAGGCGACCAGCATATCAGGCAGGCGGCCTTCTGCTTCCATCATCTGGCTCTTGACTTCGCGCCCGATGATGGACTGGAAGTCACGCACCATGGCCGGATAAGGGTGAGGCCCTGCTGCTGTGCCGATGATGTAATAGGTATTGTCGACATTGGTCACCCAATCGCGCAAGGCTTCGTTCATCGCATCCTTAAGCGTCCCTGCGCCAGCGGTGACCGGATTGACATTGCCGCCCAGCAATTTCATGCGAAAGACATTGGGAGCCTGCCGTTCGACATCTGTCGCGCCCATATAGACCTCGCAGGGGAAACCAAAGCGAGCGCAGACTGTTGCTGTGGCAACGCCATGCTGGCCTGCGCCGGTTTCGGCAATGATGCGGGTCTTGCCCATGCGTTTTGCCAGCAGGATCTGGCCAAGGCAATTGTTGATTTTGTGGCTGCCGGTATGGTTCAGCTCATCGCGCTTGAAATAGATTTTCGCACCGCCCAGCTCTTCGGTCAGGCGTTCGGCAAAATAGAGCGGGCTTTCGCGGCCCACATAATGTTTGTGCAGATAGGCCAATTCATCATGAAAGGCGGGATCCTTCTTGGCCTCTTCATAGGCGTCATTGAGATCGAGAATGAGCGGCATCAGGGTTTCAGAGACAAATTGTCCGCCATAAATGCCAAAAAATCCGCGATCATCTGGCCCTGCGGCCAAAGAATTGGGAGCAACAAGGGTTTTGCTATCCTGTGATTGGGTCGTCATAACGCATTCCTTTATGCGTTGGGCGCGCATGGAAAATGGGCGAGCCATGCCGTCTTTACGGCCTTTACATGCTCGATGCCGTTTCCTTTGCAGCGCGAATGAATTGAATGATTTTATCCCGATCCTTGATGCCGGGTGCCGTTTCAATGCCTGATGACACATCCACCCCTTGTGGGTTGGTCAGAGCGATGGCTTTCGCCACATTGTCCGGGGTCAAGCCGCCTGAGAGAATGAGCGGTTTTTTGAGCTTGAGATTTTGAATCAAACGCCAATCAAAGCTGATGCCATTGCCGCCGGGCAGATCGGTTTTCATATCTGCCGGGGGTTTGGCATCAAATAACAACATATCACAGACAGCTTCATACTCCGCGATTAGGGCCAGATCGGCTTCATCGCGGATTGGCAAAGCCTTCATGACCGGGCGCGCATAATCTTGGCGGATTTGCGCCACACGCTCAGGGGTCTCGCTGCCATGCAATTGCCAGATATCGGGATTGATGGCGTCATCAATTGCTTTGAGCTCTTCATCAGTTGCATTGACTGTGAGAGCGACTATGGACGCTTTCCCGCGTATCGGACCCACCAGGTCCTTCGCTTTCCCATAACTCACATGCCTCGGGCTTTTTGGAAAAAAAACAAAACCGATCCAGTTGGCCCCATTTGCAAGGCCGGTTGCAATGGTCTCGGGCGTCGACAGACCGCAAATTTTTACATACATATCCGCCATACCTCCCTTTGCTACTGGTTCAATTCATACAGATATTGTGCGGCGGCCAGATCTTCAATGGCTGTTCCGACGCTTTTAAACAGGGTGATTTCATCGTCGCTTGCGCGCCCGATCCTGCTCCCCCTGCATAGATCAAACAGATCACCCTTGATCTGGTCAAGAGTCAAGGCTCCATTTGCCAAAGGCTGGACAATGTCGCCCCCTTCGTTGGTGGCACCTTGCAGTGTGTCACAAAAAACCGATGCAATCTGCACCGCTTCATCATCGCTTTCGCGCATATCAGGACGGAAGGCTCCCACCAGATCCAGATGAGATCCGGGTTTCAGCCATTTGCCCATGACAAGCGGGCTGCTAGCCATGGTGGCGCAGGAAATGATGTCCGCAGAGCGCGCGGCATCTTCCAGTTGCTCGGCAACCCGCGCCTTTAAGCCTTGTTGTTGCAGCCTATCTGCCAGCTTTTGTGCTTTTTGCGGATTACGGCCCCAAATGGCAATTTGCTTTAAAGGACGCACAGCCATATGAGCGCGGATCAAGGGTTCTGCCAGTGCGCCAGTTCCCACCATCAGGATTTCCTGCGCATCCAGCTTTGCCAAATAACTGGCCGCAAGGGCAGAGGCACAGGCCGTTCGCCAGATCGAGATTGCAGGGCCATCAATGATTGCCTTTATCTCTCCCGTCGCCCCATCCAGCAATAAATAGGAGCCCAAAATGGAGGGCTTATGGGCTTTGGCTTCGTTATCGGGGTAAACAGAGACCATCTTAATGCCGACATAGGTGCCATTGGAGTGACCTTTGGCCATTGCATTATGCCATGCAGGCATTAGCAACAAAGAGGCATTGGCCTGATCGGGCAATTCAATGGTATGATTGTGGCGCAATGGGGTGATAATATCGCTCTGAAACGCCTTTCTCAGAACCTCAACCAGCTCTGAATAGTCCATAAGCGTGTTGACATCATCGGCAGAGAAAATGCGCATGGGTCAAACATTCCAAATGTGTCGATAGGATCTAGAGGCAGCAGCTTTTGCTTGCTTTGCGCGTCTATTACGATATTCAGGCGCAACAAAGCTGACATCCATGCATCTTTCAGCATGGATATATCATGGATGAAACAGCAGCCCTATGCTGCTGTTTTGCTATCCGGGGCTGGTAAGGCAGGACCGGCTGTCTTGACCTGCTCATTGAGCTTTTCAACGCGCTGTTGTTGGCGGTCGGCCTCATTGCGCCATTTTTTGGCTTCATAGCGGTTGGAGCGTGCTGCTTTGCGGTGACGACCCTGTTTGAGCCATGCCATCACGCCACCAATCAGGATACCTGACAGAAGGGCGGCAAAGACGATCACAAAGAGAGGAAGCGTCATGGAAAAGGCCGGATTTTCCGGTGAAAAAGGATCCAGAACCAATGGCACGGCATGACGGTTGGCGACAGCCAATGACACAAAGGCAATGCCAAAGGGAAGCAGAACCAGAAACTGGAACAGGCGCTTGAGAGCTTTCATAATGATCCGATACTCGTGTAGCTTTTATTCCAAATCTTCGCCATCATTGAGACGTTCGCGCATTTCCTTGCCGGTTTTAAAGAAAGGCACAAACTTCTCGGCAACGGAGACTTGCTCGCCGGTGCGTGGATTGCGACCGATTCGAGCTGGCCGGTTTTTCACCGAAAAAGCTCCAAATCCACGCAACTCGACCCGGTCACCCCGTGCCAGCGCATCAGAAATCTCGTCAAGGATGGCATTCACAATATGCTCAACATCCCTTTGATATAAATGCGGATTCTGCTCTGCTATATGCTGAACAAGCTCGGACTTGATCATTTGTCCGTATCCCTTCTCTTAACGTCTGCCCCGACCCGCCAGTGATTGACGGCATGATGAAAATGACGCTGGCTTAATCTCTTCTTATTATTTGCTTTTTTCAGCCTGCCAAACTGAAACCAGTCCGTCAAGTTTATGAGACTGTTTTTGCATGGTAAATAGTTCAATTATGGGTTCTGGAAGCCATTTTGCCAAAAAAGCACCGGCCAGACCGAATGGCAGATCATTGCGCAGTGGGGCTGGTTTCCATTCAATCAGCTCCAGATCCTTGGACAATTTGTGCTTGACCAAAAGCCAATCCTTGGCTGCCTCTGGCCCGCCAAGCTGGTCAACCAGTTTCAAATCAATGGCCTGACCACCGGTGACAACCCGCCCATCGGCCAATTCCAGCGCCTTGGTACGATCAAAGGGGCGATGCTTGGCCACCAGATCAACAAACCATTGATAGGAATCGTCGATCATTCTGGCAATCATTTCATTGGCTTCTGGCGAATAGGGGGAGAACGGGTTTGGCTCGGCCTTTAAAGGCGAGCTTTTGATCGAGCGCATTTGTACGCCGACGGTTTCCATCAATTTGGTCACATCGGTATATTGAAATAACACACCGATTGAGCCGGTAATGGACGAGCGGCGCGCGAAAATACGCTCGGAAGGCAAGGCTATCATATAACCGGCAGAGGCCGCCATTGAATCAATTGAGGCAACAAGCGGCTTGGTTTTGCCAAGATCCACCAGCGCATCATAGAGCGCCTCACCGCCCGATGTTGCTCCGCCCGGGCTGTTGATCACTGCAACAACGCCCTTGACGCTGGCATTGTCTTTCAATTCGCGGATCAGATCCAGCTTTCTCTGCTCTCCCAGAATCACACCGCTAAACTCTATCCGTGCGATATGGTGGGTATTTTTGGACAAGGTTGCTCCGCCCGGAGCAAAGGACAAGCCCAATGCAATCAAACCTGTCAGCACCAGCACAACAGCAACAATACGCCAGAAAGTAACTTTGCGGGACAAACGGCGACGTTCTAAGAGTTGGTCTGCATCAAAGGGCATATATCTATCCTGATTGCGTCAAATGGCATTTGCGATTTTTGCTTGCCTGTTTTTATCGATAGCATCGGCTCATGCACAAAAGCAAATATTATGCGCCTTTGCGCCTCACACTATCGGATGATGTGCAGCACAGTCGCAAAGATTGGTAAAAAGATCTTTTATCTTTCTCTGCCTTTACCGACGCACGGCAATAAAAAACGCGGCCCGAATGAGCCGCGTTTCTTTGTTTTGATTTTGCAATCCTTGCAGATCGACTTATTCGTCGCGGGCTTTCAAAGCAGCGCCGAGAATATCGCCAAGGGATGCACCGGCATCGGAAGACCCGAATTGTGCAATGGCTTCTTTCTCTTCTGCCACTTCCAGTGCCTTGATGGACACAGACAGCTTGCGAGATTTCTTGTCGAACTGGGTGATGCGGGCATCAACTTTTTCACCAACCTGGAAGCGGTCAGTGCGCTGGTCACCACGGTCACGGGCCAGATCGCCACGGCGAATGAAGGAGGTCAGGTCAGAGTCGGTGACTTTGACTTCCAGACCATTTTCTTTCACTTCGGTGATCTCACAAGTGACAATTGCGCCACGCTTCAGCTCGCCAGATGCATCCTCAAATGGATCGCTTTCCAGCTGCTTGATGCCAAGGGAGATACGCTCTTTGTCAACATCCACATCAAGGATGACTGCTTTGACCATATCGCCTTTGTTATATTCTTCCAGAACCTGCTCGCCAGGACGGTTCCAGTCCAGATCGGACAGGTGAACCATGCCATCAACTTCGCCTTCCAGACCAATGAAGAGACCAAATTCGGTCTTGTTCTTCACTTCGCCTTCAACGATGGTGCCAGCCGGGTTGCTATCAGCAAAGACGGACCATGGATTGTCGAGGGTCTGTTTCAGGCCAAGAGAGACGCGGCGTTTTACCGGATCCACTTCCAAGATCATCACTTCTACTTCCTGAGAGGTAGAAACGATTTTGCCTGGATGAACGTTTTTCTTGGTCCAAGACATTTCAGAAACGTGGATCAGGCCTTCGATGCCCGGCTCCAGCTCAAGGAATGCACCATAATCGGTGATGTTGGTCACGCGACCGGTGAATTTGGAACCAACTGGGTAGCGCTGCTCGATTTCGGACCAAGGATCGGTCTCAAGCTGCTTCATGCCCAGAGAAATACGATGGGTGTCCTGATTGACGCGAACAATCTGCACCTTCACGGACTGACCAATGGACAGCACTTCGCTTGGGTGGTTGATACGACGCCATGCAATGTCGGTAACATGCAACAGGCCATCGATGCCGCCAAGGTCAACAAATGCACCATAATCGGTGATGTTCTTGACGATGCCTTCAACAGTCTGGCCTTCTTTGAGGTTCTGGACCAGCTCAGAGCGCAGCTCTGCACGGGTTTCTTCCAGAATCACACGGCGAGACACAACGATGTTGCCACGGCGCTTGTCCATTTTCAGGATCTGGAAAGGCTGTGGGGTGTGCATCAGAGGGGTGACATCGCGCACTGGGCGGATATCCACCTGGGAGCGAGGCAGGAAGGCAACAGCGCCATCCAGATCGACGGTGAAGCCACCTTTGACCTGATTGAAGATAACGCCCTGTACTTTTTCTTCTGCTTCGAAGGCTTTTTCCAGCTTGCCCCAGCTTTCCTCACGACGTGCCTTGTCGCGGGACAGAACAGCTTCGCCCAAAGCATTTTCGATACGCTCGAGGTAAACTTCAACCTCGGAGCCAATCTCAAGACCACCGTCTTTTGCCTGCGCACCAAATTCTTTCAGAGACACACGGCCTTCAACTTTCAGACCTACATCGATGATGGCCATGTCTTTTTCAATGCCAACAACGGTGCCTTTGATAACGGAACCCTCATGCGGCTCTTCCGCAGAGAAGGATTCATCAAGAAGGGCGGCAAAATCTTCCATGGACGGATTAAGATCGCTCATAAAATCTCCTAAATGGCCATTTCAGGCCTATCGCGCCAATTGGGTTGGTGTGTATAAACGCGCCTTTCCTGCCGCAGCCTTGTATCAAAGCTACCCTGCTCTCATCCCAAAAGGGGCGAAAACAGTCTGGCGCGAAACCGGCCAGAAAGGGCTATGGATTTTGAGTTTCCATCAAACCGTTACAGGAAAAAGCCCAGCAAAAACAAATATCAAACGCCAAAAGGGCGCCTGTCGCGCCCCTTTTTTTGAGATATCTGCCTGATCACTTAATCAAGAGATCTCTGTGCAAGAGCCTTTTCCACCAAGCTCACAGCCTGTTGGAATGCGCCTTCTATATCCAATTTTGATGTATCAAGCAAGTGGGCATTTTCTGCGGGTTTGAGCGGTGCATCCGCACGGTTCATGTCCCGCTCGTCGCGCTTTTTCACATCTTGCAGGATTTGATCGAAATTGGCCTCTTGGCCTTTGGTCAGAATTTCGTCTGTGCGCCGCCTCGCCCGCACCTCAGGCGAAGCTGTGACAAACACTTTCACATCCGCATCCGGGCACACCACCGTGCCAATATCGCGGCCATCCAAAATAGCCCCGGACGGTTGGCTGGCAAATGCTCTTTGGGCGTCAAGCAGGGCTTTCCTGACAGATGGCATAACCGCCACCTTGGACGCAGCTTCGCCAATGTCATGAGCAGAGAGAACTGCTTTATCGAGGCGTGATAAATCAATCTCGTTTGCCGCTTTTTGTGCCAGCGCCTCCTCATCAAGTGGCAGATCAGCTTGTAGCAAAGCATGGGCCACCGCCCGAAAAGTCAGGCCAGTATCGAGATGCGGCAGGTTGAAATGCTCTGCCAATTTGCGACAAAGCGTTCCTTTTCCCGAAGCGGCGGGGCCATCTATGGCGATGATGAGCGTCATATTCAGGCTCCTTTTATGCGTCGAAGCAGCCACCAAGCCCTGTGATCAGATCAACAAAGCCGGGGAAAGAGGTATTGATGACAGCCGCATCATCCACGGTGACCGCTTTAGGCGATGCCAGCCCCATGACCAGAAAGCTCATGGCAATGCGATGATCCAGATGGGTTGTAACCGTGCCACCTCCGATCTGATTGCTACCACCTGTGACCACCAGATAATCCTTGCCTTCTTCATGGGGCACCTGATTGGCTTTTAAGCCTGCGGCAACCGCGGCAAGCCGATCACTTTCTTTCACGCGCAGCTCTTCCAGACCGAGCATACGTGTCTCGCCTGCTGCAAAGCTGGCCGCAACAGAGAGGATTGGATATTCATCAATCATGGAAGGGGCGCGGTCTGCTGGAACTGTGACCCCTTTTAAGGCTGAATGGCGCACATGAATATCGCCAATGCGCTCGCCTCCGCTTTCCCGCTCATTTTCAATGGTCAAATCTGCACCCATTTCAACAAGGGTCGTGAACAGGCCTGTGCGGGTCTCATTGAGCAGCACATTTTCAACGATTAAATCCGATCCGGGTGTGATCAGGGCGGCCACCACAGGGAAAGCAGCGGAGGATGGATCAGCAGGAACTGTCACATTTTGGGCCGTTAGCTCCTGCAGGCCTTGCAAGGTCAGGACGGTTTCACCCGCTTCATTGATCTCCTCGCCAAGCTCGGCTCCAAAGCCACGCAGCATTTTTTCTGTATGATCGCGGGTTTTGACCGGCTCAATCAAGGTGGTGGTGCCAGCCATATTGAGGCCTGCCAGCAAAACGCAGCTTTTGACCTGCGCTGATGCCATGGGCACACGATAGGTGATTGGCGTTGCCGGGTCCGCGCCCTTGATGGTCAGGGGCAAACGATCTTTTGAGCGGGCCAGAACGTCCACGCCCATTTCGCGCAACGGATTGAGCACCCGCGCCATAGGCCGGGAGGATAGCGATGCATCGCCTATGAAGGTGGTGGCAAAGGCATGAGCGCCCGCCAGACCCATCACCAGCCGCGCCCCCGTGCCGGAATTGCCAAAATCCAAAACGTCTGTTGGCTCCAGCAATGCACCGGTGCCAAGGCCGGTGACATGCCAGTTGCCGTCATCGTCTTTGTCTATCTTGGCTCCGAATGCCGCCATGGCCTTTGCGGTATTGATCACGTCTTCTGATTCCAGAAGGCCGGAAATGATCGTTTCTCCTTTGGCCAATGCCCCAAAAATTAGAGAGCGGTGAGAGATGGATTTGTCCCCCGGCACCTGCAAGCGACCGTTGAGGCCATTTGAGAAATGAGAGGAAAGTGGTGTCATGTTTGAGGCATCATGTGCCATATCACGCCTATCGGCCGCATCCCGGGCGGCTGTTTGCAAAAAGCCAATCGCGCTCGCATTTACACGATTTTTTAGCATTGGTCACCTTGATATCGGTACAATTGTGGGTTTTTGCAGCATTTGAGCGTTTTTTGCTTTTGACAGGCCGCTTCAGGTTGTCTAATGGAGGTCTTCAAAGTTTTTAAACAAGATTCCATGCAAAGAGGCAAAGCTGTGGCACGACCAGAACTTGGCACCAAGCGGATTTGTTCGGACTGTAACGCCAAATATTACGACCTGAACCGCGATCCTATCACCTGCCCCAAATGCGGCACCATCTTTGAGGTTGCCAAACCTGCTGCCCCCGAGGCACCGGAGATTGAGGATGATAACCCTGAGGTAGAGGTGGAAGCAGGTGCTGTTGAAGCCAATGCCGAAGTCATCTCCCTTGAAGATGCCGATGCCGATGCGGAGCAAGCCTCCAGCATTGACGTGCCGGATCTGGATGATGATTCCAATAGCGATGATGCGGATGTCTTCCTTGATGATGAGGAAGATGAAGATTCCATGGCCAATATCGGGCTGGATGTGGCTGTTTCATCCAATGATGACGAATAAATCGCCCTTTGCGATTTTCTCCTGATTTGTCTGACTGTTCAGATCGTGCAAACGCGGCAGATTTCTGTCGCGTTTTCTTATGCCCTCTTCTTGCGCTGGGCGGCTTATCCCCCTTTCTTTTCTTCTCTTTCTCAAGCCGGTCCACAGGACTGGGGAAAGATTCACAACAAGGCGAAAAAGGGGATTGATTTCAAGAAAATCCCTGACTATGTTCCGCCTCACCACTTGATCAGAACAGAGTGATCAATAATGTGGGGCTATAGCTCAGTTGGGAGAGCGCGTGAATGGCATTCACGAGGTCAGCGGTTCGATCCCGCTTAGCTCCACCATTTTCCCATAAATGGTTGTTTTCTTTATAAGTCTTTGAGATATAAGCGTCTTCTGTTCAAAGTGTTACACAAATGTGTTACACAAACCGTATGGCAGAGATGGCGAAATATCCCGGTTTGGACACACGAGGCAGGATCTATTATATCCGCCGCCGCATCCCAGAGGATGTGCGAAAGCTCATCATTGCCAATTATCGGAAATGGCAAAAGCTCACAAAACCACCCTCTCCTCTTTCCCCTCTCTGGCCGCTGATTGTGAAAGACAAAGCACGGAGCGATAATCCCGGCCCGGTCGAGACACGCATTCGCCGCGAGATTATCTTCTCCCTGAAAACGGAAACTCTACAGGAAGCCAAATCCCGATATCATCATCGGTCGAGCGAACTGGAAGATCTGTTCCAGTCAATCCGGGCAGCCTTTGCCGGTTTTGACCGTGTGGCCGATGATCATGATCTGAAGCGGATTGCCTATCGTTATTTCCAAGATGCCGATCTGGAAAATGATCAGGCATCTGGCCAATTGCTTGCCTACAAAAATGATAGCCGGGATGCTTGGGAGATCGCCGTCGAGGATCTGGCCAGCCATCAATCCAGCGACCCCATGGTTGCCTCAAACCTAATTAGAGAAGCCAAGCGCCTTTTGACCGGCAATCAGTTTGCCGCTGATGAGGAGAAGGCAAAGATCCTGTCCGGTTATTTGAGGCGAGCAGATAGTCTGCTGTTGCGGCGGGATATTCAACGCCTTGAAAGTGATTTTGCCGATCTTCCGCTAGATGACGATCTGTTTCGGGATAGGAGCGTGCAATCCAACGCTTTATCTCTTGCATCTAGAGAGACTGGCGGAGCAGCGCAGATCACCATAAAACAAGCTTATGATCTGCATAAACAGGATTTGATTTCTGACGAGACCCACCCCAAAACCCTGCTCAAAATCAATTATGTGGAGCAGTTAATCTATCACATCTTTGGCCCTGACACGCTCATACAAAGCATCGACCGCATGGCAGCTCGGCGCTATGTCGATATTGTTTCCAAACTTCCTGCCAATTGGGGCAAGAAGAAAGAGTTCGAGGGGCTGGCTGCACCGGAAGTGGCGCAAAAAGCCGAGGCACAGAATATCGCCCCATGCAGGCCGCGAACCGCGAAGGGCAATATCGACCGGCTTGATACATTTTTCGAATGGGCCCTGCGGGAAGAGATCACCGACAAAAACCCCGTCAAGGGCCTCTCGCGCCCCTTTGCCAAGAAGGCAAAGAAGGAACCGAAGCGCCAATCTTTCACAATCGAAGATCTGAAACTGATTTTCGGTTCTGACTACCGAAATCACGCTCGCCCCTATGGGGTATCGAAGAAAGAGCCGCTGCCGCGCGATGTCATTCCCTCAGCCGCTCATTTCTGGGTCCCGTTGATTTCCCTGTTCTCAGGCATGCGTCTTTCAGAAGCTTGTCAGCTTACACTGGCTGAGGTCCACAAGATCGAAGGCATCACCTGTTTTGAGGTTCTGGATTTTGACAATGAGGCACTAGAAGACGATCTTTCCGAAGAGGATCTGAAAATCCTGCGCTCCAAGAAATCCACTGCGGCCCTTCGGGTCATTCCCGTTTCGGAAGAATTGAAACGCCTTGGGATACTGAAGCATATTGAGCAGATCAAGCAGCAAGGTGCAGATCGATTGTTCCCCGACCTAACACCAGACAGCAACGGTTATATTGCCTCTCCGGTTTCCCGCTGGTTCAACAGACGGCTTCGGGATTTGGGGATCACATCCAAGCGGAAGGTTTTTCATAGTCTTCGCCACACATTCCGCGATGCATTGCGCCGCGCCGAAGTTTCCCGCGATGTGGTTGTCAGCATCGGCGGATGGAGCAAGAAGGGTTTTGATGATGTCTATGGAGATGACCCCATTGTAGCCATCGCTCAGCGGCATCTATCACGGATTGAATATGGAGACTTGGATCTGAGCCATCTATATGCGCGGGGCACGCTAGAGCAAGAACAGGATCAATAACCCGCAACGTGCACCCGGGTTCAAATCCTCATCCGATTTTCCTCCTATCCGATGGGCCGCTCCTTAGGATACATTGAGTGTGCTATAGATGCTGTTGTTGTTGCTGGATGATGAATTGGTATTATGAACTTTGATAGAGATGTACGGGTAGAAGCAGCTTATGCCAAGCAAGATAGAATACAGATTGATATAGGCCGATGGCTATTTGATGGACTTGATGTTGAGTTTGATCAGTTCGCCAATCTGATTGCCGATAGAGACTGGGCCAGCATTGATGGCTCTGATATTGAATTGCATCCCCTCAATCGCCCACAGGGTTTTCAAGGCAACAAATATGTCATCCGCTTTGCCAGTCGCAGGCAGGGCGGTAAGCTTCGCGCCGATGCGCCTCTGGTCGAGGGTAATCTAATCCTGCATCGCTATCGCGCTACCCAGTTCGGCCCGTCTCGTTTTGACATCATTGCAGAGATCTCCCTCAATCCAACCCGCGCCCTTGTGCATCAACCAAGGAACTCATCCATCATCAATGACTATCTGGGACGCACTGAAAATGAAGCCACTATCCCGCCGCCGGAGCTACTGACAAAAGATCTGCCTGAGCCGATCCGCAATGAGCGTCTTATTGATCCATTGCAGGACAATGTCATCATTGACCGGCCTTGGCTGATCATGGCCCGGCCTCCCCACTGGCAACACTTCAGGAACTATTACCTTGCTCAGATCCACCGCTTTCTTGACGATCTGATTGGCGGCACATTCCGACAGGGCGAGATTACCGGACAGATAGGTTTCCGGTGGGACATTAATCTCAAACAGATCGAGACCTATTGGGAGTTCATGACGCCGGACCCTATTCACATGATGCGACAGGTGGAACCAATCTTCATGGCCATGGGCCGGGATGCACGTCATCGCCTCTATAAGGCCGTGGTCTCTGACTATGTGGTTGATGGCAATGTGCCGGTATTGACCACGCGTCTACGCACAGGCCTAAAAGCCACGCTCTATCCCAAGACCACAAGACGTCTGAGGCTAGAAACCAGACATGACTTGCAGAAGCGAGATATCGGCACAGGAGGCCACACCTTCGACGATCCCACCAGTGCCATACTCGACGCTGCAACAAAGATTGATGAAGTGGCAGAGGATGCGGCAACAGAAGTCAATCGGCTGCTTGAGAGGCTGACAGAGGCCCTGCCTCCCTTCCCACCGCCAGAGCCGCCTTATAAGCTGGTGAAAGAGATCCTTTGGGCCACGGAGAATGAAGAAGATCAGGATCTACTGCTCAGTGTGCTAATCAACAATGGCAGCTATCGTTGCCTTGCCGGTGACAGCCTGAGGCCCGCCATCGATCAGTTGGTCAGACGCAATGTGTTGATCCGCACCAGACCCTATAGCCAGACCTTCATTCTCACCGCTCCTTATCACGAGGCGAGGCGTATTCTTGAGGCTCTGCCTGAACAGAATGAGAGTTGATGCACCCGGGTTCAAGCGTCACACATTTTCAATGTCGCGAATGTCCGTCCTATGTCCATAAATGCTTTGGGCTGTTTACCGACGGTATATTCGCCTGATCAGCTATCGCAATTACCTGAGTATGATCTGTGATTGCTCTTGAGCCCTGCACTCCTAAAGGGTAAATTCAACTCAGGACTGCGTAAAATGGCGCAGTCTCGGGGCGTGAGAACCCCTCACGAAGCGGCTGGTGTCAGCCGTAATGTCACCTCCTCAACCTTTATGGTCGGGGAGGCACTTTTGGCGTATGTCCAGAGCTCCGGCTTAAAGGCCAGTGCGGTCGTCTTCGTGCGGCTTCTCAACTCCCCGATCACCAGAGGGAACTCTGGTGGTCGTTTTGATTTACTGATTGGGGAGTTTTTATCTTGGAATTTATTCTCGTTCTTATTGGTGCGCCCGCAATGCTCGCCACCCCAGTGGCAATGATCATGCTGCTGTTTAAAAAGCGGCGCAAGACAGGCCTGAAAATATTGGGTTTGTCTATGCTGGCTCTTATTGTCGTTGCTGTTGCCATGCCTCATGTAGAGGATTACACCGCTACGTCAGAAGGCTATCTTGATGCTACTGACAAAAAACTTGCCAAGAAAGCTGGATATACCTCTGCCAAAGAATGGAGCAAGGATCGTTCCGATGTTCTTGCCAAGCAGCGTCAAGAAAGACAGGCTCTCATTGAAGACGCCAAACAGCGTCTTGCAGAAGAGACCCGCCTGAAGAAAATTGAAGCTCAAAAGCAGCTCAAAGCCGCCCAGAAGGCACAGGAGAAGCAGAAAGCCGCTAAAAAGGCCAAGGAAGACGCCCGCGTTGCCAAACTGGCAGCCAAGCTACAGCGTATGACGGATAGCATCATTTCTGCCTTTCATCAGTATTATAACTTTGAAGCGCAGCCTCTTACCCCGGGCAAGCCATTTTGCCGGGAAGGATTTCTTGACTGTCATATTGTGGCAGAAACGTTCAATATTCGGATCTATGGGGCGGGCATCGTCGATGTCCCCACGACGACCCAATCGTCTCATGCACACTACCGCGAGATCTGCGCCGCTGTCTTAAGTGCTATCTCTGGGTCCAATCTCGACTTCTCTGCCGAGGCTATCAATGGCGCTTACCTGAAAGCCTCACAGGCAGGCTCCTTTAAGCATGATTTAGCAGGCACGCAAATCACCATCCGACCAGACAGCAATGGCGTGATGGGCTGCCGCTTCTTCAAATATGGCAATTAGCACATCCATGTTTTGCGGTCGCCAGTCAGTTTGCGTCTGGTGGCCACTGCCACCCTTGCACCGTCTCAAAGAAAATTTCCTTAGCTTCACAGGATACTGAAATCATGATTATAAAGATGGCAAAGCTCCTGCCTGCATTCACCAAAAAGGGAAATGCCAAGAATGTTGAAACAGCAAAAGCTGAATATGAACAACTTGGCTGGGTCGTCACAGAAGAGTTTATAGGCAGCTTTTCCAATCCGTCTTATCTCATTGTTGAGGGGGAAGAGGAGTTAAAGCATCCGAAGCGCTCAATCGTCGACAAGGTTGAAGACCCTGATGATGAGCTTCACCGCAAGAATATGCGCCTGACCGAAATCCAAAAGCAAATCGATCAACTTGGCATAAGGGACACGACAGGCGTAAAAAAGGAAATCCGAAGCTTACCTGATATTCTTGAAGAAGATGAAGTAATCCTAGGATTGGTTGCGGGACTTACCAACGGGAATAGTTGGCTAGCCATCGTTACACAATATCGAGTTGTGATGATTGATGTGGGCTTGCTGGTGCGCTTTCAACGCAAAGAAGTCCAACTAAAAGACATCAAATCAATCGAAACAAAAGCTGGACTGCTAAGCGGAACGATTGAAATCAAATCAAACGCCGTTACGCTACAAATAGAAAAGGCATTCCCCGCTGATGGAGTTAAATTTATTGCGGCTGTGAAAGAGGCCGTTGCTAAAGCTCAAAAGCCCGATAGAGACATAGCAGAAGGCCCCTCCGCGTTTGAGACAGACATAACAGCCCAACTTAGCAAGCTGGGTGAGCTAAAGGCAGCAGGTATATTAAGCGAGGAAGAGTTCACCAAAGCCAAATCCAAGATACTTGGAAATCCATAAACACGATGCGCACCTTTGCCGCATCAGGATATGTTGGATCTTCACGTAATGCCGTCAGTTTGAACCCCGGTGTACGATCAGGCAGGCTCATTCTCTTACTGGCCTGCTTGTATCCTTTATCCTTCCCGACAATGGCACAGGCAGTCCGGGTCATTGATGGCGATACTTTGGAAATCGCTGGTGTCATCTATCGCCTGCATGGCATAGATACGCCTGAGAAACATCAGCATTGCAATGCCCCTGACAACGGCTCATGGCCTTGCGGCAAAGCAGCCACCAACAAGCTGACGGCTCTGATCAATGGTCAATCTGTCATCTGTCTTGGCAATAAGCGGGATCGTTATCAGCGCGTCATTGCGGTCTGCTATCGGGGTTCCATCAATCTCAATGCCGAGATGGTTCGCACCGGCCATGCGTGGGCCTATCGCCGCTATTCCCTTGACTATCTGCCACAGGAGCAAGAAGCCCGGGTCAACCACCTTGGTATATGGCAGGAGGCCACACAGACGGCTCAGGAGCTCCGTTCCGGCCTCCGGGGGCACATAGTAAAGCAGCCCTCTGAGGGCTGCGTCATCAAGGGTAACATATCCGCCAATGGCCGCATCTATCACACACCCGCCTCGTCTTGGTATCGCCGCACCAAGATCAATCAGGGCAAGGGCGAACGCTGGTTCTGCACTGAGTTTGAAGCCCGCGCCGCTGGATGGCGGGCTGCACATTGGAGCTAATCATGAGAGACCTATTCTGGCATCTGGAAAAACTGGGCCGCGTGCGTCTGAGCGATCATTTCTATCTGCGTCAGTTCCTCTATAGCGAGATCGCCGTTGCCTATAACATTCCCAACATGCCGGACAATCCCGATCTTGCCATTGAGACCGGCACACGCCTTTGCCAAACTATCCTTGAGCCCATTGTCGCCGAGTTCGGCCCCATCGTCATTCGCTCGGGCTTCCGCTCTGCCCGGCTCAATGACTTCGGCTGTCGCAAGGGCCTCAAATGCGCCAGCAACGCGAAAAACTATGCCGCCCATATCTGGGATCACCTCGACCACCAAGGCCGCAAAGGCGCTTCCACCTGCATCGTCATCCCCGCTTTCAATGACGGCCAGACCCGATACAAAACATGGCCCCAGCTATCCCACCACCTGCAAGCCACGCTCCCCTGCACGGAGCCCAAACGCTTCAAATACGATAACGCATTTAATGTGGGGTGGAGGGAAGGGCAATAATGACACTTATTGTCACCGACCGACGTTGGCAGCGGCATCATCTATCCACGAACCTATATTTCGATAACCATTATCGCCAACATAGCAGTATTGAGGACATCCAGATGAGAGCGGACTGACATACCCTATTGCCGGTGACGGTAGAAATTTGGGAAGAGTTACCGTTTGCTGGTAGTCTGCATACCGATCCCAGCTCCACTCAAATCGGCCTCGCTGCGGCACCCAATCATAGTTTTTTTCAAACAAGTAGTAGCTACCGTCCGGCACTTTCCCAACGGCTATATAATCGAGCGGGTTGATCCCTAATATGTCCTCACACTGCGTCTTATGATGCCTAAGGCGGTTGAGATGGACAGCTAGTAACCCTTTGCCATCTATTATTGATCGGGCAATTTCATACCTTACCCACCTACGGCTCCATGTGTCGGTTCCAACGAGAACACAGACCGCAGATGTTCCTTGTACACCGCTTCTGATGAGAGCCTTGATGCTTTCAGGAGCCTCAAGTTTTTTGCTTTCCCATAGGCTGCTGTCGATGAAGCTTGGTGTAAGCAATGTGCCTTGATTATGAGTACGCCAAGCCTGCCTCACATTGTTGACCCGCATAACATCGTCAAAGTGAAAGGAGAAGAATGCTCGCCTCTTGGTGAAATGGCTTATCTGAAATGGTGAAAATGCTCTTGTCATGGCTTGCAAAGCACCCAGATGAGGAAACCAACGCCTATAATCAATCCAGAATAAAATGGCCAGATTGACCAACTGGTCACGGAGCGCCAAAAGCTCGATGAAAGCGGGGTCATACTAAAATTTGGGGCACATTCCGCTTCCCCGCTTCTCACCTTGTCATACAGTTTTCTAAAGCCTTTCTCGCTTTGAAGATACCTCGCATCCAAATAACCAAACACTAGAGCTGAAAATGCTGCCAGATAAAGCAACTCGTTGGTTTTGGTAATGAGAAAAGCACCAACAAGGGCAGTCAATATCGTAATGCAGTAGTTCTTTTGAGTGGCCGAACTTGCAGCCATCCGGCTTATTGCACCTTGAATATAGTCAAGATGCTTCATTTTAAGGTCAATTTTGGTTTTGGTATCCAACGGTTAAATCCCTTGCTGACACCATTAGAAATGGGGTGGGAAAACACATTTTTCAACCCCCTTTCTGATCCAGAAACAAGCATTCTGTTGGGAGCAGCTCATCATTTTTCCGAAAAAGCAGCTAGCTATTAGACAGGTGATCAGTTCCATCATCTGTGGGAAAGTGCATGAATATCAAGGGTTATAAATCTTAACACTGCGACCTATAGTGGCATTTGCGTGCTCAAGATGATAGCATCAATCAACATTGTCATTGAGCTCATCGTCAGCACAGAACACGCCTTAGGATCAGGTAAAATGGCCGTCCCAGCTAAACACATTCACCCCATGCGATTTTTACAACGGTTTCCGATAGGCCGAAAGATCGTTCGAAAAGAAGCGCAAAACTGCCAACGTGGATTGCTTAGCTCGTCTGCATTCAGTCGAATAACTGATGCCGTTATGGATACCTATAACAGAGACCTAATGCGCCTGCCATTTGACCGGCGACCAAAAACGATAGATGTCGCCGTTGATACAGTTAGCACATTGAGCCATATAACCACCTTTTTTGCAGGTGGTCGTAATATCTTTCATTTGCCCAAAACGCTGACTACGATGTTAGCAAATACAAGCCTCAATGAAATCAGAGTTTCTGATATTCAGTTTCCTTTTTACTCCTTCTATTTGTCATTCGAGGGAGGTTTGAATATCGGCTTACCGAGAACTGAAAATCGAATTGATGGGGCATACATTTCTAGACATGGAGACGATCTCTCATTCTATGTCACGAGCAGAAACACGTCTATCGATCCATCCGGTAGAGCTGCTTGGATTGAAGGATCGGAGCCACATTTTTTCGCTCCCCTAAGAATACAATCGGAGGAGCAAACACTGGACGACCTGCTGGAGACGGCAATAGAAAATAAAGACATCGCACTTGTTCCGAGCCAAGCCTCTATAGGGGCTCTGCAGGCTGGTACCAATGATGCTCGCAAAAACGGCTTTCCTATTAGCGTCGCAGAAACAACAGGCTATGAAAGAGACGCTCAGTTCAGCCAAGACGCGTTGCCAAGCGTCCGAATAGTTCTGGCGTTAATTTGCAACGCCCTATGTTTTCTTTCCAGCAAGCCTGATTTTAATGAAGTCTGGTCAGACGACACCCCCGCTCCTCAAGTACTAGATGTTGAGAACGCCAAGACACCTAAGCGCAAGCGCGCGGCCACTGGAAAACTTGCTGAACTCGGCTTCTTCCCAATCCGAATGATAGACCTTCACATAAACAAAGAATTCAATGGGATTGACAGCAACGAACAAACAGGAACCGAAATATCGGCCCACTGGAGAAGGGGGCACTGGAGACGCCAGCCTTACGGCGCAGGGCGGAACAGAATACACCTTGTCTGGATCAAACCCGTTCTGGTTCGGGCAGATAAAGGTCGCCCTGTCTCTGGCCATCTGTACAATGTTCACATGACATAGGGTTAACGAACTCCGTGTATCTGGCTGCATGTATGGAACTCGGGGCAAGATCGTTTCTTTGCGCCTTTCTTGCCATCTGCAATTGTGTGTCGCACTATTTAATAAGGCCAATCATCTTTTTAGAGGGCGAAGACTTGTCTACCAACCAACGCGCTATCGTCGACAACGCCACACTCAGCGGCGTGGAGCGACTACTCGGAATTAGCCAAATTAGAAACTTAAGATATGTCGACAATGACATCGCTTGCCTCGAAAAACTACTTACAGCAATTCTCTTTAGTGACGAGATTATTGGGATTGACGATTACAAAGATGAATATCGCGCAAATCGTTTAAAAAAATTCGGTTTTATCGATTTTCTAGAAATTGATGACAAGCTATATGCGGAACATTCACGAAAGGCTGCGGAATTTGCGCATGAGATGACATTTTCCATTGAGAATGCGAAGCCCGCTGGAGATGTGGTTTCCTTCTTTGAAGCACTCCGGCTTGATCCTCAACTTCGCTGGAATGTTTTCGTCTCAAGTGAATACTTAACCCTTACTTTTCTAACCGCAAGCAGATGGGACAAGCATCATGAACTGGTCGCCGACACATTTTTTCGAAGCGAAGAAACTGATGCAAAATTGGTGGGTACAGCCACCAACTTCCAACCAAAACTGGCGATCTCGGAACGTTCTGAAATTCAGGATATAAAGGATCTAGTTCAAGCATTCGCTGATGAAAACCCGAACTACGTAAGTGAAGATGGCAAAAGTGCGCTGACAAGAGCGTCCTTCGGATATGGATGGGCTGCAGAACGGTCTTTTTTTTACAACTCAATTGCACATACAGAGGGGGCCAATGCATATCTTGCTCCTTTGCGGGACGCATTCTGTGAAAGCTGTTGCAGAATAGATTATCCTTCTCAAACAGTTGGCCTGCTGAAATCTCTGATCGAAAACACCCAACAAGCATTAGCAAGTATTCTTACCCCGACAGGTCAAGCTCATATAGCGCTACGGTTACCATTTTTTACTTCATATTTGATTTCACAGGTTGACACTCCAAAGCAGTGTATTGAGCGGGCACTAGAGCTAAGAAACATGAAGGATTTTCAGGAATGCAGAACCATTTTTCACAATCTGTCCTTCCTTTCAACGCAAGACCAAACCGCAGAGCTAAATCAAATTCTGCCTTATCTTGATCAGTCATGTACAAATCTTATGAAGAAGTATGGGATTTCAACGAATGGAGGACTTCAATACTCGCTTTCACTCGGCCTCACAGGCCCCTCAATTGCAACTGAGGGAAAGCTTAGCCAGCTCTTTAGAGCACATAAAAACCGACCTTTCACACGCGTGTTTAGAAACATTGCACAAGACATGCTAAACGTCGAGAGAATGGGTGAACTCCATGACAAGATATGCTCATCCATTCGCAAGCACAAAGACCCGACCTACTCAGACGTTTCAACAACTCCCAAGTTCATGGAAAATCGAGAAAATGAATTTGGCCGACCGGCCAAGCTTTGATAGCATTTGATTTTAGCTTTACGTCGTAAATGCTTAATCAAAGCTGCCTCTACGGATGACCCAAAATTCAGCTTGCATCCTGTTAGGGATGTATGAGCCGTACAAAAAACCCATCGGATTTACGGCAATAATTGAACAGTTATATCAATGATCATTGGCTCTAAAGAAAGTGTATAAAAAATTGATATTTTATATACAAAATGATATAGTGAACCCGGGTTCACTTCAGCCGATCCGAGGCCATTATGACCAAACGCGCCGCTATCTATGCAAGGGTATCAACACGAGAGCAGACTACAGATAATCAGCTCGTCGCTTTGAGGGTAGTTGCCGAACGGGCAGGCTGGGCAATTGTTGCTGAATTTGTAGATGATGGCGTCAGCGGTGCAAAGGGGCGAGATAAACGCCCCGAGTTTGACGCGCTCTGCAAGGCGGTCACGCGCAGAGAGATCGACATTGTTTTATCTTGGAGCGTAGATCGTCTTGGCAGGTCGTTACAGCATCTCGTCACCTTTCTTGGTGAACTGCAAAGCGCTGATGTCGATTTATACCTTCACCAGCAGGGTGTCGATACCACAACGCCAGCGGGCCGTGCACTGTTCCAGATGATGGGCATCTTTGCCGAGTTTGAAAGGTCCATGATCAGGGAGCGCGTCAAGAGCGGCATCGAGCGGGCAAAAGCAGAAGAGCAATCAAAAGGCGGCATCAAGAAGCGCCGTCGCCGTGGCAAGATGGCCCACGGACGGCCACGGTTGTTGGATGACAAGCTGATTGCGCAAATCAAGACTGCCCGGGACGATGGCCTCTCCTACAGAAAGATCGCCTCTGAGATCGGCGTGTCCTTGGGGACCGTGCAGAATGCTATCAAGTTTCGATTTTAGGGTTGGGGGTGCATTCTTTGAAAACTCAGTTGATACTTATTATATAGAAAACCGCACCGACACCACCTATGGTATAATTATAAATCAGATCCACCCAGTTCAGAGGCGAAGAAGTATAATCGATGGCAACAAAAAACGAGGCAGTCACAGCCAGCTTCCATTTTCTTACTCAGTATGAAGATAGTGACGACCAAAACGTCAGAAAAATTAAGTTTTCTCAATCTGATTTCGCTAGCCTGCTCACAGCACTCCAATCGTGTCCCAAAATTGACATCAAAGACGAAAGCACCAAAGACGATTTGCGCTTTCGGTCCTTGGTTCCCATCGAACGAGTTACTCAAATAAACTCTCGAACTATTCACGGGGTATTTAAGGCAAGCTATTGGGGTCACGCTTATGAGAACTCTGACAAAGGGACAATCCCAGCAGACAGTATTAGCCTTCGCCCCTTTCATTTCATATTGTATTTATCTGAGACTGGAAAAATCTATATAGGCAGTCAATATCTGGGTCCCTATGGAGGGTATACTGGACTTAAAAATACCATAGTTTCACATATTCCCTCCTGCGGCAAAATCAGAGCTAGTTCTTTTCGCCTCGCAAGCTCCTATTACAAGAACGCCCATGCAAAAGAGGTGCGCGTGAGCATATCTAAACAAGGTGGAGAAATAACTTCATCCAATATATTCGCGAGGGGAGCAATGGTTGCATTTAAAAAAATATCAAAGCATGATGGGTTTGAAGAAGAAGTCTCTCGCAAACTTCTTGACTACATTGACCGACCCAAGGTCGAAATCAAGAAAGCCGTAGCTTCGGTTCTAAAAGAGAACCAACTCATTGATGTTGAAGACGAAGACATAGTCGATTGCTCTATTGTCGCCATGTTAGACGGAAAACGCAAAGTGATCCACATGCTAGAAAGCGGGCACTTTGCAACACGTTTTGCTCTAAACGTGGGTCACAATAAACACGGGCATCCAGAATTTGAGCCTACCAAAAGTGAGATGCTACGCGTTCTGGAAAATGAAATCATAGCTCGGAAAGAAGATGTTTAGCTTCAAGCAGGTGATACAGAAAAATTCTGAGACGTTTTATGACTTCGCCTCAGGAGAGCGTAAATCAATTGTTTTGCGCTTCGCGCTTACCATATTTTTGTCGTTTTTTCTTACCGCCACACTATGCAGCCCATCTGACAATTTTTTAAATGCGGTACTCACTGTACAATCTATATTGGTAGGCTTCAGCTTCAGTGTTCTGTTCTTTTTGCTATCCAGCAGCAAATTGCAGGAAACCAACGAGACAAGCATCGAAACAAAAATAAAAATTAGAAAACTCAAAAAACTTGAGGTCGAATTGTTCTACAACGTAAGTTATTTCAATATAGTAGCTATATCATCTGTAGTATCTTCTCTCATATTGCTATTACCCAAATTTGATTTCAATTTGCCAAACTGGCGATATTTCATAAAATCTGATTTTGTTCCAGAATGGTTGATGGAGATAGCAATTTCTATTCCGACTGCCACCAGCTTTCTTATTGTATCTGCATTCTACTTCCTCCTACTCGAAGGAGGGTATACAATTTTTCGTACAGTCTTCAGAGTGAGTTTTTTCTTCGAAAAGAGGCTAAACTTGATGAAGAAAACAAGTGAAGAACAGTGATAGATATTAACACTGTCACTAAACCAGTTTCTTGCAGGCAAAGGCCGAAAAACAATCAAAAGACGGCATACAAAAACGCTGCAGCCTGCTGGACAACAAGCTGATTGTGCAAAATTAAAAATACTCGTAATAATAGCCTCTACTACAGGGAAATCTCCACTGAGATCGGTGTCTCACTAGGGACAGTGCAAAATGCACTGAAACAATAGCAAAGCCGCCAACTATCCAACTCTGATCGACATGGAAAAGTTGCAAAATGGACGAAAATTCCCTGAATGAATTGGCGCAACAGATTGATGAAGCTGTCTATTATCAGGATAGGAAGCGGCTAACATCGCGGTCTGTTCAAGTTGCCGAGCTCATCAAAACCTCATCTGGTTCGCAACTAACTACAATTCTCTATTGGCAATCAAACATCTATTCAGCGCTTGCAGGTGAAGACCAGAAACTTGAGAATATCAATCTGGAGAAACAGCTCGGTTCGCTTAGAACGGCCCTATCTAGCGAGGGCTTCGACCAAGTGGATGATCAGTTCAAAGTCCAAATTCTAACCAACCTAGGAACTCTTCTTACAGATCAAGGACGATATTGTGAAACTATCGAACACTATGATAACGCCCTTCGATTATCGTCCCAATATGCTCTATCCAATGCAAATCGAGCCCGATGCTTAGTGGGATATGCTAGGCTGGTCAATGATACGGTTCACCAGCAAATGCTATTGTGGGCAGCACAAAGAAGCTTCAAGAATGCTTCCACAGACGATGCCATTTTCGAGGATGAGCACCAACTTTTTACCCTGAAACCAGACTTCAAACGAAGAGCGACCGGGATCAGCTCTGCTATTGATACGGAATATTGCCATAGCATAGTAGATGATGATGACGTCGGACTGCTTGGTCAGTCAGAAGCAGAACGTTCATATCGCTTATTCTGTCTGCAAAATGCTCTTTTCTTGAACCCTTTAAATGATGCTTATAAGCACCCGGTCGTTGCCGCCGATGTTATGTCCATTTCAGCAATCATGAAGCACCTTGATGATACCACTGCGCATCCCCCTCTGGAGTTCAGTCTGTTTAACAGAATAAAGCAGGAATATACGACAGCTAGGTACTTTTACTATGACGCACCAACTTCTGAGGGCATTCATTTTTCAGACCGTGAAGTAAAATTAGCAGATACATTTGATTATACTCGGCATGGTTTGGCTTTCGAGAAACTGCGTGTCGCTTATCGCTATGCCTATAGTGTCCTAGATCGCATCGCTTTGCTGATTAATCACTACTGGTCCTTAGGCCACGAGACGAGAAAAATAAGCTTCAGTGGCATCTGGTACAAACCAAGAAAAAACTCGCGACCGGTTCACCCCGTAGTTTCTGCGACTGAAAATCCAGCACTCAGAGCATTGTTTGAACTATCCAAAGATTTACACTCAAAAGAAAGAAAGAGCTTTTCAGAGCCCGACGCACGGTTACTAGCAGACTTGCGAAATGCATTGGAGCACCGATTTGTCGAAATTACCGATGATGTCATTCAACATCTCGAAAAGTATGTTGATGTGCCAAATTCGGAGCGAGTTAGAATACCCTTGTCTATTTTGGAAAGCAAAACCATGCGGATGCTGAAATTAACTCGAAGTGCATGCATTTATCTTCCGATGGCCGTCAATTTTGAAGAGCAGGGCGAGGAGACTTTGCGCTCAGGCTTGTATGGTCAAACTACAGTTCAAACTGTGCATGATAAAGACAAACGACGATGACCATTTCTCCATCCATTATGGTTCACCCCAAAGAGTGATAGAAAATGTTTGATCTGCTTCCCGAAGATTTTGAAAAACTGAATATCAATCGACTTCTCAATGGGTGCAAATCAGCAGAAGTTTCTGACTTAAAAAAGATATTTGACTTGAAGGCCAAACAGGCACCCACCTCTTCTGATGAACCTATAGTGCGTATAGCCAGTTCACTATCTGCGATTTGTGGCATGCATTTTCAACCGTATGATCACACGGAACCTTTCCGATCCATGGCAATTTTTGAAAATCGCAGATCACCAAATCTGGAAGATTTCTACCCAGAACAAGCCGAAGAACTTGAACACGCTATATCGAGTATTGACCATCCGATCCTGAGAGCAAGAATTGCGGATGTTTGCTTCACGCTGAGTACCAAAAATAGATACCCCTTGGCCAAACTCGCTGTTCTTGCATATGTAGATGCAATTCAAAAGGTTCGAGATCAGAAATTCCATTTTTCATCATTCGACAAAAGCTTTTGCGGGCATAATGTTCGGGAAATGCTAATGCGAGCGCTCAACATATCTGCATCCACAAAACATCAAAAACCTTTGTTTGAACCGCTTCGGCTAATGTCCCAAGAGCTTCTTAACTCGTCAATCGAACAAGGAATGAACCATTCTGTTAAGGCGTTTGCTGAAATGGCGCTCGAACACAGAACGGTAAGTCCGCAAAGCATAGGCGACATAGTCGAAAGCTTTGCGAAGTCGGTAGATGCTGCGATGCATCGAATGGATCTTTATCAAGTCGCAGAACAAGCTTACAAAAGCGCTAAAAACGACGATGGCCACCTTCGTTGCAACCTTCTTGCGGCTGAAGCTTGCCGTGAATATGCGTTGAGTATGAAGTTTCCGCCAATCCAAGCTCACTGGCTTTCTACGGCGGTTCAAATACTGAAAGACAATCCTAGCACCAAGGCACGGCAAAAGGAGCTCCATGCCGAATTACTCTCAGTTCAAAGCGAGATACCTACTTGCATAACTCCCATTACTTCAAAAACTGACATATCAGATCTACAAAAACTGCTCGATGGCATCCTTGATGAGCTTAGTTTTGTTCAACGATTGAAATTTCTTGCTGAGAGTGCTGCTCCCCCCAGTGCGGAAACACTAAAAGAAGACGCCATTTCATCATTCTCTCAGTTTTTACTGAGCAATTTTTTCGGATCAGCACAAATTGATCGTCACGGGAAAACAACAAGAAGCACTCCCTCATACGATTTTGATAAGAACAACGATGAAGCCATATTCGAGAAAATTCATCAAGATGAGGAAATGCGCCGCCAATTCATTTGTGCAACAAAAATTAGGCGGGTCATGCACGCAATACAAAACGAAGACCATATTGACCCAAAAGTAATAGGTACGATATGCACCTACTCCCCTTTCATCCCAGAGGAGAACCGACGAGCATTTTTTCTCGGTTTTATGGAATTTTTGAAAGGGCAGAATGCCACAGCAACCACGATGTTGGTTCCACTCTTTGAAAATGTTCTTAGAAACATACTAAGGGAACAAGGACACATAACCAGTATATTTGACGGCAACTCAGGGCTTCAGTCTGATATGATGCTCGGGCCACTAATGACCAAGTATGCAGAAGAATTGAAGGCGATCTTTGGTGAAGATGGTTTCTTACAAATTGAACTTCTGTTCGGAAATGCAGGTGCCAACATACGGAACCGCGTAGCACACGGGATATATTCAGACAGTGATATGATCAGCTCTGATGCAATTTACGCAAATTGTTTCATCTTTTTGGTATGCAGCGCCCCACTTTTCCCAAAATGGGAAAGTTACTTTTCTAGCGAATAAATGTGCCAGTAACACCAACTCAGCGTAAGCTCCTGACTAAATGACCATTGATTTCCCACCGACAAAGTGTTACACAAAGTTCAAATGCGATGCTTTTATCACATTGATTTATAACGGAAATTTTTCGGGTTTTGAGCTCCCGCTTAGCTCCACCATTTTTACCTAAATGGTTGTTTTCCTTATAAGTCTTTGAGATATAAGCGTCTTCTGTTAAAAGTGTTACACAAACCGTATGGCAGAGATGGCGAAATATCCCGGTTTGGACACACGCCTTTCTCATCATCCTTGGCTCATTCGACAGACTTTACTGGTCTATTTTGAAGCGAGTTCTTGTCCGAAAAGTGCTTCAACTTTTCGAGAACGCGCTCTGAAAGCAGGATCTATTATATCCGTCGCCGCGTCCCAGAGGATGGTATGAGACCTACTGCCATACCAAAGAACTCGGAATCAGCTATGCAAGCATTTATCGTCTTCTAAAAAAGTGAAGCCGGGTTCACGCTTAACAAAACGCGAATCGCCTTGTAGCTGAGACAAACATCAATCTTTGCCAAACAATCTTTCGATAAAACCAGGTTCAGAAGTAGAGAACTCAATCCAGTGCTTGAGTGGTTCTTGATCACTTTTGAACAACATAGATGTTGGCATGGCCACTCGCGCGGTAGTCTTATCTTCGGAGATCTTCCCCGATGTACCAATTATACGAGGAGCAGTGATCGTCGCCACCAGTGAATATCCATTGGTCGCAGCAAGTATCATCTCGTAGAACGGGTGTTCCTTATTAATTGGAGCTTTTGTTTTGAGCTGATAGATGACGCGATAGCTTTCCTCAAGTTCGACAATCTGTATCCATTTATCTTCAGCATTGTTAAGCGCTTGCATAAGCTTTTCCAATGAAGTGCTTATCTGGATCCTACAGATAATATCCTTCTCATCTACAGTGCGGGTAACTAAACCCCTTACTCCCCTCTTCTCAAACTCTTTAGGTTGGGTCGGGCAAAATTCTCCATCATCTTGTTTCGTCATTCCTGCCATTGTGGCGTTGATCCGCAGGGACATGTCGACATTTACCATACCTTCTGAATCAATTCTGGCGTTGTTCTCTATTCCGATACAGCCGCTTAAAAAAAAGAAACCTCCGATAAATAAATAACGCATCGCAATTACCGGCATATCCAACTCCTTGAATGAATTTAAATCTCTGAAACCGAACTATAAAAAATAAATCTGACTACACTTATGATAGAATGAAATCTGAAATGCTACTCCATTCCGACGCTCCGTATTGCCGTCAACAGATTACTTGCATCATCAAGACATTGACAAAACTATCGCTGTTTAGGCCGCCGTCGTTGATAAGCGTTAAAACCTGAGCCCGGTTTCACATTTTAGGCTTTTTCGACGGGATTGGAATTTCGCATTGCGTCCCTTGGAGATAGACAGCAATTTATTCTCATCCTTCAAATAGCTTAGGGCATAATTACCTCCCCCTATTTCCCGCTGGGCTCCACCATTTTTCCCTAAATATTCTTCAGCAATTTCCTCATCCATATGCCTTTTTTCATGCGCACATGGAGGAATGGGATTTTGATCGAAGCCTCGACAAGCAGAAGGGCAAAGATCCAAGTTGCCGAGAGATCGACTATCAGCACACATATTGCCGTTGCAGGAAGGGTGAAGCACCACTGCGTGAGCGTGTTGACTTTCATTTGATATTTGCTATCCCCGCCCGCTCTCAAGATGCTTGAACAAAAATGGTTGATTGTTCTAAGAATCGGCAGGAGCAACAGGACTGGAATGAAAGAGCGAAGATATCCAAGCGTTTCAGAATCCAGATTGGCATAAATAAACGGGATCATACTCATGATCAGGAAATATCCAGCGGCGACGCATAGAGATACGATCAAGGCTGATTTCCATGACAAGGAAACAAACCTCTGCACTTCGTCTTTCTCGCAGGCACGTCCCAGCGCTTGGCCAACCAAAATCCCCGTTGCCGCAACCCAAGCATTGGAAAAATTCGCAAGCAGGATGATCCATGTATTGACAAGCGACAAGGCTGCAAAGGCACTCGTGCCGAGCATGGCATAAATCAGCAGCAGAATATTCTGCATGATGCGGCCGCTATAATAGGTCACGGCAATTGGCAGAACCTGATCCAAAATAAGACGATATGTGTTGAGAAAACCCCGTTCAGACCAACTGCTTCCCTTAAAAATAAACGGATAATTCTTGAGCATCACGACGGACAAAAATGCGGTCTTGAACCAAGCACCGACAACACTGCCAATCGCAGCGCCCGCCAGACCCATCTGCGGAAAACCACCGACCCCATATATCAGCATATAGCTGAGTGTTGCATTGATGATGATCTCAAAAATGCTGCTCTTGAGCTGCGGTTGTGTCTGCGCACATCCCATAAGATAGGAGGTGATTGGTATGCTCATCGCGCGGGCAAGGATAAAGAGACAGAATAATCGCATATAGGTCCATGCGAGGTCTGCCACGAGGCTGGTTTCGGCGAATAGTGTGATGATCCATTGGCCAGCCATCAAAATCAAGGCAATGATCAGCGCGCCAATCAGGAGCGCATTGCACATGCCAATCCAGAAAATGGACTTGAGAAAGTCTTTTTTATCGCCCCCAAATGCCTGTGCCGTCAAAATTTGTAGCCCATTGGAAAATGGCAATCATTGCAGCCAGCATCAAGCCGCATATGGCCGTTGCCAAACCCATGGCGGCAAGGGCTGATGCGCCCAAAGGCGCAACCAGAATTGTATCTATGACCAGCGCTCCAGAGAATAGCATATTGTTCATGGCAATGGGCCAAGCCACTGAAAATATGCGTTTCATAGAGTTTGGTTGGTTCAAAACAGACTCGGAAGAAAGAATTTTAATTATCAAATATCAGTATCATTCACCAAAGCGTTCTATTCAAGCATAAGGGCCAAAATAGTGCACGATGTTTGCCATATTTTGCTTTATTCCCCGCAAAGACCTTTGTCAGGAAGTATTGAACAGCTTTCACATTTTATAACAGGCGAGCGATCCAACTTCCCATTAGGGCTGTGGCGATGATTGCTAGTCCGATCATGGCGATGTCATGAACGCTGAAATTGAGCAGATAGAGCAGGATGGAGAGGATTGCTCCAAAATAGCCGATCCAGAAAATGGAGAACATGTTCATATATTTTGTCATGTTGACTGCCTTGGTCTTTTGCTTGTCTTGTTTCTTAAGTAACCGATTGAAAAGTCTCAAGATGAGACTAGCCCCTGAATGCGCGTCTCAAGCTTTTTGTGATGGGCTCTATGAGGATTTGCGCGAAGGTTCTGCGTGATGTTTCCATATAGGCTTCTACCGGCATACCGGGGGTGAGATCGGGCAGATTTTCGGCCTGTTCATCCAGTTGTAATCGCGCCACAAAATAAGGCTGCTGGGTGCGCTCATTGATGCGCCGGTCCGGCGATACGAATTGCACTTTTCCTGAAACCGGAGCCACTTTGTCCGCTTCATACGCGCTTAGGACCAGCGTTGCTTTCTGACCAATTCTGACTTGCTCGATATCCATGGGCTGAACTTCCACTTCCACCAAGATTTGCTTGCTGTCCGGCACGATTTCGACAAGGGGCTGGAAGGCGCCAACGGCACTGCCGATGGTATTGACATGTATCTTGTTCACCGTTCCTGAGGTTGGTGCGCGGACCTCGACCCGTGACATGGCTGTTTGAGCTGCTTCAAACTGTTTTTGCAATGTCAATTTTTCAACCCGCAGATCTGCCATTTCCTTGCTGATATCTTCCTGAAACAGGCTCTCGACATTTTGAAGCCGTGCCTGCAATTCTGCAATTTGATGGGGCAGGCTATTTTGCCGTGCTTGCAATTGGGCTTGCTGGCCGCGCAATTGTGCCAAATCGCGCTCTGTTTCCTGCAAATCGACTTTGCGGCCATAGCCCTGACGAATGAGGGCCTTTCGGGAGATGCGTTGCTCTTTGAGAATGGCCATTTGCGCAAAGACCGAGGCCAATTCTGCCTTCACACCTTCTAATTGTTGGTCCAGTGCAGTTTTTTGCTGGCTCAGAATGAGTTTGTCTTGCTTCACTCTTTGCTTGCGGCTTTGAAATTCCTGCTTTTGATCGCGCAACATGGCTTTTAAATCATGATCCCAGATCGTGCTGGTTGCTGTTTTGTCATCACTGTTGAAGGCGATGGGCAACTGATCTGGCATCTCAAAGCGCTCGGCCCCATTTTCCTCTGCTTTTAGGCGTTGTTCGCGGATTTGCAATGCAGCAATGCGTGACATCAATTCCCCATAAAGCGCTTGTCTGTCCGCGTCCGATATAGTGATCAGCAAATCTCCGGCGGCCACTGTCTGGCCTTCCGAGATTGATATATTGGAGACAACACCGCCTTTTTCATGGGCGACGCTTTGGGTGTCGCCCTGTTTGGCAATCCAGCCAGCAGCAATCACCGCCCCGGATAAAGGCGCAGTGGCGGCCCATATACCAAAACCGCCAATGAAAAGGGCAAGCAACACCAGACCTGTGACGACAGGAGATGAAATTTTTGTAACATCTTGGTGGATTTCATCAATTGATTGCGGTGACATTGAATTATTCCTGCAATTTTATCATCTGGGCAAGGGTTCGGACCATCATATGCAGCTAGTCGGTTGCCAAATGGGCATTGTTGCTGTCAGAGGATGTGTTTACCTGTCTTGCTTGCTTGATTTGAAACCTTTTGGGCCCTGTTTTTTGCAAAAGCTGTTTGGTTTTATTCTGGCTCTTGGCTGGTTTTGTTGCCTCAGCAAATTGCTCGGCAGTTCCAAGAAAGGACATCTGCCCCTTGTCCAGCACTAAAATATCATCCGCGCAGGAGAGAAGCCCTTTGCGCTGGGTTACAAAAACAATTGTCTTGCCGCGCGCTTTTGCCTCTAAAAGGGCTTTTTTAAGCGCCTTTTCGCCGCCTGAATCCAGATGGGCATTTGGCTCATCGAGCAACAGGATGGCCGGATCCTTATAGAAGGCTCTGGCAAGAAGGATGCGCTGCTTTTGTCCTCCCGACAGGCGCACCGATCCATCGCCCAATTGGGTGTGATAGCCATCGGGCAGAGAGCCGATAAAGTCATGAGCGCCGGCATGATTTGCCGCTTGCAAAATATCTTCATCCGTTGCATCGGGGTCAAAACGGGCAATATTTTCTGCAACACTGCCTTCAAACAAATCACTGGATTGTCCGGCATAACCGATGGATTTGCCCAATTGATTGACGGACCAGTGGTCGGCCTGAAACATATCAAACAAGACTGCCCCATGGCTCTGGTGCTGGCTGGTGGCCAAAATGCGCATCAAGGTGGATTTTCCTGCGCCGCTTGCCCCCAAAATTGCCAGAATAGAGCCGGGATGACGGGCAAAATTGATATTCTTCAAAATGGCTTTATCATCTTCTAAGCCTTCTGGCACATAGCTGACGCGAGAAACCTGTAAATAACCTTTGAGCTGGGGCAAACGCAGCGACTGATTTTGCCCTGTTGTCTGTTGCTCATAAAAGGACAGGGCATTTTTGACGCGTTTGCTGGCCTGGTGGGCAGAGGATAATTGACGCCAGCTGCCAAGCAATTGCTCGATTGGCATCAAGGCGCGTCCGCCAATGATACTGGCGGCAAAAATCAAACCAGCGGACATGGATTGCGTTAGCACCAGATAAGCCCCGGTGCCCAAAATAGCGACCTGAATGGCCTGACGAGAAAAGCGTACCAGTCCGAAGAAAAATCCGTTCAAAGACGCAACCTGATCGGCGCTCAAAGCCGTTTGCAGAGCGGTTTTGCGCCATCTTTCATACAGGGCCTGTCCCATTGCCATGGCGCGTACATCTTCCAGATGTGTGAGGATTTCTGCGCCTTTTTGTTTGGCTATCTGCTGTGTTTGAGCGCTTTGGCCGTTGCGATTGCGCGCCAGCGCTTCATTGCAAATCGCCAAAGTGACCAGCATTATGGCCCCGGCAGTTGCTACCCATCCCAACCATGGATGCACCACAAACAGCAAAAGCAAAAAGAGCGGTGTGAATGGCAAATCAAACAGAGCAATAAAGGCCCGGCTTGCCAAAAGCTGGCGGATCATCGTGACATCACCGAGCAAGGCACTTTGTTGACTGGCAATCGCGTCACGGCTTTCAATAGAGCGGTTCAAAATGGCCGGAGCAGTGGTCATTTCATAATGGGTGCTTAACCGTTGCGCAATTTTGCTGCGTAGCACTTCCATCACGCCAAACAGAGCAAGGCATACCAAAATGATCGCCGTTAGATAGATCAATGTCTCAAAGCTGCTGGATGGCAGCACCCGATCATAGATTTGTGCCAAATAGAGCGGCATGGCCAGCAAAAAGAGATTGGCCGCGACGGAAAAGACAAAAAGCCAGACAAGAAACCGGCCATTGACCTTTCCCTTTGTCTGCAATGCTTCTCTAGACTGATTGAGCGATCGGGAGCCTGTCTTCATGTTTAAAATACCAAAATACGCAAAACTCAAAAGGTTAGTGAAACCCTAACGGACACTTATAGTTAACCGCAACTGAAAGATGAATTTTTGGTAAATATGCGCTCTGCTCTGTGCCATCGTGGGGCATAAGGCAGTGACTGACCGTCATTTGTGAAACAAATCATATTTTTGTGAAACAATATTTAGGCTCTCTTTTGCTTCGCAAGCCATATAGATTTGGTTATTTCAGTCTAAAAAATAATCCCATCGAGATAATTCTTCCAATTATTTGTTTTTATTTATCAATATTGAAAATTTCGCAAATTTTTCTGATTTTGGGGCTGTTTGATTTAACCAAAAACCATTTTATTCAATGCTCTGCAATTGACTCGCAGGTAACTTAGAGTGTTAATTTTTCCTTAAAACACGCATATTTTCGCGATTGCCTTGATTTCAAAGTTCCTGGAGAGACTTTTATGAGACGTTTGTTTGATAATTATATTCGCGGCACCAAAAACGATGACACTCTGAATGGCAGCAACTTGAAGGATGAAATTGTCGGTCTGGACGGCAATGACACAATCAATGCAAAAGCTGGCGATGATTGGGTTTATGGCGACGATGGTGAGGATATCATCAATGGCGGCGCTGGCAATGACAAGCTGTGGGGCAATGACGACAATGATCGCGTGCGGGGTGGCTCCGGTCATGACGAAGTCTATGGCGATGATGGCAATGACACACTCTATGGCGATAACGGCAATGATGAGGTTTATGGCGGTCAGGGCAAAGATGAAGCCCATGGCGGCAAGGGCGATGACTATGTCTGGGGTAATGAAGGCGACGACAAGGTCTATGGCAATGATGGCAATGACGAAGTCTATGGCGATGACGGCAATGACGAAGTGCATGGCGACAAAGGCAATGACGGGCTTTATGGCGGTCATGGCGATGATTTGGTCATGGGCGGTGCGGGCGATGATTATGCCTGGGGCAATGAAGGCGATGACATAGTCCATGGCGGCAGCGGCCATGATGGTCTCTATGGCGATGATGGCAATGACAAACTTTATGGCGAGACCGGCAATGACTGGGCGCTGGGCGGCAAGGGCAATGACGAAGTCTATGGTGGGGACGGCAATGACTATGTCTGGGGCAATGGTGGCAACGACTATGTTGATGGTGGCGACGGCAATGACGAAGTCTATGGGGATGACGGCAATGACACCGTTTTAGGCGGTGCTGGCAATGACTGGGTTCTGGGTGGAGATGGTCATGACATTGCCGATGGTGGTGCTGGCAGCGATGATGTCCATACCGGCGATGGCGATGATCAGCTGATGTATAGTCTGGCAGAAAATGCTGGCCAGACAGATCATTATGATGGCGGCAAAGGCTGCGATCGCTTGTGCTTATCCTTCACATCCGATGAATGGAGCCAAGCTGATATTCGCGCCGATGTTGCTGCTTTTCTTGCCTATTTGCGCGATGATGCTGGCAAAGGCGACGATGACGGCTTTGACTTCACCGCCTTCAATCTGAGCGTCTATAATATCGAAAAAGTCAAAGTGCTTGTGGATGGGACAGAAATTGATCTATCCAATCAAGCCCCCGGTGCGGTGAATGACGAGGCCACAACTGATGAAGACACACAGATCGTTATTGATGTCTTGGCCAATGATAGTGATCCAGATGATCAGGGTCTGAACATCCTTGAGGCGAATGTCGATCCAGCACAGGGATTTGTTGCCATTGAAGATGGGAAGATTGTTTTCAACCCTGCTGCAAACTTCAACGGCGAGGCAAGCATTGCCTATACCATTCAGGATGCTGACGGCCAGACAGATAGTGCAACTGTCTCCGTCACCGTTAATCCAGTCAATGATGCTCCTAATGCGGTGAAGGATCAGGCGAGCACCGATAAAGGTGAACCTGTCACCATTGATGTGCTGGCCAATGACACGGATCCAGATGGGGATGCTCTCACCATTGTTAAGGCAAATGTCAAGAAGGCGCAGGGAAGTGTTGAGATTGTCGATGGGAAACTTGTCTTCACACCTGCCGATGATTTTACCGGAACTGCCACCATTAAATATGTTGTGAAAGATGCTGGTGGATTGAAAGACAAGGCCAATGTCAAGGTGCAAGTCAAGACGGTCAATGATGCCCCTGTCGCGATGGATGACACGGCAACAACTGATGAAAACACAAAAGTTGTCATTGATGTGCTGGCCAATGATACAGATCCAGATGGGGATACTCTCACCATTATCAATCCAATGGTTGATGCGGTGCAAGGAACAGCAATTGTTGAAGATGGGAAAATTGTCTTCACGCCTGCGGCAGATTTTAGCGGTGAGGCAAGCATTGCTTATAGCGTACAAGATGCGGGCGGCCTGACCGACAGTGCAACAGTCACGGTCACTGTCAATTCGGTCAATGATGCCCCTGTTGCGGTGGATGACACTGCAACAACTGATGAAGACACAAAAGTCGTCATCGATGTGCTGGCCAATGATAGTGATCCCGATGGGGATGACCTCACCATTATCAATCCAATGGTTGATGCAGCACAAGGAACTGTCATTGTTGAAGATGGAAAGATTGTCTTCACGCCTGCGGCAGATTTTAGCGGTGAGGCAAACATTGCTTATACCGTACAAGATGCGGGCGGCCTGACCGACAGTGCAACAGTCACCGTCACAGTCAATCCGGTCAATGATGCCCCTGTTGCGGTGGATGACACTGCAACAACTGATGAAGACACAAAAGTCATCATCGATGTGCTGGCCAATGATAGTGATCCAGATGGGGATGACCTCACCATTATCAATCCAATGGTTGATGCAGCACAAGGAACTGTCATTGTTGAGGATGGGAAAATTGTCTTCACACCTGCGGCAGATTTTAACGGCGAGGCAAGCATTGCTTACACGGTGCAAGATACTGATGGACTGACCGATAGTGCAACAGTCAAGGTTACTATCAATCCAGTCAATGATGCTCCTGATGCGGTGAAAGACAAAGTGAGCACAAATGAAAATACACAGATCATCATTGATGTGCTGGCTAATGATACGGATCCAGATGGGGATGACCTCACCATTATTGAGGCGAATGTCAACGAAGCCAAGGGAAGTGTTGAAATTGTCGAGGGGAAGATTGTCTTCACACCTTCTGCAAACTTTAGCGGAAAAGCAAACATTGCTTATAGTGTGCAAGATGCAGGTGGTCTGACAGACAGCGCAACTGTCAGAGTGAAAGTCAAGGCCGTCAATGACGCTCCTGTCGCAGTAGATGACACAGCAACAACTGATGAAAACGCAAAAGTCATCATCGATGTGCTGGCCAATGACAGTGACCCAGATGGAGATGCTCTCACCATTGTCAATCCAATGGTTGATGCAGCGCAGGGAACAGCCATTGTTGAAGATGGAAAGATTGTCTTCACGCCTGCGGCAGATTTTAGCGGTGAGGCAAGCATTGCTTACACGGTGCAAGATGCTGATGGTCTGACAGACAGTGCAACCGTTACGGTCACCGTCAATCCGGTGAATGATGCCCCTGATGCGGTGGATGACACAGCAACAACTGATGAAGACACAAAAGTCGTCATCGATGTGCTGGCCAATGATACAGATCCAGATGGGGATGACCTCACCATTATCAATCCAATAGTTGATGCGGCACAAGGAACTGTCATTGTTGAAGATGGCAAGATTGTCTTCACACCTGCGGCAGATTTTAGCGGTGAGGCAAGCATTGCTTACACGGTGCAAGATGCTGATGGTCTGACAGACAGTGCAACCGTTACAGTCACCGTCAATCCGGTGAATGATGCCCCTGATGCGGTGGATGACACCGCAACAACTGATGAAGACACA
>JAOXSG010000713.1 GCA_025800105.1 Cohaesibacter sp. | reverse complement strand
TCACGCGTGATGCTATTAGGTGGTTTAAGTGTAAACTTAAACCACCTAAAAATTGCTGTATTACCTTTTATATTCATCGAAAAGGCTTGGTAGAGGTACCAATCAACTCGGAAGGTCATTCCGCACATTTTCAGCTAAATTTTTGCGACAACTGATGTCGTGGGCAAGTCGCTCCGCTCCTTGCCCTGATTTGGGAAAATACTGAATTTTGAGAAAACTTGAATGTTATCTCTCTTTTCCACTATATCTACTCCATTACAATGGAAATGTGCTCTTTCATGTACAAACTTTTTGAAATTCACCAAAATAGCCCTGTAAAGGGCTGAGGTGGTTTAAGTAAGAAATCAAATGTCAACATATCAAAAGAATGACCCATCCATCAACCCACCCATACACCTACCCACCAAACCATACACCCACTCATAGGTGGAGGAGTCTAGACAGACTTCAAATCTGTAAACAGAATTGATTTATCTCGATTAGTTCAAGACATATTAAATTTATACTGTTTTAGGGGGGTCCCCCCCTTGGCAGGTAGGGGGTGGGTGGGGTGAGGGTGGGTGGTGTCAGCCCCACACTTGTATACATATGCAGGCACATGCACACATGTATGCATGCACAAATACATATGCACACACATACCCATACATGTTAATCATGATAAACATG
>JAOXSG010000557.1 GCA_025800105.1 Cohaesibacter sp. | reverse complement strand
ATGCACACGATCCCCCACTTGAAATTGAGGTCGGACGGGTTTCTGTTTCAACCATTTGCTGTACAGACGTTTCCACACCGCTTCTTCGTTGTGCCACGTCACGTCTTTGAGAGCCATGCCAATGGCGCGATGACGGGTGGCATTGTACCCTTCCACGAGTTGAGGCAGTTCATCGACGAATTGAAAGGTGTTGGCAGCCGTGAAATACCGATACAGTCTTTCTTTCAAGGTTCGGTTGAACCGTTCCACCAAGGCCGCTTTGGCATCCCCTTCCGTTGAAAAATGATGGATCCCGTGCTTTTGGGTCCATTGTTTGAATGTGCGGTTGTAAAATTCTTTGCCTCGATCCGTTTGCAACCGGTTGGGTCGACGCCCTTGTCGAAGAATCTTGTCAAAGGCTTTGACCACGGCTACCCCAGTTTTGGCTTTCAACGGTTGGACCCACGCGTACTTGGACAGGGCATCGACCTCGGTCATCAGGTACCGCACCCCGCGGTTGTACTTGGCCAAGGGTTGGACTTCCACCAAATCGGTGACCCATTGATCGTC
>JAOXSG010000522.1 GCA_025800105.1 Cohaesibacter sp. | reverse complement strand
AGATTGTTGGATTTCATTGAATGGAAAATGGTTTCGTTTGAGAACATCGGATTTTCGGAAGAATTCACTTCAATTTATATCATTTGCATAGCATTTTCGGAGAGATCAAACGGAGTTTTTCGAGTGAGTTTCCTCAGAAGTTGCAATGGCTGCTGAAGCTCCAGAAGTTGAGGTGGTAACACCTGAAGGACCGGCGGTTGCGCCGGGTGTTGCTCCAGCACCAGTTGTGCCACCGGCGTTGCCAGTTGTGCCACCGGCGGTGCCGGCAGATACCAGTGGTGCGTTGACCGCGTTGCCGCCGTTCCCGGCGGATGGAGACGTTGACAAGACCACGATTAACGCGTCTACGGATGCATTCTTGAACGGATTGAGTGACTTGGCAAGGTCAGAAAATGACCAAGGAATCAAACGTCAGGTTCAGTTGTTCACCGTTCTTGCCAAAGTGATCACGACCAACGGTCGGCTGATTAGCCATGATTTGACTCAGTTGACCAAGGAGACAGGGAAGTTAGCCGAATTCCTGCAACAGGATGTAACGGCAGGACAATCTTGTTTCGAGGAACTGAGGACGGCAATTTCTGGATTTGCAAGCCAGTTTGAGAGCTTGAAAGAGGCTCTACTTCTCATGTCGGCAAATAGCAAGACTGCGGCGGCAGATGAGAAGGATGTTCGCA
>JAOXSG010000481.1 GCA_025800105.1 Cohaesibacter sp. | reverse complement strand
AGTTATTTTCTCTTTTAACGTTAGCAATATATATTGTGAACCTCGTATCCGCCTCAGTCAATACTGGCTGTGGTCACACTAAAGAGTTAAATCGTGATTTAGCCTCCAAATCACGCTTGACGGGTAAGCACGATTTGGAGTACAATCGCGATTTAAAATATTTTTGATCACACTATAAAGTTAAATGGCGATGTAAAATGGGCTAAACCAGTCAATGATGCGAAAAACACAGACAGGCGGCATCGGTTGTATATAAGTAGCAAAAATGGACTTCGCCGAGAATTTTTGTTCGAGCAAATTTTATATATTGTTCTTTCCTTTGCCTCCGTTCAATCTGTTTCTCTTTTTTTTTTTTTGTTATCGAAGGCATCGGCTTGCAATTTACGCTTTTTTGCTTTTAAAAAAGCGTAAACTAAAATTTATTTTCATTATTTTTCTTTTGGTGCAATTTTTGCGCCCTTGCTTTGAGACTAAATTCATTTTTCTGCTGTCCCTCGGGTCCTTCACTACAAACCCATGGGGACCTGAGCCGCATATTATGCGTGATATCGTAAATCTCGTTGCTAAATAACAATAACATTTAATTTTTTTTCGTTGTGTGAAGTATTTGCTGGCAATTTAAAACACCCAACAATCGTTTATTACAGATCAGGTTGTTTCCACCAAATTAGCATTGTCATGTTGTTGTTGTCGTTAA
>JAOXSG010000470.1 GCA_025800105.1 Cohaesibacter sp. | reverse complement strand
CACCAAGTCTTACTTTTTGTTTAGTATTAATCAAGAATCTTGCAGTTGATCCCCACTTTGACATTTCTCCGTAAGGAATCTGATCCAATGATTTTATCATCTCTCTATTACATTCACCTTTATTCCTTCCCATATCATAACAAATGTCATGATAAGCAGAAACTTCATCAACTTTATTATAAGGAATAACGTGCCATCTCAAGACTTCACCAGTTTCAGGATCGTATTCGAGTTGTTAATCAAGAGCATTATAAGCTCCCATATACTTATACCTGCCAGGAGTCCAACCCGCTTTTGGTCTTGGTAGTTTTCCTATCATTTTGTGTATATCAAATCCTTTTCCATCTAACTCAGGTCTATCAGTTTTGTATTTTTGGTTTTTTGGTCTGACTTTGGTTGATAATTGATCCATTGATGATCCAACAGTATCAACAACGAATGGTGAACGTTTTTTCATTCCATAATCAACAGCTTTCTTCTGAAGATTTTTGTTTCTCAATAATTCACTAGCACCATAACGACCCATTTCAACAGTTTTCTTAGCCAACCAAGG
>JAOXSG010000467.1 GCA_025800105.1 Cohaesibacter sp. | reverse complement strand
CTTTGTGGAATAAAGAAAGTACGGTATGTGAAAAGTACTTCTACAGGGAAAAAAAAGCCTAAAAGGTAATGGATTAATGACAGATGTTGGTGGAATAGCGGCTGATGCTTTGTATCGCCATGGTATTCCTTGGTTGGTAAGAAAACTATTGAAATGGGGCGTTATGGAGCTAGTGAAATTATGAGAGACAAGAAATTGCAAAAGAAAGCTGTAGATTATGGAATGAAAAAACTGACACCATTCGTTTATGATACTGCTGGAAAAGCTTTGGATCAATTATCAACCAAAGTAAGACCTGATATCCAGTATAAAACTGATAGAAAAGATTTGGATGGAAGTGGTATTGATATTCATAAATGGATAGGAAAATTGCCAAGACGGAAAGCTGGTTGAACTCCTGGTAATTACAAGTATATGGGAGCTTAAAATCCTCTTGATAAACAATTGGAATATGATCCTAAGTGGATGAAATTTCAGCTTATCATGATATTTGTTATGATATGGGAAAGGACAAAGG
>JAOXSG010000438.1 GCA_025800105.1 Cohaesibacter sp. | reverse complement strand
GCGGTCTTCGCAATATCGGCTTCCCGCACTCGGATTTGATGGTATCCTGAGTGCAGGTCGATCTTGCTGAAGTACCGCGCCCCATGTAGCCAGTCCAAGAGTTCCTCAATTCTTGGCAAAGGATATCTGTTCTTAACTGTAATCTTGTTCAAAGCCCGGTAATCAATACACATCCTCCACTGCCCGTTTTTCTTTGGAACAAAGATTACGGGTGATCCATACGGGCTTGAACTAGGTCGGATCCAGCCCTGCTCAAGCAATGTTTCCACCTGGTTCCTCAATTCCTCCATCTCGGCATTGCTGAGCCTGTAAGGGCTTTTATTCGGAGGTTCAGCTCTTGGTACCACCTCAATCTCATGATCAATCATCCTCCTCGGAGGTGGTCCATATGGTAGCTTTTCCGGGAACACGTCCCCATACTCCTCCAATAGCTTGGATAGTTCCCCCCTTACCGCACGATCTGCCTTTTCCACCATATCCTTCATTGTGTCTTTTACAGTTACAGTATCCTTTGTTGGGCCGGATTCCTTCAACATCCGCCTCTTTTCGCCCTCAGTTCGTCCGTGCATTGCACCAGCACGAGCCTTGGTCTTGATCTTTTTCTTGGTCTTGGGTATATCATCATTATTGGTG
>JAOXSG010000410.1 GCA_025800105.1 Cohaesibacter sp. | reverse complement strand
GATGCGATTTTCGCTGAGCACAATGGGGCGGAAACCAAGCGCCACGCCATAGGGCTTGAATTCAACTGTGATCTTATTATCTTCCAGTCCCACCGGAATTGGAAATTCACCACCGGCCAGAAAATTGGCTCTTTCACCGGAAATGGCCGTTAAATTTGGTTCTGCCAATGTACGAACCAGACCATTGCGCTCCATAGCGCGAATTTGGGCTCTGAAATTCTTGTTGGCGCCACCAACTGTGCCGCCTAATATTGTTCCCGCCAGCGCCACACTATTGGCTGAGAAGCTGTTCTTGATTCCACCGGCTGTATTGAAAATGCCCTGATTGAGGACGCCGCCCGTATCAATGCCCAATTGCTTAAAGACATTGCGCTGCACTTCGGCAACAGTCACACGCAGTTGCACCTGTTCTCGAGATGTCACCGCAATATAATTGGATATTTTCTTACGATCACCCACATAGCTAGCGGCAAGATCCATGGCTTTTTCGGCATCTGCCGGTGTTCTGGCGCTGCCGGACAGGATAATATTTTCGCCCACGCCTTCCACTTTGATATTGGATTGCGGGATCATGCGGCGGATCAAAGCAGCAAGAGATTTGCTGTCACGTGCAACATTGATTTCAAAGGCTGCGATCTGCGCGCCTTGCCCATCAAAGAGAATGACATTGGCCTGTCCAACTGTCATGCC
>JAOXSG010000381.1 GCA_025800105.1 Cohaesibacter sp. | reverse complement strand
CCTCATGCTATTTTAGCGGCTGAAAATGACCCTGGTACTCGTGCAGTCGTGGCTAAAGTCAAGGGATGGCCCCTTGATGGCACATTATGGGCCTATGACAAACGTGGTGCTCATTCATTTTATGCCAAGGATGTCTGGGCGCTGATTCAAAATCATTGCTTGATTCTGAAACAATTCCTTTCTCTGTTACCAGAAGACTCTGTTATTTTCATAGCAGCTGGATTTCCATGCCCTGATCTCACCATTATTGGTAGGGGCAAAGGTCTCCTTGGACTAGCTGGAGATCGGAGCGTCCTTATCCATTGCGGCTGGGCAGTCTTGTATTATCTGTCATTAACCCCTTGGTGGCATAAGGTTATCATTTTATTTGAGAATGCTGGTTCAATGAAAGAACATATGAAAACCTACATCCATGAACTCTTAGGTATTCCTATGAAATGCGCACATTACATCAATTGCGCGCAATGGGGCTCTGTTTCACGAGCACGCTATTTCTTCGCCTCTTCAGATATAGCCGTCCTTCCTACTAGCTCACCTCCTCCATTCGAAGACGGTTGGTTGCCTGCTTTATGTCCTTCTAGTTTGCGACCTCGCCCTTTGCCACCATGGCTTCGGCCTCGTGCCATTACTGACATGGGCAATGTGGTCCAAACCCCCTTGGCTTACCACCCTAAAAATCTGCTTTATGATATTGACTTTTTCTCAGGCTTATCAGGCTTCCAACAAGCCTGTGTTACCCA
>JAOXSG010000373.1 GCA_025800105.1 Cohaesibacter sp. | reverse complement strand
TACTTTTTGGAAAGCTCACCAAAGGTACTTGCTCCGGCAGACTTTGACATCTGTACGACAGCCATGCCGTGGATGATTACAACAGTTGGATTTGGTGATGCTGCAAGTCGCTGAACCATGTTAACGTCTTTCTCCAGAAGAGAGCACAGGACGCTCTTTGCCCCTTTTCTAAGACTTCCGTCTGCGTTTGCGAGTGAATATGGGACTGGAGACAGTTCAAAGCTCAGCACATCTTTCAGACAGATCTGGCGCGTGTTTGATACGATTAGCAGCCTACCAAACAAGTCCCTGTCCGTGTTAACAGTCACTAGCTTGTCGTTGGATTTGACACGGATCTTCTTATTTGCGCTGCTGAACGTCTTGATCTTTATGTTGGGAATTGGTTCCCAGAAGTTCACGGTGTTGCTGTTAATGCGCTTCTCGACGAAGACATTCATTTGCTGCCGGCCTTTCTCGGTACTGCAGACTAGGTTTTGGGCCACATCTTCCGGCAGAACTACTCCGGTGGCGATATTAAGAAGGGCATCCGAATCGTGAGTAAAAGGATCTGACATCAAGCCTGAAGAAAAGCAACCCATCATCTTCTTGATGTCTTCCTCGTCTCGTTTTACTCGCCTGGGAACTTCTTCCTTGTGCGATGCTTGTTCGCCATCTTGGAGCCTGTACATGACCTTTAGAGCTGATGTAATAGATGCTCTTTCATAGATAGTTAAAAACCACCGTTCAAGAGCCGACGGGCTCTGCGATATGCCAATCACTCCTCCGCTTGACTTTGAGTCGGCATTGATCGACTGCTCCATCCTTTAGCACTTTGTTGTTGGAACGTGCCTGCATTTTTATCTCTGGGATACATTTCCCCATCCAGGAATTTTTCCTCATTCC
>JAOXSG010000331.1 GCA_025800105.1 Cohaesibacter sp. | reverse complement strand
ACCGAACAATAGAAACCACGCACAATCTTTTCGGGAGTCTTTGCAAATCATTCAATTAAAATCGATGACAATCGATGAAAATCGATAATCTGTGAGAAATTTGGTGATTATCGATTGATCATCGATTGACCAATATCAATCGATATCAATTAACTAATTTCATCGATTGATATCGATTGATCGATTGGATTTCCTATGATTGATTTTCATCGATTTATCACACCGGGAGCTAAAACAAAAGCCACATATTCGATAGTAATTGTTAGGCTGAGTTAATTCGAGGCGAGCAATAAAATAACTACATTCAGGCTTTTGCATTCAAACTCTATTCAGCTATATCAATCAGCGATGCTGGAACAGAAGAGGCAAAACTAAATCAAAAGGCCCTTTGGGCTGTATCGTGTTGCATTTTTTCCAGCATGCAATGCGTCTAGCTCAGACCATCCTTACGGTCTTAATTTCATGCTATCAAAACACATTCCAGAAACTGAAGATCCGAATACAGAGAGAGAGGCGTCTATTTCACTTTAACCGTAATAACGTCAATGTTGTAAACGGATAATAATATTATCGAGGACACAAGGAAACGCAACTCACTTCACTTTAATCTGAACATCCGAATAACACGTGTAACT
>JAOXSG010000300.1 GCA_025800105.1 Cohaesibacter sp. | reverse complement strand
GCCCGCGGCGACTTTGGACGTTACCGGTAATAACTTTTTTAATATTAAAGCAAATGCTACCAAACTTGGCGAATTTTTCCAAAATTTATCTGGCAACAACTTGATATGACATGTCACTACCCACGTGACTTGACGTTTTCATGGCAACCATATTTTGACAGGCATGTTTATCAAAAATTTCGATTTCTCTTATTAAAAAAAATATTTTAAAAAAGCTTTCTTGTAGCATTTTTTGAAAGTCTTTAGGTCGTTTCATGGTGTTTTTATTCGTTTTAACTACTTTTGAGCCGATTTTGGACGGTTTTTGGAGGATTTGGACAAATCCAGAAATCCAAGATGGCGGACCAATATGGCCGCCATTCAGAACTGATTACGCAATTTTTACGTCATGTGACGTCATAGCCTCATGATGCGGACGTCAAAGGAGACATTTTCAGACGTACTATCTACTCTCCAAGTCTCGTTGTCATAGCTTTTATATTCTTGGAGTTACGGGAGGGATGGGTGGCGGAATTCGCC
>JAOXSG010000289.1 GCA_025800105.1 Cohaesibacter sp. | reverse complement strand
CGCGAATTTGTCATGGCAGACATTCCCGGCCTGATTGAAGGGGCGCATGAAGGCATTGGCATTGGCGATCGCTTCCTTGGCCATGTGGAACGCTGCCGGGTCTTATTGCATTTGATTGATGTCACACAGGATGATTTTCTCGATTCCTATCGCGTCATCCGTGGCGAGCTGGAAGCCTATGATGAAGTCTTGGGCCAAAAGGACGAGATTGTCGCCCTGACCAAAACAGATTCCCTGCTTGACGAAGAAATTGAAGAAAAAGTGCAGGAGTTTGAAGCAACTTATGGCTTGCGTCCATTTGCCATCTCCGCTGTTGCTCGCACCAATATGGATGACATCTTACGCGCCATCATGAGCAAGATCGAATCTGAAAACAAACGCGAAGAAGAAGCCGAAATCGAGCCCACACCATGGCGTCCTTAATTCCCCGCTTAGCTGACCAAAAGCGCATCGTCATTAAAATTGGCTCCGCCACTCTGGTGGACGCCAAAAGCGGACGCTTGCGCGCGGCTTGGCTGCAAACATTGATCGACGATATTGCCTGGCTCAAAGAGCAAGGCAAGGAAGTACTAATCGTTTCAAGCGGTGCCATTGCGCTGGGCCGCAAGCAAACCAATTTGCCAAGTGGCCATTTGCGGCTGGAGCAAAGTCAGGCCGCCGCCGCTATTGGACAAATCAGCTTGGGACAAGCCTATGCAGATGCTTTGCATAAGGTCGATTTGATTGCGGGGCAAATTCTGCTCACCCTTGGCGATACAGAAGAACGCCGCCCATATCTCAATGCCCGCGCCACATTAAGCACCCTTTTGGAGCTGGGCGTGGTGCCGATTGTCAATGAAAATGACACTGTGGCAACATCCGAGATCAAAT
>JAOXSG010000283.1 GCA_025800105.1 Cohaesibacter sp. | reverse complement strand
CCACCCAACATGTCATGGTGGGGATCACTCGAAGTAAAGTAATTCCTTAGATATTTGTCATCCGCAGCTTTCGTCGTCCTCAGCTTTGGCAAGCTACACATAGCTATTTGCACCCTCATGGAATGCACATGGCACAACTCTAGTTGTGTTGCTTTTGGTTTGCAACGTGCCCTCCACACACATTGAATCAGGCGCCATTTACTTTACCAATGATTCAAATCTACCGGCAGGAGTTGAATTTGGAGCCATTGGTGGTTTTTGCCAACGATGGGCCACCACCCAATGTCCCCACACTGTCAGAGGAGGGGTATCAAAAACTGCCGCTGGACTGCAGCAAAGCCATGTGCATGCAGCAAATACTTGTGGCTCAGCGTTTCGTGTGCAAGCAAGTGAGTTTGGTTTGGCAGCCATGTCGGGGCTTGTGTTGGCACGTCCTGCGACAGTCCTCATTGGCACGGCCAGTCGGATTGCTAGAGAAGCTGCGCATGTGTGGCGCTATGTGTTGACTACTGTTGGACCTGAGCCCATCTATGTGTGCGTGGGGCCGCCCAGCACTACTCATGCTGCGATTGGATGTTTATTGTGCCAGAAGTGTTGGACGGAAGGTTGTGGCATGTGGTGTATGAAGGGAGGGCTGTTCCAAATGCGGAGGGCGAGCACGAGCTGGAGAAGCGTGCTGCAGTCTTTCGCACTTCGGCCTCGTTTTGGGA
>JAOXSG010000275.1 GCA_025800105.1 Cohaesibacter sp. | reverse complement strand
AAAAAAAACCATCCACATATTACCGGCCTGTACGAGCTGGCCGCTGACAAAGGTCACTGGAAGGCGATGCATAATCTGTTTTTACGTTACCTCAAAGGCAAAGGCACACCCAAAGATAGCGCCAGAGCGATTAGACTGAATAACAAACTGGTCGAGATGAATGTGCCGATTGGTTATTACAATATGGCCGTTTTGCTGGAGAAGGGCCATGGCGTTATCGGCAGTGAACAAGACTCAGCCCAGTATCTGTTAAAAGCCGCCTCCATGGGGGAACCAAATGCTTTAATCAGGCTGGGGCGCTTTTATGGCTACCATCTACCGCTGGGAGAGCAGCAGGATGATAAGGCGGCGGCTTATCTGGAATGTGCCGCGAAGCAGGGCAGTGCGAAGGCTTACAATGAATATGCAGATTGGTTACACATAGCAGAAGATAATTATCCTAAATCCGCGTATTACTATCTTTTGGCTTTTTTTGGGGGGGATTATGGTTCAGGAGTTATGATTTCAGGGGTATTTGAAGATGGTCTGAGTGGGTTAGGATATGCAATTGATAAGGGATATAGTTCAAAGTTGAATGATCTTTTAGCCATATTAAGAAAGGATCGTTTATACCGCGTCCCCAATATAGCCGAGCTTTACCCCTTGCCTTACCACCCAACCATGGGCCGCTATAACCCGGAAACCGACCAGAATGTGCTGCCTGAATGAGG
>JAOXSG010000274.1 GCA_025800105.1 Cohaesibacter sp. | reverse complement strand
AAAAAAAACCATCCACATATTACCGGCCTGTACGAGCTGGCCGCTGACAAAGGTCACTGGAAGGCGATGCATAATCTGTTTTTACGTTACCTCAAAGGCAAAGGCACACCCAAAGATAGCGCCAGAGCGATTAGACTGAATCAAAAGCTGGTGGATATGAATGTGCCGATTGGCTATTACAATATGGCGGTGCTGCTGGAAAAAGGACACGGTGTTATCGGTAGTGAGCAGGACTCCGCGCAATACCTTTTAAAAGCCGCTTCCATGGGAGAACCGAATGCCCTGATCAGATTGGGAAACTTCTATGGCTTTCATTTACCGTTAGGTCAGCAACAGGACGATAAAGCTGCGGCTTATTTTGAATGTGCCGCGAAGCAGGGCAGCGCGAAGGCTTACGATGAATATGCCGCCTGGCTCAAAATTGCTGAAAAAAACCACCCCAAATCTGCGTATTACTATCTTTTAGCTTTTGGGGGGGGGATTATGCTTCTGGTGTTCATCTTCTTGGGGTATTTCAGAAAGGAATTGGCTCATTAGGTTATGAAATTGATGAAGAGTATGGCCAGAATATTAGAAAAGAACTCGATCTTCTGGATAAAGACCCTTTATACCGCATCCCTAATATAGCCGAACAGTATCCGCTCCCTTATCACCCAACCATGGGGCGCTATAACCCGGAAACCGACCAGAATGAGCTACCTGAATGAGG
>JAOXSG010000262.1 GCA_025800105.1 Cohaesibacter sp. | reverse complement strand
GGAATGCTTCTTACGGGTCAAGGATGATCTGGGGCTTGATCATTGCGAAGCGCGCTCTTGGCACGGCTGGCACAGGCACATCACATTGGTTATGGCCGCAGCAGCCTTTCTGGCCAAAATCGCAGCCGATCAACGGCGAACGGCATGGAGAAAGGCTAAAAGTCAACCCGGTGATATCGGCAAACGGGACAAAAAGAGTCCAAAACAAAAAAATGCTCAATCGCTGAATGCCTGACCACACCAGAAATACGCCGTCTGTTTGCCAAACTCATCCTGACTGTTCAAGTGCAACCGGCTTTCGTCTGGGCATGGTCGCAATGGCGAAAAAAGCATCAAATCATCGCGGCCCTATGCCATAGAAAGAAACAAATAAATGCGCAACTGTAGTACTAGATTGCTTACAAACGTGCCTGAGACAAAGCAACAGATATAAATACAGAACCCCGGCAAAATAACCGGGGTTCATCTCGTTTTTCTCGTGTATAAGGCGGCTTACAAGCCCAGTGCCATTTTACGGGTGCGCAGGGCCTCGGCTTCTGAGATGGAAATATAGTCCGACGCCTTTTGGCGGAAGTCGACAAAGCTTTTATAGATATCGCCGGCCAACGCAGAGCTATCAGCAATTTCTTTGGT
>JAOXSG010000238.1 GCA_025800105.1 Cohaesibacter sp. | reverse complement strand
CTTTGTTCTATTAAAGCTTATATTAAAAAAAAAATGGAACTACGACAGTAGTATAGTAGGTGCAGAATTATCCTTTTTTGGGAGTTGTTTCCTCCTCAAAAATGATGCATACATGAAGTACCGACTGGAACCACTGGCCGGTAGGGATGGTGGGCTCAGGGCTAGGAACGCTGACCCGTTAGGATAGCGGGCTCAGGTCTTGGAGGGAAAACCGCTGACCAGTCAGGATAGTGGGCTCAGGTCTTAGAGGGAAAACCGCTGACCAGTCAGAATGGCGGGCTCAGGTCTTAAAGGGGAAACCGCTGACCAGTTAGGATAGCGGGCTCAAGTCTTAACGGGAAAACCGCTGACCAGGCAGGATGGCGGGCTCAGGTCTAACAGGGGTGAGCGCTGACCCATAAGGATGGCAGGCTCGGGTCTTGCTTGATAGGGTTAAACTTTCTTATCCTTTGAACCGGTTGGATTAAGTTTGGTTAAATGTCCTTTCACTACAGAAGAACTTGTTTCATCTGATCATAATCAGTATAAAAGCGAAACAAGATATGCTGCCCACTTAACAAAGAACACACCAACAACCATACTGTTATAGTTTTGGTGGTCCGCACCTGGTTTTTTTTTTAAACATGAAGAAAGCCGAACGGATGGAGCTTTTGGAAGACTTGTATTTGGATCTGGAGAGTCCTTATTCACTGAGCGGCAATTTCAAAGAATTGACAAAGGTGGCCCGCGATACGTTGGGCATCTC
>JAOXSG010000220.1 GCA_025800105.1 Cohaesibacter sp. | reverse complement strand
AATGCGTGCATTTCTGGACATAAGTGCTGAATTTCAACATATACTACACCATATCTGTGAGTTTCAAGTCCATTGAATCATTCTAAGGCTGTGGAATCAACAGAAAGATACAGGTACCCAAGCATTCATCCACGCAAGTTTCTTTACCGTAATATTTGTTGACAGTTGATATCTTTCGGAAATTTTTCTTTTGTTTAAATTTTGCATATTTTGTGCTGATACCAGAATGCTCGTAAAAATCCGTTGCTGGTACAATGGTAATTTACATAAAGCTGCAATCACCATTGTTGGCAGTTCCGTTGTAGTGCCGAGCAGATCGACTCTAGTATCTTGCAAATAGACTTCAACTGCCACCTTAACCGACCCTTTTGTCTTGCGCGGTTTTTCTAAATCTCTCGTAAATCGACTTCTGATTAGTCGAATCGACTAGAGCAGAGACGATTCGACTCGAATCGAGTCCAACTTTTCTACCCACCCTGTTCGCCTTCTTGCGCTATTTTTTTCTAAGTCTCCCGCAAATCGACTTGTGGTTAGTCGAATCATCTAGAGCAGAGACGATTTGAGTAGAATCGAGTCGAATCAAGTTGATTCGTCCAACTTTCCTGGCCGCCCTATTCACGTTCTTACCCTATTTTTTTCTAAGTCTCCCACAAATCGACATCCGGTAAGTCGAATCGTCTACATCACAGACGATTCGAGTCAAATCGAG
>JAOXSG010000689.1 GCA_025800105.1 Cohaesibacter sp. | reverse complement strand
CGGCCAGATGAAAAATGAGCTTGAAGAGGAGGATGATTGTTGATGAGGTTGTGCCTGATGAGTAGACTGCGAGTAGTCTCTAATTTGGGGGATTCCGGCAAAATACACGCGTGCGCGAAAATGGGCTCCCGCGAGGAGACGCGCCACGAGGAGGGGCGCCGAAAGGCGCGTCTCCTCGCGGAAGCTCATTTTCGCGCGCGTGCGTGTATTTCGCCGGAATCGCCAAAATTAGAGACTACTCGTAGTCTATTGATGAGTCGCCCCCGAAACAAGAAGTGTGCCACGACATTCGCGTGCTAAAGACGTTCAGTTTATTTGCAGAGGTTACCGGAGTATCGATTCTTTCAAATCCAGCATTAGAAACATTTCAAGGATAATCGATAGTAACAGATTAGTTGAGACGAGTCAGGGCGTATTATCTGACTATTTCTCGAAAAAGTGAATCGCATGAACTCTGTAGCAGACGTCCGATGTTGTTCGCATTGCCTAGTCTTTACCTGTTGCTTTGTTTCACGTTACTTTGCGTTCTGATTGTCTAATATATACACCTCATCCGATGGTTTTACAGATAATACGCCCGGATATTTTACGACTTGCGGTTAAATGTCCGCGAATATTATCTGTAATGCCATCGAATAAGAGATTTATTATTCCTCTGCAATATTTCCCTGCCATTTTTTACTG
>JAOXSG010000108.1 GCA_025800105.1 Cohaesibacter sp. | reverse complement strand
GACCACATCCAGTGTCCATAATAAACCGCACGGATTTGCTTGATGATTCTGCGGAAGCGCAAGATTGGTTCTTGTTCTTTCTGTTACTTGATTTCACATTTCTTCCAACGCTTCATCGTTCTTCCATCGCACTTTGACATAAATGCCTTTTCCTATGACTACCTTGATTTCCGGCTTCCTTCCCATAATATCATCGTTTAGGACTTTAGCCTTTGCCCTAGCTATCAGCTGGTCTACAGCAGCTTGATGCTTGAATGTCTCGGACTCTAAGAACTCACCCTTGACATATCTGGGCTTGCTGTCCCTTTTCTTTGTACGCTTGGGTAGTCCAAAAGTATTCATCCCTACATCGATATTGATCGTTTCGGGTTTCCTTTTGATTTTCACTACCTTGTCCTTCCTAACATGACCTGATCTTCTCACTCTGTACACTCTTCCCGCTGCGACAGGAGATGGGTCTTCATTGTCAGACCAATCAGAAAGATAACCATTGTCATTTTCCCGCTTGACCTGAACTACCACG
>JAOXSG010000101.1 GCA_025800105.1 Cohaesibacter sp. | reverse complement strand
TCCGAATGATGTTGTCAAATACACCGTCTGCTACCTCTGGCTTGAGCAACACTTCAGCTGTTGGGATTGTTGTTCGAGTCCTTCTGGACATCAGTTTTTGGACAGGACTTAATCCATTACTGTCAGGCGTGTTACGCCACTCGAGCAAAGACATTTGTACATCTTTGTTATCTCGCTTAGCCTTCTTCACTAGATTTTTCGCAATCTTGACGGCTGATTCCGATTTCCCGTTGGTCTGACTGTGTAATGGTGAGCTGGACGTGTGCTGAAATTCCCGTTCACGAGAGAATGTAGCAAACTGTTCACTTGAATACTGTGGACCGTTGTCTGTAACCATGTCAGCGATGGCGTGTCGTGAAAAGTGACTTTGTTGCATTAATCACTGTTTCTGCGGTAGTGTCCTTCAGAAGATCAAATTCGAAGTAGTCACTGTAGAAATCAACGGTCACTAGGTAGTTTTATTTGCCAAGTACGAAGAGATCTTGTCCAACTTTTGACCAAGGAGTGTCTGGAATTTTGTGCGTCATCAACGGCTCCTTTTGTTGTCTAGCTAGAAAGTCATTGCAAACTTGACAGCTTTGTACTTGTTCCTTGATTTGGCC
>JAOXSG010000092.1 GCA_025800105.1 Cohaesibacter sp. | reverse complement strand
TTTCTCTCTGTGTTTTTGTCTGTGTTTCTTAGCAGGCTTCGCCTTTCACCGCACTGCCAAAAACGATACATTTCTAAGTATAAACATTGATCTCATTTTGCAGTGGTCAGGGCTTGCTGATGAGCTATTACTTGCAGATATAAATACTATCAAAGGTTGGTGGTCAGCTACTTCGCAGTTACTTTGATTGCAGTATAAATATCAGACATTAACACTTTACTTTGGGCTTTCGGGATATCCGGCGTCTAGTTGTCAGTGACATCTGAACCTCCAGCCCCTCCTCTAAAGGCACCATGAAGTTGCCGCATGCCCACAGCCCCAAAGCCATCATGGTGCTCTCGCCTCCAAAAACCACAAAAGAGGCTCGCAAAAATGGCCAAAATCAAAATAGGAACCAAGACAGGCATTATAGGGAGTAGCCTGCATTCCCAAAATTGTAGATTCATGCCACTAAACGACATGATATCGCACCCAATCATGCCAAAGCCCTGCATGGAGAAACTGGCGCAGCCACCAGTCAAAGCCCACAAAAGCGCCATGGTATTCCCCACCATGGATGGAAGAGAGCTCCACTCATCGTTGAAGCCAACCAAAAGGGATGTAGTTACATCCAAATGCCCCCACCAGGTTGCAATGCAACCACAAAATGAAGACCCCACTCTCATAGCCAAGAAGGCCCCCACAACGAGAGTCATGAGAGCAAACATCAGACGCAGGAATCCTAATGCTTTCCGTGCTTCACAAAGTGGTGCCCAGGCACGCCGCAAGGAGGCAGCATGCACTCGCCTCCAAAAACCCCAAAAGAGGCTCGCAAGGATAAACCAAGTCAAAATTTGAACCAAGACAGGCATTATAGGGAGTGGCCTGCATTCCCAAAATTGTAGATTCATGCCACTAACCGACATGATATCGCACCCAATCATGCCAAAGCCCTGCATGAAGAAACTGGCGCAGCCACCAGTCAAAGCCCACAAAAGCGCCATGGTATTCCCCACCATGGATGGAAGAGAGCTCCACTCATCGTTGAAGCCAACCAAAAGGGATGTAGTTACA
>JAOXSG010000073.1 GCA_025800105.1 Cohaesibacter sp. | reverse complement strand
CTCTTTTCTTCTCATCGGAGCAGTTTGAACAGTTCCATTCAGCGTTGCGAAGAAAGAAATTTGATGCCTTTTTCATTCATTCGCGTGCAGCTCTTTCATTTCTGTTTTATTCTCCTTTGTTTCCGTTTTATTTTTTCTCGTTTTGATAAAAGTAATTTTCGGTGCGTTTTTACCAAAACAATTGAAGGGCTGCGTGCAAGGAGCTCGTAAGTGACTTTTTAGGCCAATTTTTTTTTCCTCGTCCAAATGAGTTCAATGTTTGCATGTGACATTGGACTCAACAGGAAAACATTGCCCCGTATTTTTTTCTGCTGTTTTGTTTTTCGTTTTCCAGAAATTTACTTGAAACAGCACTGGTGGCCAATGCGTGCTTCGCTGACTCTATTGCTTGGAAACACAAAAGCTGTCTTTGGAAAGGACACCGCCAGGAAAAAAAGTGCGTTTTTGCATACGTTATTTGTGGAAAATGAAAGAGAAACCGCAAACTTAAATAGGGGGATATGTTTTTCTATGAAGTGGAAGGCCACATGCCAAAATTGAGCTCATTTGGACGAGGAAAAAAATTCGGCCTAAAAAGTCACTTACGAGCTTCTTGCATGCAGCCCTTCAATTATTATCATGTACTACATGATTTGCATTTCTGTACCATGCACATAACCATAATCATTTATTATCTAAAATGACTTTCAAGAACTCTCGTCTATTTTAAATATGCTCAGAATTTGAAAGAATCAATGAGAGTTACA
>JAOXSG010000065.1 GCA_025800105.1 Cohaesibacter sp. | reverse complement strand
AGAATGTGCTCACGGGTCTGTGGCATTGGGCCGTCAGCTGCGGAACAAACCAGAATAGCACCGTCCATCTGAGCAGCACCAGTGATCATGTTCTTAACATAGTCAGCGTGACCTGGGCAATCAACGTGCGCATAGTGACGGCTCTCAGTCTCATACTCAACGTGAGCTGTAGAGATCGTAATGCCGCGTGCTTTCTCTTCTGGCGCACCGTCAATCTCATCATAAGCCTTGGCTTCTGCACCGCCCTTTTCAGCAAGGGTCATGGTGATAGCTGCGGTCAGGGTGGTTTTACCATGGTCAACGTGACCAATCGTGCCGATGTTTACATGCGGCTTATTACGTTCAAACTTTTCCTTAGCCATAGGAAATAGCTCTCATCAATCAGGGGCTGGAAAATTCCAGCACTCTTGGGCGCCAAAAGGTCCGCACCTTGTCAAAAGGATACAAACCCGGTTCATCACGAAAAGCCGCAAAGGACCATCAAGACCAGACTGTAAAGAAGGATGCAAACTGAAAGGTGGAGCGGGTGAAGGGAATCGAACCCTCGTCATCAGCTTGGAAGGCTGTTGCTCTACCATTGAGCTACACCCGCGCGAGACGTTAGCGAAGAAATGGTGGGAGAGGCTGGATTCGAACCAGCGTACGCTAAGCGAACGGATTTACAGTCCGTCTCCTTTAACCACTCGGACACTCTCCCAATTCTTCGCCATCCTGTCCCTGCGAACAGGTTGGTCTCGAAAAGCCCGCCAAGTCGCGGTCAGTTCGTGAGGCGGTTTATGCAAAACCCGACACCCGAAGTCAACCACCCTTTCATACTTTCTGTGCGTAACCACAAAATTCCACAGCCCACGGAACAAAGATACCCATCAGAAGCATTCTGAAAGGCGCAATTTTCAGCCATTTTCAGAGACTTCTGAAAAAATGGGGAAAATGTCAAGCAAGGCTCTTTTTACAATTTCACCCCATAGCTCCACCACAAATCACACACAGCAAAAAGCAATAAGAGAAATCATCAATGAAACCACCTAGAGCAAGGCAAAACAGCCAGAAAGTGCCATTATGATTGACCTGCTGCATGGAAAATTCTATATCGGCACACCCCTTCGCAAAATATGATAATTTGGGCCAAAGCAATCCGATAAAATTATAGCTCAATCCAAGAGCCCAGCCACCAGCCCAGTCCCCAGCCAAGCCTAAGGCATGATCATGACCAAAAATCGCTCCCAAAGAAACAAACGCAACCGCCAAATGGAAGCAGACCGCAGCAAAGACCGCCGCGCCTCTCGTCGTGGCACAGATGATCTCGTGCATCTGTTTGGCATTCACGCAGTTGCCGCCGCCGCCTGCAATCCACAACGCCCCCTGATCAAGCTGATCGCCACCACCAATGCCGAAGCAAAATTGCGTCAGGAAATCAAAAATATGGGCGGCAATCCATCCAGACTGGATGGCATCACCCAAAATGCAACCCCAAAAGATATAGACCAGCATGCCAAAGGCGCTGTACATCAGGGCCTCTATCTAACAGCAGGTCAGCTGGAATCAGCCGATATTTCCGACCTCGCCGACGCCAATCTCATCGTTATTCTTGATCAGGTCACAGATCCCCACAATGTTGGCGCCATCATCCGCTCCAGCACAGCCCTAGGCGCGCAAGCTCTGATCATGACCGGACGCCATAGCCCGGAAGAATCTGGCATCATGGCAAAGACAGCCTCTGGCGGCCTAGACATGATCACCATGGTCACAGTCCCAAATCTGGCCCGCGCTTTGGACGATATTGCAGATCTCGGATTTCATTGCATTGGATTTGATTCCGAAGAAAGCCTTCCCTTTGAAACCATCTTGCAAAAAACCGCACCAGAACAAAAGCTGGCACTGGTCTATGGCTCCGAGGGCAAAGGCCTGCGCCGCCTGACGCGGGAAAAATGCGCTGAATTGGCCAGACTAGATATGCCCGGCCCTATTAAAAGCCTCAATGTCTCCAACGCCGTCGCCATGTCGCTCTATGGCTGCCACCTGCGCCGCCAAATCATAATAGACTAACACCCCTATTGCCGACCCAGCCATGAGAAGCCCACAAGGGCTTTTCATGGAGATTTAAAACAAATCGTCAAAAAATAAGCACATATAACGCAATAATATTATTTCAAAAGACATGAATTAAAGAAAAGCTCCCAAACACCTCAAAACCTCCCCTTGCGGCACCTTGACGCAAACGTAAGGCTATGTCCTCATATCATGATAAATGATGGAGGAATGCATGAAAATCACCACCCTGCTTTGCGCAAGTCCCAAACTGCTTTGCGCAAGTCCCAAACTGCTCTGTGCAAGTCTATGCCTGTTCGCAAGCCCTGCCCTTGCCGATCCCGTTTTTGGAAACTGGAAAACCCAACCCGGCGATACAGGCGCTTATGCCCATGTCAAAATCGGCCCATGCGGCAGCAAAATCTGCGGCACCATCACAAAAGTCGTTGGCAAGAAAACCGGCAAAGCAAGCCCGGTGGGCAAACTCATCATCAAAAATATGAAAGCCAAAGGCTCAGGCTCCTATGGCGGCGGCACCATCTGGGCACCGGACAAGAACAAAACCTATAGCTCCAAAATGTCCCTCAAAGGCAAAACACTCTCTGTCAGCGGCTGCGTCGCTGGCGGCCTGCTCTGCCGATCCCAAAAATGGACACGGCTTTAAGGCTAAAATCAGAGGTTCGTTCAAAAACGAACCTCACCACGCCTTGCTATCAGGCAGAAATAAAAAGCCGATGTGGAAAAAATAATAAAGCTTTACATCGACAAAGAAACCGTTATTAAAGCAACCATCAAGCGACTTGAGCGGAACGGCAAATGAACAGAAAATGTAAACTTGCTGTAAACCTCAAAAATTTCGCGGGATAAACCTAAAAATCACAGTTGACTTAAACACCTGTTTTTCTTAGGAATACCGCACAAATTGCCGGTATAGCTCAGTTGGTAGAGCACCTGATTTGTAATCAGGGGGTCGGGGGTTCAAGTCCCTCTGCCGGCACCACTTCTCCATAGAAGTTTCAAAACCACCCAGTGCCTTGAATGGCAAGGTGGTTTTTGCGTTTATCGGCTTTCGCACATTTTTCAAAACTTTCACGCGATATCATCACATTTCTCTTTCAGATGAAATATCGAGACCAATTTCAGCATTCATAATGACTTGAAAAGTCTCACCGCCACCCAACAAGACATGTGCATTTTCTCTTGCACCTGATTCTTGCTCACAAATGCATAAAATGCTGCTGTGCATAACCCCCAACAAACGCTGTGACAGCACCAAGCCAAGCGCCCGCAACCATCGGTAGACTTTACCGATTATTTTTCACGGAGATTTAACGCGGAGCAACGGGATTTTTTTGTACACCATAGAACAAGCGGGATGAAACCGCTTCGTCATTAAATTTGAAATATGGAGATCAATTTTAAGATCTGACTTTGAAAAGACTACATATTTCAACAATCCTATTCTTATAATGGAGTATTTAGATGAACCTGTATGACGGCGTGGCATTCATTGCTCTCGCAGGTATTCTGATCGGTGCTTTCTATATGATTTTCAAAAAGGGGCGCAGACTTAAAGGAGCCGGCGCAAGCTTTCTTTCATTCATTGCTTTGTTCTTTGCTGCCTTTCTTTCAGTCAATCAAGACGCCAAAGATGCTGGTTTTTCCAGCTACGCGGATAAACAACTTGCCGAAAAGGCCGGAATATCGAACCCGCAGGAATTTGAATCTAAAAAAGCTGAACTGTTAGCAGAGAAAGCCAAACGAAACGCTGAAGCCAAGCGACAAAAAGAGCAAGAAGCAGCAGAGGCTGAGCGCTTGCAAGTCGCAAAAAAAGCAAAAGATGCAGAAGAAGAAGCAAAACAAAAGGCCTTGATAGAAAAAGAAAAAGCCTTCTATCTGCCACCGGAAGAGCAAACCAAAATCGTTCAAATTGTCAAACATGCTGCCGAAGAATTTAGAAACGCTAACAATGATCTTGCGAAGGGCGGCATTCGCAGAGATCGCGCACGAGCAATTTGTAGTGTAAAATCCACAAGACGGGTTCAAGGTTGGATTGGCACACTCGCGGAGCTGACAACAAACAGTGATGGACTGGGCGTGGTAGCGATCAGCCTATCTGATGAGCTAAAACTCACAACAATGAATAACGTTTTCAGCGATATCAACTCCAATACATTGATTGATCCAGATAAACCGATTTTCAAAAAACTATCTGCCTTAAAAGAAGGAGATAAAGTGAAGGTCTATGGAGATTTTGTCAGAGCTGATATCAAAACAGACTGTTTCTGGGAAATCAGTATGACGATGGCAGGTTCAATGACCCAGCCGGAATTCATTTTCAGATTTTCCGACATTGAAGTGTTTAGCGACTGACCTGCGTGATTGCCTGAACCTGTTTCATAGCATTTGCTACACGATCTTCTTATTTATCCCGGCCACTGCCCAAATAAGGCCTGGCCGGGCTCTTCACGTCTTTGCAAAACACATCAGTTCTGTCTTGCCTATAGCAATACAAAGAGATTTAAAAAGAAAGAGGGTAAGACAGCTGCTTGCTTGTAAAACGCAAAAGACAGGCAGACTAGCAACCAAAAGTTAAAGCACAAATATGGGAAAAGATTGGTTGCGGGCGCAGGATTTGAACCTGGACCTGTCCCAGTTTCGTTCCGCTCCGTGTTCTCATTTAGGCTGCTTTTCTCTCGAAAGCCAAGGGGCTTTTCCAGCCGAGAGCTGAGTGTTTTCTTCGCGGATTGTAGAAACCATTGATATACTCAAAAATTGCCACTTCAGCTTGCCTCC
>JAOXSG010000050.1 GCA_025800105.1 Cohaesibacter sp. | reverse complement strand
CCACCCGATGAAACGTCCAGTGGACGTTTCACCATGAGAACGCCGAAGGCACATTGCGCAAAAATGCTTCGCCCTTCGGGTTTGTCTTGAAGCACTCATCTATCGAACCAAGAGCTGCAAAAAGGGAACCACCCTTATTTTACTCTTAGTTCTTCTATCTGAATGCTTCAAGACAAACAGAATAGGCTAAATTAATGAGTCCTGAGCCTAGAGCCTGATTTAAAAGTCCTCTGGGACCAGACTATATACGCACTGTTCCATATGACAATTCCGTAAGGTTTGATGGAAGTCAAAGCCCCTTTGGCGCACAAGGCGCTAAATGGCCCCATGACCAATGTGACCTTGAAATATGCAACGCGTGCTGTGCCGCGTTATACATCTTACCCCACTGCTCCGCATTTTGATGCAGACTTTGGGGCAGATATTTATGCCAAATGGCTTCAGAGTGTTGATCCTTTGGTGCCGATCTCGCTCTATCTGCATGTCCCTTTCTGCCAATCCATGTGCCATTATTGCGGCTGCTATACCAAGATCACCAAGAAGGAAAAGCCGCTACAGGATTATGCGGATATGCTGGTGCGCGAAATTGCGCTGGTGGCTTCGAAATTGCCCGATCAGCAATTGGTTTCCCATATTCACTGGGGCGGCGGCACGCCGTCTATTTTGCCGCGCGACGCCTTTTTGCGGGTTGTGGATGCGGTCAAAGCACATTTCACTTTCACCAGCGATATGGAACATGCCATTGAACTGGATCCGCGCACGGTCAATGCTGACTTGGCGCAGACCCTGCATCTTGCCGGGATTAACCGCGCCAGCCTTGGCGTGCAGGATTTTGATCTGAAGGTTCAGGAAGCGGTGGGGCGTGTTCAGCCCTATGCCATTGTCAAAGCCTCGGTTGAAGCCTTGCGTGCTGTGGGGATCGAGGAAATCAATCTCGATTTGATGTATGGATTGCCTCATCAAACCCGCGAGACGATCCGTAATTCCATTGATCTGACAGCCAGCCTCAATCCAACGCGCCTTGCCCTATTTGGCTATGCCCATGTGCCATGGATGAAAAAGCATCAACGCCTGATCAAGGAAGAGTTGCTGCCCGACGCGCAAGAGCGCATTGCCTTGTTTGATGATGCCTGTCAGGCACTGGCCGATTATGGATTTGAGAAAATTGGTCTCGACCATTTTGCCAAATCAGATGATCCTCTGGCGATTGCTGCGCGTGAAGGCTCGATGCGGCGTAATTTTCAGGGTTATACAACAGATGAAGCTGACATACTGATTGGTCTTGGTGCCTCATCTATTGGCAAGATGCCGCAGGGCTATATTCAAAATAGTCCAGATTTTGGCGGTTGGGTGCGTTCGGTCGAAGCAGGTGAGCTGCCCATTGCCCGTGGTCTTGCCATGGATGATGATGATCGGGCACGGGCGGCGATTATCATGTCCATCATGACGGCCTATCAGGTGGATATTGCGATGGTTGCCAAGGATTTTGGCGTCAATCTGGACGCAATCCGCGCCAGCTCCTATGCATATCTGGATGAATTGATTGCAGATGGCGTGGCGACACGGGAGGGTGATCTTGTATGTGTCACCCATGACGGCAGACCTTTGGTGCGCTTGGTTGCAGCCGCCTTTGATGCTTATTTGCATAAAGGAAAAGGGCGTCATTCTGTGGCTGTTTAGGCTCAGAATTTTTATAACCAAACAAAAACCCGCAAAATGCGGGTTTTTGTTTGGGCAGATAGAGGGATAAAGACTATCTCATCCCTGTCCTAATATTTGCCGGTTAGATGACACAGGCCGCAGACATTCATGATGCGGATGCGATCCTGTTTTTCCATGGTAATGACTTTGCGGCGCTTCATGTCTGATAGCACCCGGCTAACCGTTTCAATGGTCAGGCCCAGAAAATCTGCAATTTCCTGACGGGTCATATTGAGGGTAACGACCGATTCATCGGCATCTTCTTGCGGGCCGATGCAAGCAAAATCCCCCCGGCTTGGCACGAAGCGCATCAGAAAAGACGCCACACGTTCATGGGCGGATTTGCGCCCCAAAAGCACCGCATGTTCATGGAGATTTTGAACCTGCGAGACCAGACATTTTTTGATATGCTCTTGCATGGCATGAGACGTTTCCGCTTCCTTGCGGGACATCAAATGCACAAGCGTCTCGGTCAGGGTTTCTGCCGATACATCATAGATGTCTCCTGCCGGCATGCCGAACAAATCTCCCGGCCCCAGAATTTCCACCACTTGGCGGCGGCCATCGGGTAGCAATTTATACAGCATCACAGACCCGGCTGCGACTTCGTAAATATTGCTGGCAGGATCCCCTTCAAAAAAGATCACACCATGGGCAGGAAATTGCTTATGTCTGGAAAATTCACCTGACATTGTTTCCTTACCTTCATCTAACGACCCGTTGCGGGGCTGTATTGATCTTAGATTTGAGTGCATATGCATATGGGGTCCATGGCTAAAAATATGCGCTTTTCAAAACTATATCCCTCTCGCCGACAGATTGAACCGGCCAGATATGTTTCTTTCAAGGGACATATTGGGAGCAGCTATACGATATCATTTGATTTATCGCAATCTGCAACTTTCAGGAATATATATAGCACGTATTTTTACCAAGGGGACAGATTAAAAAGCGAAATCTGAAAAAAGTAGTAGGAAAAAGACAAATTTGAGCAAAAAACAAAAGGCTGGCCTATTTGAGCAGACCAGCCTCACTTTTTCGTGATGGGCATGATATTTTTGACAATGCCTTCATTGCCTCATGGCAAAGGTCTAATGCCCTGTCAAAACAATCCGAACAAGATCGGCTGTGTTGCGTGCTTTGAGTTTTTCCATGATCCGCGCCCGATGGACTTCGATTGTGCGCGGAGAAATGGCAAGGCTTTGGCCTGCTTCCTTATTGGACGCCCCTTGGGTGATTTGCAACAAGACATCACGCTCACGCGGGGTCAAGTGATCAGCCCCCGGAAATGTCCAGTTGATCAGGGCATTCTCATCGTCTTTTGCACCCTTTTGGACCGCCTCAATCATGGTTTCGATGCGCTCGACCACTGCTGTGCCATCAAAGGGTTTTTCGATGAAATCATGCGCGCCCTGTTTGATCGCGGCCACCGCCATGGGAATATCCCCCTGACCGGAAATAATCAGCACCGGTGAAGAACAATGGCGGGTGGACATTTCTTCCAGCACTTGCAGGCCAGAGCGACCGGGCATATGCACATCCAGCAGAACCGCTGAGGGAGATGTATCCTTTAAACGCGCCAGAAATTCATCTCCGTCTGCAAAGGTCTCGACCTGATAGCCTTCCAGCTCAAACAGCACTGACAGGGCATCACGCACGGCTGGGTCATCATCAACAATATGGATGGTTGGATGGAGACTGGTTGTCATTTCTTATTCCTTGTGCAACGCACCAGATGGACAAAAGAGAGGTGTTTGTCAGAGACTTTTCGCTCTTTTCTAGTCTTTCTCTTCGTCCTCTGCCTTGCGCTTCATCAAAATGGGCGCTGCTTGCCCGTCAATTTTATCAATTTTTTGATTCATAGTGAAAGAGGACTGTTCTAGCTTATCTGACTGGTCTGTCAAATTGGTTGGCAAAGTCATTGACACAGTCATTGGCACTGGAGCTGGGGCAGAGCGGCTGGCAAGGACAAAATGAAACAGGCCCCGGTTTGTGGGTTATAGGGCGCAAGATCCAGACTGCCGCCGTGATTCTGGACAATCGAGCGGGTGATTGCCAGCCCAAGCCCCATGCCATTGCGGCGCGCAGAAGAAAAGGCCTTGAACAGACTTTCTCTTTGCTCTGGTTTTATGCCCGGACCATTGTCTGTGAACTGCACCTGCACTTTACTCTTTTTGTCTTTTTCCTGCGTCTGGCAAGACAACTCAATGCGAATGGCACGCTGATCCTGCCTGCGCATGGCCTGAAAAGCATTGCGAAACAGATTGAGGAAGACCTGTTCTATCTGCACCGGATCCACCAAAACCTGCGGCAAATCTTTCTGGTGATGGATGGATATATCCACATCAGAGACAGAAAAGCCGACTTCAGCCAATGTTTTGGCGCGCTCTATGATTGCCAGCATATCGCACAACAGGCGTTCCGGTTCCTGTTTTTCGATGATGGAGCGGATGCGCTGCAAAAGCGAGGCGGTGCGCTGGGCTTCCTGAATAGCGCGGCCACACAAATCCACCAATTTTGCGATTTCATCCTTTTTCAAATGCGGGTCCGCATTTTGCTGCGTGCTTTGCAATTTGCGCTCAATGGCTTGCAAATACAGGATGATTGCCGTCAATGGCTGGTTCAGCTCATGGGCAATTGTTGCGCCCATTTCATCCATGGCATTGATGCGGGTCATCTGGTTCAATTCGGCCTGCAAATCGCGCAGACGCTCTTCCGCCTGCTTGCGCTCGCGCAAATCGCGCATCACCCCGATGAATTGCGGGCCATCTTCGGTCTGGGCCACGCCAACGGATAAATCAAACGGAAAGACTGTGCCATCCTTGTTGCGGCCCTGCACCTCGCGGCCTATGCCAATGATGGAATGACGACCCGTCGTTAAATAGGTATCGACATAGCCATCGTGATGGTCTGCATATTTGGGCGGCATCAAAATATTGACGCTCTTGCCGATGACCTCTTGTGCCTTAAAACCAAAGAGCGCTTCACTTGCTTTGTTATAGAGAAGAATGCGCGATTGTGCGTCCATCAAGACGATGGAATCGGCGGCCATATCCAATAGGGATGTCAGACGGACATCAATATTCTTCAAAGGCCGGAAAGGTTTTGGCGCTGGCCGTCCAATGGATTGACCCTGCGGCTTTTGCCTCGTCTGGCTGTTGCTTGTCTCATCCATAATGTGTCTGATCTTTGTCCCTTGTCGCAGCCTCTATTTTGTGCGCTTTGTGGCTAAAGAATAGTCATTCTGATTGTGCTTTTCTTTGACCAAACGCAAAATGTGCATTGTCTGTCTCTATGCTATAGAGTTAGGTTCAGGCTCCATCAATCTGATGCGAAAAAAGGTAAGGCGACATGCTGCAAGGCTGGATGGTTGTTTTAACAACCCTGATTTATATCGGCTTGTTGTTTGTGATTGCATCCTATGGGGATCATAGAGCGCGGGTGCAAGCCCCAAACAAGCGCAATCCCAATCTCTATGCCTTATCGCTGGCCGTTTATTGCACATCCTGGACATTTTTTGGATCGGTTGGTCTGGCCAAATCCTCCGGGCTTGATTTTTTGACCGTCTATATCGGGCCGATTCTGGTCTTCACCTTGGGCTATCCTTTGATCCGGCGGATGATTCGCCTCTCAAAAGCAGAGCGGATTACCTCGATTGCCGATTTTATTGGCGCCCGCTATGGCAAAAGCCAGACCGTGGCCGCCGTTGCGACCGTGATTGCCGTTGTTGGCACCATGCCCTATATCGCCTTGCAATTGAAAGCTGTTGCTACATCGGTTGCCACGATGATGGCCCATATGCATATCAAATTTGTTGATGGCCAATTGCCGGTGCTGGCCGATATTGCCTTTTTTGTGGCCATTGCAATGGCTGTTTTTGCTATTCTCTTTGGCACGCGCCATGCCGATGCGACTGAGCATCAGGGCGGCCTTATTCTGGCCATTGCCACCGAATCCATCATCAAACTGGTGGCCTTCACCATTGTGGGATTGTTTGTCACTTTTTCTATTTTTGATGGACCGTTTGATCTGCTCTCGCAAGCTGCTGAGGCCAATTTGTCAATTCTTGGCCCCAATGGTGGGCCAGATGCCATCAATTGGATGGTTCTCATTTTGCTCTCAGCGGGTGCGGCGCTTTTGTTGCCCCGGCAATTTCATGTGGCGGTGGTTGAAAATACCTCTGAAAAATCTCTCAAACGTGCAACCTGGATGTTTCCGCTCTATCTGATCGGGATCAATCTGTTTGTCATTCCCATTGCGTTGGCCGGGAATATCCGGTTTGGGAATGTCATTGACCCGGACAGTTATGTACTGACCCTGCCCATGGCGGCGGGGGCGGATCTGGTGACTTTGATTGCCTTCATTGGTGGTTTGTCCGCGGCAACGGCCATGGTGATTGTCTCGTCCGTTGCGCTGTCGATCATGATTTCCAACGATATTGTCATTCCGCTGATTTTGCGCCGCCATGCAGACAATGCAGTCGATGCGCCGGATATGGGGCGTTTGCTGCTCAATGTCCGGCGGTTGTCCATTTTGCTGGTTTTCACGCTGGCTTATGCCTTTTATCGCACTGCGGTCAATAATACGGCGCTGGCGCAAATCGGGCTTTTGGCCTTTGCCGCCATGGCGCAGTTTCTGCCTGCTCTGATTGGGGGCATGATCTGGAAACGCGCCACTGCAAGAGGGGCGATTGCAGGCCTTGCAACCGGCTTTGTGGTTTGGAGCTATACATTATTGCTGCCAATGTTTGCCCAATCTGGCCTGTTGCCCGCTGGCTTTTTGGCCGATGGACCGTTTGATCTGCATTTCCTCTCGCCCCAAGCCTTGTTTGGCACAGATATGCCTGAGCTTATTCATGGTGTCTTCTGGAGCTTGTTGTTTAATGTGATTGCCTATGCCACCGGCTCTGTTTCACGCTCACCTCACCCGATTGAGCGGTTGCAGGCCAATGTCTTTGTCCCCGATGATTTGCGTTCTCCCCCGGCCTTGCGGCTTTGGCGCAGCACCATTCGGGTTGGCGATTTGGAAGAGATGGTGGCGCGCTATTTGGGGGCAGAACGCACCGAGCGCTCTTTCCGGGCCCATGCGCAGCAACGCGATATGGTTTATGAGCGGGATATGGAGGTTGATCCGCATTTTCTGCGTTTTGCCGAACAATTGCTTGCCTCTGCCATTGGCTCTGCCTCTGCCCGGCTCTTGATGAGCCTATTGCTCAAGCGTCGTGAAACCGCGCCCAAAGGCACCATGAAGCTGCTCGATGATGCCTCAGAAGCGCTGCAATATAATCGGGATTTGCTGCAAACTGCGCTCAATCATGTTCGACAAGGCATTGCAGTGTTTGACAATGATTTGCGTTTGACCCTGTGGAACCGTCCCTTTAGGAATTTGCTCAATATCCCGTCGGAATTTGGTCAGGTGGGCACGCCTTTGCTGTCGATTTTGCATTATATTGCCGAGCAGGGAGAATTGGGCGAAGGGTCTCGCGATGATTTGGTCAATCAAAGGGTGGATTTGCTGACCGTACAATTGGCCACCTATCAGGAGACCATGCAAATTTCCGGCCTGACGCTGGATATCCGCTCCAATGCCATGCCTGAAGGGGGCATTGTGATCACCTTCACCGATGTGTCGGAACGGGTGCGGGCAGAGAAAGCGCTGGAACGCTCCAATGAAACTCTGGAGAGGCGCGTCAAGGATCGCACCCGCGAATTGATGCATGCCAATGATGCCTTGCGCAGCGCCAAACAGGATGCGGAAGAAGCCAACATTTCCAAAACCCGTTTTCTGGCAGCTGCTGGCCATGACATTATGCAGCCGCTAAATGCTGCGCGCCTTTATACCACAGCTCTGGTCAATCGGCTGGATGCGGATCATGACAAGCCCGATGCTGCCGAAATGGCACAGAATATTGATAGTTCCATGGAAGCAGTGGAGGATATTCTGGGGGCCTTGCTGGATATTGCCCGCCTTGATTCCGGTGCCATGAAAGCGCAATTGTCTGCCTTTCCCATTGATGATTTGCTGGATCGTTTCCGGGTGGATTTCAAGCATGAAGCCGAGGAAAAAGGTTTGGATTTGCGCATTCTGCCCTGCGGGTTGCATGTGCGCTCTGACAAGCATTTGCTGCGACGGCTTTTGCAAAATCTGATTTCCAACGCCATCAAATATACGCCAACGGGGCGTGTTGTGGTTGGCTGTCGGCGCAAGGAAGGGGCCATTGAGGTTCGGGTTTATGATACCGGGCTTGGCATTCCTCATGCCAAGAAGCATGAAATCTTTCGCGAGTTTCAACGTCTGGATGAAGGGGCCAGAGTGGCGGCTGGTCTTGGGCTTGGCCTCTCTATCGTTGATCGTATTTCCAAAGTATTGCATCACCCGATTGAAGTGCGTTCAGATCCGGGCAAGGGCTCTGCCTTTTTCGTCACCTTGCCTGCTTTTAGGCTTTTGCATAGCGCGCGTCGCCTTGAAATGCCCAAAGCCATGAGCAACCAGCCATTGAGCGGATTGACGCTGCTTTGTGTTGATAATGAGCCGGTCATTTTGGAAGGGATGCGTGCCATGCTGGAAGGCTGGGGATGCCATGTGATCACCGCCAGCGACCTTGGCGAAGCCCAGCAATTGATTGCCAAGGCCCCTCAAAGACCGGACGGGCTTTTGGTTGATTATCATTTGGACGATATGCTGGGCACCGATTTATGCGTCAAATTGCGCTGGAAGCTGGGCAAGGATTTGCCTGCCACCTTGATCACGGCAGACCGGACAGCGGATGTGCGCGATGAAGCCCGCAGCAAAGATATGCATGTGCTGAACAAGCCTGTGAAACCGGCTCAATTGCGCGCTTTGCTCAATCAATGGCACACTGCTGTCAAACGCAAAAAAGCACTGGCTGCTGAAAGCAGCGAATAGGCTTGTTTGGTGTTTGAAATTCATCAAAAAGCCCTCGCAGATCATCTCTGCGAGGGCTTTGATTATCTTCATGACGATCTCGTCTTTCTTATACAGACATGACCGATTGCCATTGGCCCGCTTCAATTTTGGCCGCAGCAATCACAGCTTGTGTGCGGCTATCGACATTGAGCTTTTGCAAAATGGCAGAGACATGAGCCTTGACGGTTGCTTCCGAGACGCTCAATTCATAGGCAATCTGCTTATTAAGCAGGCCTTCTGAGAGCATCATCAAAACGCGCACTTGCTGCGGGGTCAGGGTATTGAGGCGCTCAACCAGATCGGTGATTTCGTCTGAATAGGGGGAATTGAGATCAATGCTTTCCGGCACCCATGTTTCGCCATTGAGCACAGCGCGGATGCCCTGTGCCATTGCGTCAATGGATTGGGATTTTGGAATGAAGCCGGAGGCCCCAAATTCCATGCAACGGCGGATGGTCGGCACATCTTCACTGGCAGAGACAATCACCACCGGAATGGATGGATATTGGGCGCGCAAATATAACAGACCGGAGAAGCCACGCACACCGGGCATGGACAGATCAAGCAAAACCAAATCGATATCATCGGAAATTTCCAGCTTGCCGCCCACCTCTTCCAGCGTTCCGGCTTCATGGATCGCGATTTGCTGAAAAATGGTTTCCAGTGTTTGGCGCAACGCCCCACGGAATAATGGATGGTCGTCGGCGATGATGATATTCAGAGATGCCTGTTGCACTCTCGGTCCTCCCAAACAGCTTGCAGGAGCAGACGCTCATTCCTGTCGCCTGCCCGCAAAAATCGTGGAGCCTTTTCTTTTCAGATCAGCAAACTGTGATCTGCTCCACACATCAATACATGCCAGCCCTTTGGTCTTGCATATCGCAGAGCGGACTGGTTCTGCCTTGCAATGCATCATAACAGAAGATCTCTTTCTTCAAAGATTGTTATATGCAAAGACTAAGACTTTGAAAATCCTTGATATGGCATTGCACCATATGCGTCTGACCCTGATGGCAACAGGATCTATTTTGACTCAAACTATGGTCTTTTGCCACGCACTTGGCAAGTTCCTATCGAGAAGTTAGGCCTGCATTCCTGCAAACTGCTTGCATTTTTTCAAAATTATCAAACTTTTGGGGAGAAACTTGAACAATTTTGTCCCATTTTGTCGGAAATCCTCTGCTTAGAGCCTGAATTGAAAGTCCTGAGCAGGCCCAGAAGCTCTCATATTTTTATACAAACACTTGTTAGTATTTGATGAATGGGCTAGTTTTCCTCTCAATCAGTCGCCTTGCTTTCACAACAGGATTGTTCCGCCATGCCCGCTCTTTGTTCCTTGCAGACTTTTGTCAATCTTTGGGAATGTGATGAAAATGATCATATGAATGTGCAATTCTATTATAGCAAGTTTGACGATGCTGCTTTGATTTTTCAGGCCTTAAGTGGACTGGATGGTGAGGTGAGCGCGCGGGCCATGCGCCATGTGCGCTATCATGCCGAATTGCGTGGCGGGGAGCAGATTGCCGTTCACTCCTCGTTTGTGTCCAGCGATGAAAGTGGCACGCTTGTGCAGCATATCATGATCGAAACCCAGAGCGGGCGCTTGGCGGCAACAGCGCTGGATCATTACCACGAACAGGTCAAAGGCCAGTATGAAGATGTAACAGAGCCTCTTGACCCGCGGGTGGTCAGTCGCTCCTTGCTGCATCCCTTGCAAGATACCGATATCACGCGCGCCATGCGAGAGGATCAGGGGATCGCGGCTCTTTCTCGCGGGGTGGTGCGGGCCGATCATTGTGGCAAGGACGGCCTTGCCAGAGATCAGGCCTATATTTCCTGTATTTCTGATGCGGCAACCCATGCCTGGGCCTTGGTTGGCCTGTCCAGTGGCTGGTTGAAAGAACGAGGGTTTGGGCGTGTAGCGGTTGAAATGCGGCTGACTGTTCTTCACCCGCTTGAATTGGGTGATTTGTTTGAATTGCGCACCTCTTTCCTTGCGGCTCGGTCCAAGAGCTTTTCAAAGCGCTATGATATTTTCAATCTCAAAACCGGCAAGCTTTGTGCGGTGAATGAATCAACTGTGATGATCCTGAATCACAGCACGCGCAGATCCGAGCCTATTCCTGATTTTGCACAAGAGGCAATCCGCGCCTTTAAGTGCCCGATTTAAAAGTCTCTGTCTGAGACTTTTAAGGCCGCATATCCATCCCTCTCCCCCTCCCAAACCGCCTTTGATGGTACCATGACGGGTGGTATGCAAAGGGGGAGAGGGATGGCTTAGGACTTTTAAATCAGGCTCTAAAGCTTTGGAGAAAAATGCCGTGCCGCGCAAAAGCTCGAAACTGGATCGCATTGATTTGCGTATTCTCGAAGAATTGCAAAATAATGCCCGCATTACCAACAAAGCCTTATCAGAGCGTGTTGGCCTGTCTCCCAGCCCGTGTTTGCAGCGGGTCAAGCGTCTTGAAGATATTGGCCTGATTACCGGCTATCTGGGCCTTGTGGATCTGGATCGCTTTTGCCGTCATGTCACCATCATGGCCACCATCACCATTCGCGACCATGATCACAGCATTTTTGCCACCTTTGAAGAGGCAATTGCCAAATTGCCCGATGTGGTGGAATGTTTGAAAATGAGTGGATCTTTTGACTATCTGGTGCGCTTTGTTTGCGCCGATATTCAGCGCTATCATGCGGTCACCGAAGATTTACTCAGTCAGGTGGGGGGCAAATTGCAAATTGCCAGTCATGTGATGCTGGATCAAACCAAGCAATATCGCGGTGTCAGCCTGAACGATCTGCTGCATGGCTGATGAAGCCTACATTTGATCCGGGCGAATGGGTTGTCCGCTTTGCCAATCCAGTATTTTAACTTCTGGCCAGAGGCGCGCCGTTGTCTTGGCCTTTTTGATATAATTTTTGCGATTGGCCGCATGGGTCGCACATCGGCGCAAGGTGAGCGAAAAAATATCTGACAGGCCAAAAGGCGCTGCAATCGAGAGACTGTCATCAGCTTGCAGACGCACTGCAATTGCGTTGGTGGTGCAGAGATAATTTTCCAGACTTTGATCTGTGTGCGTCAATTGCGGATAGTCACCGATCTCTCCACCAAATTTATCGGCATACCAAAGATGCACCCGCGCCTGATTGCGCACTTCTATTTTGTCTTCCCAGTCTGGCAAAGCGATTTTGGCGGTCTGGATGACGCGATCCTCGGCCTCATAGGACAGATCCTGATCGTCAAAATAGGCAATATCATAATCCTTGATGCCATAGCCTTGTGGCCTGTGAGTCAGGCGGTTCCAGACCGTTTGATATAAACAGCCAGCCACCAGCCGCCAATCTGGCAGATCCAGCACGCGCAAGGCATGAAGCAGCGTCATCAAATCAGGATCATCGCGTATGATTTGCTCAAACAAAGCGCGATGCTCTGTTTCGCTGCTTGGCGTCTGATCTTGCTTTTTGACCAAATTGGGTGCTTCCATCTCTCATCCTTTGCTTTGTGTCATTTTATGCGAGATTCGCGCATCCAGACAAAGAAAAAGAGCACGGCCCATACAGACCGTGCTCTTTTTGTCATGCTTTTGTTGAGGAATGACGGACTTAACCGCGCAATTCCCCGCCGGTGGATTTGGTCACTGCTGCCACAATCTTGCTTGAGATGGCTTCAATTTCCTCATCGGTCAAAGTCTTGTCTTTTGGCTGAAGGGTGACTTCAAAGGCAACCGATTTTTTGCCCTCTTCCATATGCTCGCCTTCATACAGATCAAACAGATTGACGCCAGCAATCAGTTTTTTGTCTGCACCATTGGCGGCCCGCAAAATGGTTGCTGCGGTGACAGATTGATCTACCACAAAGGCGAAATCACGGCGCACCGGCTGCAAATCAGACAGGATCAAGGCCGGTTTGGACTTGGTGGCCTTCTTCTTGGCCGCTGGGACATTTTCGATGGTGATTTCAAAGGCACAGATCGGACCGTCGACTTTGAGCTGATCCAGAATTTTGGGATGCAATTCGCCAAAGGTGCTGATGACATTTTTTGGACCCAACTGGATTTTGCCAGAACGCCCCGGATGATACCAATCTGGCCCACCAGAGACGATTTGCAATTTCGAGCTGTCCAGCCCCATGGATTCAAGCACCGCCAAAGCATCCGCACGCACATCAAAGACATCAACAGTGCCAGATGCTTCGCGCCAATGACGGCCAGTGCCTGCCATTTTGGCGGCCCCGCGGCGCAAGCCGGTGGCATGGGTGAATTGCTCTTCGGGCTTGTCACCCAAGAAAATCTGTCCCACTTCAAACAAAGCCAGATCGTTAAAGCCCCGATCAGCGTTGCGTTGGGCGGCTTGCATCAGGCCCGGCAACAGGCTTGGGCGCATATCGGACAAATCGCTTGAAATCGGGTTGATCAGGGTCAGTTCCGGTTTGCCACCGCCAAACAATTTGGCATATTTGGCTTCGGTGAAGGACCATGTCACTGCTTCGACCATACCACGGGCTGCCAAGGCGCGGCGGGCATTGCCAATGCGCTTTTGACGATCTGTCAAAGGCGGTTTGGTAACATCATTGAGGCGTGGCAGAGCCACAGGTTTGACCTGATCAACGCCAATCACGCGCACCACTTCTTCCACGATATCGGCTTTGCCGTGAATATCGGGGCGGAAGGTTGGTACAGCAATTTTGACATCATCCCCCGTGCCAGAAACCCAGAAACCAAGGCGCTTGAGCACGGTTTTGATTTCAATGTCAGAGGTTTCAAGCCCGGCAAGGCGTTTCACTTCTGACATTGGGAAATCAATGATCCTGTCTTTCACCGGAGCTTCCCCGGCAATGACAATATGGGAGGCTTCACCGCCGCACAGATCCAGCACCATTTGCGCCGCTGCATATTGACCGGGAATGACAAAGGCAGGATCCACCGTGCGTTCAAAACGATAGCGCGCGTCAGACTGAATGCCCAAAGAGCGGCCAGATTTGGCGATGCGGATTGGATCAAACCAGGCACATTCGATGAAGACATTGCGTGTCTCCTCTTGCGAGCCGGTGGTCGCACCGCCCATGATACCGCCAAAGCCAATGGCGCCGCTGTCGTCTGCAATCACGCACACATCTGTCGGCACATTATAGTCTTTGTCATCCAGTGCCGTCAGGCTTTCGCCTTGCTGACCCAAACGCACATGGATGTTGCCGCTCAATTTGTCAGCATCATAGACATGGAGCGGGCGGCCCCGGTCGTAAGAGAGATAATTGGTGATATCAACCAGCGCATTGATGGGCCGCAGGCCAATGGCCCGCAGGCGGCGCTGCATCCAGTCCGGGCTTGGGCCATTTTTGACGCCCTTGACATAGATGCCGGTGAAAATCGGACATGGCGCATTATCACCATCTGCAAATTTCAGCTCAACGCCAACCGGACTATCAAAGGAGCCTTTGATCTCCGTGGGTGTTTTCTCCTTGAGTGTGCCAAGACCGGCACCGGCCAGATCGCGCGCCACGCCATAGACGCCCAGCGCATCGCCCCGGTTTGGGGTGATGGCAATATCAATCACCGGATCATCCAGCCCCAAAATGGGCGCAAATGGCTCTCCAATGGGGGCATCTTGGGGCAATTCCATGATGCCATCATGCTCTTCTGACAAGCCCATTTCGCGCTCGGAGCACATCATGCCATTGGACTCAACGCCGCGAATTTTGGTTGGCTTGAGCTTCATGCCATTTGTAGGGATGATGGAGCCATTTTGCGCCAGTACGACCTTGATGCCTGCGCGGGCATTGGGAGCGCCACAGACAATTTGCAACACTTCCTTGCCGGTATTGACCTTACAGACCCGCAGACGATCCGCATCAGGGTGCTGTTCTGCCTCTTCGACATAGGCAACGGTGAAGTCTTTCAGGATTTGTGCCTGATCGATCACCTCTTCCACTTCAAGGCCAATGATGGTGAGTTTTTCGAGAATTTCCTCAAGACTTGCATCGGTCTCAAGATAGTCCTTCAGCCAAGATAGGGTAAATTTCATGAGGACAGCCCTCCAACAAGACCGGGAATATCGAGCGGTGCAAAGCCATAATGGTCGAGCCAGCGTTTGTCGCCATTAAAGAAGGCGCGCAAATCCGGCATGCCATATTTCAGCATTGCCAGACGATCGATGCCCATGCCCCAGGCAAAACCGGTATATTTATCCGGGTCCAGATCGCAATTGCGCAAGACATTGGGATGGACCATGCCGCAGCCCAAAATTTCCAGCCAGTCATCGCCTTCACCAATGCGCAATTCATTGCCAACACGCTGACAGCCGATATCGACTTCCATGCTTGGTTCGGTGAACGGGAAATGCGAGGCGCGGAAGCGCATTTTGATGTTGTCGACTTCAAAGAAAGCCTTGCAAAATTCTTCCAGAACCCATTTCAGATGGCCCATATGCGCGCCTTCTTCAATGACAAGGCCCTCGACCTGATGGAACATCGGGGTGTGGGTCTGATCAGAATCGCAACGATAGGTCCGGCCCGGACAAATCACCCGGATTGGTGGTTCCTGAGAGGTCATGGTGCGGATCTGGACCGGAGAGGTATGGGTGCGCAGAACCATTTGCGAGCCATCTTCCTTTTCGGGCAAAAAGAAGGTGTCATGCTCCAGACGGGCAGGATGGTCGGGCGGGAAATTCAAAGCGGTAAAATTGTAGAAATCGGTCTCGATATCCGGCCCTTCGGCAACGGCAAAGCCCATATCGGCAAAAATGGCGGTCAGCTCTTGCGTGACTTGCGCAATGGGATGCACGCGCCCTTCAAACATGCTGCCTGCACGGGTTGGCAAGGTTACATCCAGCGTTTCACTGAGCAGGCGTGCCTTTAAGGCTTCTTCTTTTAGCACATCCTTGCGGGCGCCAAGCGCATCGCCAACACGGCCTTTCAGACCGTTGAGGGCCGGGCCCATTTCCTTGCGCTCTTCCGGGGTCATTTTGCCCAGGGTTTTCATCATTTCAGAGATTTTGCCCTTTTTGCCAAGAGCGGCGACGCGCACGTCTTCCAAAGCCGCTTCGCTGTCTGCCTTGGCAATATTGGCAAGGATCTCCTGTTCCAGACTATTGAGTTCCGACATAACACATTCCGGTATGGACTTTTACATCGGGTTGCCCCGATGATCAGGATCGAATTTCTTCTCGTTGGTCTTAGCAGATTGACCGAGACATTCCAGCTTCTTTTGCCGCAAAGCCAGCTGTGAAGAGGCAAAAGACAAAGAAAAACCCGCATCAAGGGATCGATGCGGGTTTTTCATATCAAAGATGCATCAGCATCGACCGATTAAGCAGCGGCAGATTTGGCCTTTTCAACCAGAGCAGCAAATGCTTCTGGCTGATTGATTGCCATATCGGACAGCACTTTACGGTCAATCTCGATGCCAGCCTTGTTCAGACCATCGATGAAACGACCATAGGTCAGGCCCTGTTCACGCACAGCTGCGTTGATACGCTGGATCCACAAAGAGCGGAAATTGCGCTTTTTGGCCTTACGGTCGCGATAAGCGTACTGACCGGCTTTTTCAACCGCCTGTTTCGCTACGCGAATGGTGCTTTTACGACGGCCATAGTAACCTTTGGCAGCCTTGAGGACTTTTTTGTGACGGGCGTGAGCCGTTACACCGCGTTTTACACGTGACATATCTGAAAACTCCTAGAAAGAATGCGTCAGGTTCTTATGCGTAAGGCAAGAACTGTTTGACGATTTTGGCATCCTGATCTTTGAGAGTGGTCGTGCCACGCGCAGTACGGATGAATTTGGTGGTACGCTTGATCATACCGTGGCGCTTGCCAGCCTGACCTGCACGGACTTTGCCGGTACCGGTCACCTTGAAGCGCTTTTTCGCGCCAGACTTTGTCTTCAGCTTGGGCATTTTGCTCTCCTGAATCCAATAGGATTGATAATTTACTGCTCGAGGTCAGCCTTTGTGCCTTGGCAACAAAACCCGATCCCGGATTGAGCATTCTGACTCACCACGGCAGCCCTATCCCAAAAGTGGAGAATAGCCGGATGAGCCGAGACTGGCGGGTTATAGCGGGGGGATAGACGGGAATCAAGGCTTTGATTGGAGAATCTTGCCCTCAAACAACAAAAACCCGGACCATGATCCGGGTTTTTGAAACAATCACACTGAAATGACCATAAGAATTGTCGGCTTATCAGGCTTTTGGCGCCAAGATCATGATCATCTGGCGGCCTTCGAGTTTTGGCTCAAGCTCGACCTTGGTGCGGTCTTCCAACTCTGCCTTAACGCGTCTGAGCAATTCCATGCCCAAATTCTGGTGCGCCATTTCACGACCACGGAAACGCAAGGTGAATTTGACCTTATCGCCTGCATCCAAAAAGCGGTTGGCATTGCGCAGCTTGACTTCATAGTCATGGGTATCGATGTTCGGACGCATTTTCACTTCCTTGACATCGACAACTTTTTGCTTTTTGCGCGCTTCAGCCGCTTTCTTTTGTGCCTGATATTTATACCGGCCATAATCCATGATCTTACAGACTGGCGGCTTGGCATTGGGGGAAATTTCTACAAGATCCAGACCCGCCTCTGTTGCCATGTCCAGCGCCTGCCTTGTTGGCACGGCCCCATGGTTGGTGCCCTCATCATCAATGAGCTGAACTTCGTCTACACGGATTTGGTTATTGGTGCGCGGTCCCGTTTCCCGGGTTGGCTGCGCTCGATACGGACGGCGAATGGTCGTAGTCTCCTAAATAGTTATCGAAATCGGTTCGCTGCATAACATATGCCTTAGAGGAGGCCTGCTTGCAAGTCTTTCTCGTCTTTAGATAGGCCGCAAGCCTTGAGAAATCCTTGCTCTGTCCATAAGTGAGGCTCTTTTTCCCCTCTGATTTGTAAAAATACGCAAATCACAAGCACCCCATAAGGATCAAGAGACAGGAAATTGACGATCCTGCGGCAAAAGGCTGTTATAGACACAGAGCGTCTGCTGTCCCATCGATTGCAAAGAAAAGCTCTGCTGTACATGCTGTCTTGCGGCTTTTGCCGCTGTTCCGGTCTTATCGCTTCCTTTGGATAGATGGTGCGCAATGGCGTCTTGCCATGCTTTGCGATCCTGATGGGCAAGGCTTTGGCCCGGCCAATCGGGCGCGGCATCGGCATTGGAATTGGAATTGGGCGCGGCAACCACTTCTGGCTGTGCACCCAGATCCCCCACTAGCACCGGGGTTTGCATGGCCAGACTTTCTGCTGCGGAGCGGCCAAAGGTTTCAGCCTCTTGCGAGGGCACCAAGACCAGATCTGCCAAGGTATAGGCCGCCGGCATATCCGCGCAATGGCCGACGCGCTTTACTCTGTCTTGTAAATCATGCTCTTTGATCAGGCTGTCCAGCTCTTCTACATAGGCTTGCCTGCCCTGATCATCGCCAATCATCGCCATTTGAAAGGCAAGGCCCTGTTTGGCCAGCGCCCCCAAAATGGGCAAGATAAAGCTTTGCCCTTTCCAGCGGGTGAGGCGCGAGGGCAACAGCAGGATGGGGCGTTCATCCAGTCCCCATGTCTTGCGCAAAGCTTCTGTTTGTTGATCCGTCACC
>JAOXSG010000049.1 GCA_025800105.1 Cohaesibacter sp. | reverse complement strand
CCACCCGATGAAACGTCCAGTGGACGTTTCACCATGAGAACGCCGAAGGCACATTGCGCAAAAATGCTTCGCCCTTCGGGTTTGTCTTGAAGCACTCATCTATCGAACCAAGAGCTGCAAAAAGGGAACCACCCTTATTTTGCTTTTGGTTCTTCTATCTGAATGCTTCAAGACAAACAGAATAGGCTAAATTAATGGGTCCTGAGCCTAAGCTCATAGCCGGGTCATGCGCCTTTCAGCTGCCCTGCCACATGATTGGCGATTGCAAGGCATGCGGTCAGGCCCGGCGATTCTATGCCATAGAGACCGATATATCCCTCTATTCCATGATCTGAGGGGCCATGAATGGCAAAATCGGCGGCCTCCTCTGTCGGCCCTGAAATTTTTGGGCGAAAGCCTGCATAATCGGGCATCAAGCTGCCCTCTTGCAGATCAGGCCAATAGGTGCGAATGGCCTGATAAAAGCTCTTTGAGCGCTCTTCATATACTCTGCTATCCATTTGCTCTGTCCATTCGACATCGGGGCCAAATTTGGCTTGTCCGGCGAGATCCAGCGTCAAATGCACTCCAAGGCCGCCGGGTTCTGGCACGGGATAAATCAGATGTTTGAAAGGCGCTTTACCTGCCAGTTGAAAATAGCTTCCTTTGGCAAGATAGGCTTTGGGCAGATGATAAGAGCGGCAAGTGTCTTTTTGCTCTTGGTGCATAATTTTGGCCAATTTTATTGCCCCGTGGCCTGCGGCATTGATCAGATTTTTGCACGCAAGCGTGAAGGGCGTTGCCCCACCCGTTGCGACTTGAAAGCCGTTTGGCCTGGTCTCTATCTTAAGAACCGGGGTATTGAGGCACAGCATAGCACCTTTGGCCTCTGCATCGCCCAACAAAGCCAACATGAGAGCATGAGAATCAATAATGCCCGTTAAGGGAGAATAGAGAGCCCCAAAGCTCTTGAGGGCTGGCTCCATGGCTTGCGCTTGGCTCTTTGAGAGGCATTGCAAATCCTGCACGCCATTGTCTTGTGCTTTGGACCGGATAGCGTGCAAATTGCTCATTTGGTCCATCGAAGTGGCGACGATTAATTTGCCAATTTTCTGGCAGCCAATATTATGGCTTTGGCAATAGTCATAGAGCAGGTCGCGCCCTGCAACGCAAAGGCGCGCCTTTAACGAGCCTTTGGGATAATAGATACCGGCATGTATGACCTCGGAATTGCGGGCCGATGTTTGAGAGCCAATTTGATCTTCCGCCTCGATGATGATCACATCATGGCCCAACTGGCTGAGTTTGCGGGCAATGGCAAGGCCAACAATGCCTGCTCCGATCACAATGGTTTCGCAAGACTCACTCATTCTGGCTCTCATATGTCATTCAATCCCGCCTATGTGCATAGAATATATAAGACAGAACCGACAAGGGCAGAAAAAGCCCGGTGATGGATTTTTGATTTTTTTGGTCTCAGCTTGTTTTTTAAGCGATTATGAGCATGGATCAATATTAGCTGATTTTCAGTTCATATTTCTTTCCTTCTTGCTTTCCTTCGCATCACAATTTTAGATGAACAAGTATTTTTAACCGATTGTTTTAAAATTTACATTTGTAATATCGAATATAAAAATGTCCACTATATCCATTATGAGGCACGCATCGCAATTATTCTGGGGGTAAGGAGATGTTTTCGCGGTAAAAGAGTTGAAATCAACCCCAAACAACCCTCACTATATATGTATGGACAATCTGACGTCGATTTTGTTGCGGGGGTGCATATGAATCGACCATTGCCTTGCCGGTTAGCTGGACCCGGTTAAGTTGCTTCGATTGTTCCATAACCTTTGGCCCACATGGCAATGCCGTGTGGGCTTTTTTTGTGTGGTTTGCCATGATGGTTTAACCTTACGACGATTTCATTTTGCGCTTTGTTTCTCTCTCGCTTATAAGACAGACAGAGGCTGATTATATTGAACTCAGCAATCAACAAATCATCGCATAGCATTTCTCCTTGAACGAGGCGTGGCAAATGGATCGCATTGTCATTATTGGTGCCGGACAAGCCGGGTTTTCAGCAGCATCTGGCCTGCGTAAACAAGGATTTGAGGGCGAGATTGACTTGATCGGTGATGAGCCGCATTTGCCTTATCAACGCCCGCCTCTGTCCAAAAAATATTTGCTTGGCGAGATGAGCGCTGATCGTCTGACCTTTCGGGATCAGGCTTTTTTTGATAAGGAAAAGATCACTCTTCATTTGGGCAAATCGGTTACAGGTCTTGATCGCGCTAAAAAATGTCTTTCTCTCAATGATGGTCAGAGCCTTTGCTATGATCGCCTTATTCTGACAACCGGCTCTCGCGCTCGCACCTTGCCCGATGGTCTGAGTGCCATGATTGAGCCTGAGCGCCTTTTCACCATCCGTAATCTGGCCGATATTGACAGGATGCAACCACGGTTTCAGGCGGGCGCACATTTGCTGGTTCTGGGTGGCGGTTATATTGGTCTGGAAGCCGCTGCCGTTGCCCGGCAAATGGGTTTGACTGTCACATTGGTGGAAATGCAAGAGCGTTTGCTGGCCCGGGTGACCAGTCCGCAAACCTCTGACTATTTTGCTACCTTGCATAGGGCGCAAGGTGTTGATCTTCGCCTTGGTGTGGCCCTTGTCGGCCTTGAGCAAAATGAGGACGGGTTGATCGCGACTTTGGGCAATGGAGAAAGCCTTGCCTGTGATCTGCTTGTTGCCGGTATTGGCGGGCTTGCCAATTGCGAATTGGCAGAACAGGCCGGTCTCAGCGTTTCTGATGGCATTGTGGTCGATGACTATGGCCGCACCAGCGATGACGCTATTTTTGCGGCGGGGGATTGCTGTCAATTGCCCTATCAAGGACGCTCTTTGCGTCTGGAAAGCGTCCAGAATGCCATTGATCAGGCCACCATGGTCGCCAAGACCATTATGGGGGGAACTGAGCCCTATTGCCCCTCTCCCTGGTTCTGGTCCGATCAATATGATGTAAAATTACAGATTGCTGGTTTGTTTGACGGTTATGATTTGCTGGTCACGCGCCCGGGCAAGGATGAGCGCTCTTGCTCTCACTGGTATTATCGCAAAGGCGGTTTAATTTGTGTTGAATCCATCAATGATCCACGCGCCTATATGATGGGAAAGAGATGGCTGGAAAAGGGCCAATCGCCAAACCCGGACGCCATTGCCAATCCTGACGAAGATCTGAAACAAATCGCAGTGTAACCTTACCTCAATATACGTATTTCACTGTATTCAGCCTGTCGAAATTTTCAACTTTTTTAGGATTACACCCTAAAATATCGAAAAGTGATTGAAAATAAGATTGTCAGTCTGTTCTGGCTTGTCTACCCTTTAGGCAAGCTGCTCTTGTTGTTTTTGGATCAGAACAGGACCAGCATGAGACCGAAACTTCGCTTATCTGGTGGAAATTACGTATATTTTGCATTGACTTGACCAAAGCCAAGCAAAATTTGCGAAAATACGCATAAAAACAGTCCCCAGACAAGCTGCCAGCATATCTTGGGATCACACCATGCATAGTCTTTTTGACGACGAGGAAGTTCAGGCCCTTCGTATGGCTCCTATTTTTAAGGGGTTGAATGATGAGGCCATGAAGACCCTCTTGAACACCGCCATCACCAAAACCTATTCACGCGGCGAAACCCTATTTTTGCAAGGCGATGATGCCGATGCCTTCTATATTGTGCTGGAAGGCTGGGCCAAGGTATATCGCATTACGCAAGCTGGTGAAGAAGCTGTTGTTGGGGTCTTTACGCGCGGCCAATCTTTTGCAGAAGCCGCCGCTTTTACCAATGGCAAATTTCCTGCCACCTGTGAGGCTGTCACCGATGGTCGTTTTTTGCGCATTCCAGCCCGTCAGCTCTATCAAACCATTGCTCACAACCCGGAAGTCGGCCTTGCCATGCTGGCATCGACCTCCATGCATCTTCATGAATTGATCAAACAAATTGAAGCCCTCAAAGCCCATACAGGCGCTCAACGGGTTGCGGAATTTTTGCTTTCGCTGACCAATCTGGAAGATGGGGCCTGCACCTTGATGCTGCCCTATGACAAGGCGCTGATTGCCGGTCGTTTGGGGATCAAGCCGGAAAGTCTGTCACGCGCCTTTCAAAAGCTGCGCTCTTATGGTGTGATGGTCAAGCAGAATACGGCACAGATTGAAAATTTGGCAGTCTTGCAAGATTTGGTCGATCAGGAACGCGCTGTTGTGATGCAGCAAAAACGCTGATTTCAGGAGACATCCCCCATGCCCCATTCTTCCAATCTGGAAGCGATTTTTGATGCCATTGATGAGGCCAATGCAGCCGATCCGCGCTCTGCGCCGGTGGGAGGCGAGGATATGGCCGCCATTCCGCTTGAGCTGATTTATGGCTTACGGATGAGCGATATGTGCGCAGCTTTTGCGCCTGATGCCGATGAACTGGTCCAGATTGCAGCACGGGGGCAACATATTGAGCGCTGGATCATTCCACGGGATGATTATCCACGGGACCGGCCCGGCTATCATCGCTGGCGCAATGCGCTTAAAAAACATCATGCCAAACGTGTAAGCGAGATTATGGCCGCGCATGGCTATGATGATGAAGCCTGTGAGATTGTCTCAAATGTCTTGCTCAAGAAGAATTTGAAACGCGATCCACGCACCCAAGCTGTCGAAGATTTGGCCTGCTTGGTCTTCCTGAAATATTATGCCGAGGACTTTGCAAAAGGGCATACAAGCGAAAAAGTGATCAATATCATCGCCAAAACCTTGCCGAAAATGAGCGTTGAGGCCCATGGCTTTGTTGGAAGTCTGGATTTGGCAGACGGTTTGATTGCTGCCATTGACGCGGCCAAAGCCAAGCTTGCGGCTCAGGCAGATTCAGCTCCCTAAAGCGTTGCCAGCATGCCTGCACATATCACGATGATGATAAAGATAGTTGCTGACAGCATCATGTACCATGCAGATGTTTGCATCAGCCCCAGATAGCGTGTGAGGATGATCCGGGATTTGAGCAAAATCATCACAGCAATGATTAAGGGGCTGATTTTGGCCAGAAAGCCTGCTTCCAGATAGCTCATAGCAAAGCTTGCCAGCGTTAAGCTCACGAGCATGACCCATGCCTTGAGCAGATCGGCGATTTTGATGCCAGGCATTTTGGAGGGCTGTGCATTCATAATCCAACTCCCATCAGATAGAAAACCGGAAAGATCATCAGCCAGATCAGATCGACCATATGCCAAAAGGCTGTTCCGGTTTCCAGATTGTCCTTGCTGGGCCAAACGGCAAGGATGGCGAGAATGATCAGCCCGAACACTACATGCGCCAGATGAAAGCCTGTGACGAGAAAATAGAGGGTATAAAAGCTGTTTGTCTCCAGTCCCACACCCATTTCGAATTTCTGCCAATATTCCATGATTTTGAGCAGCATGAAGAGGATGCCCAAAATACCCGCCCCTAGCAATGACAGGCGTGTCATCCTCAGATTGCCACTATTGGCATAGCGCACAGCGATGGCGGCAATGAAGCCTGAGGTTAGCAAAATCAAGGTATTGAGGGTCGCAATCGGAATATTGAGATGCGCGCGTGCCTCGCGAAAGATATCGGGATGCAGCATCTCGGAGATGGCAAAGGCCCATAAGGCCCCGCCAAAGACAAAAATTTCGCTGACAATCAGGATCCACATCATAGGATCGCCGGGTAATTTTTCCAGCGACCATGGCGATTGTCTTTTTGAGCTGCGCCCGGGTTTGGAGGCTATGTGCGGTCCCTCAACCGCCATAGCATCAGCGCGCTTTTGGGTCATGACTTTGCCCTTCTCTTTTGTCCTTATGTCACCAGATGCCGATAAATCATGGGCAAGGCATTGGTCAGGCGAGACGGATGGGACATGATGGCATAGCCATTTTGGCCAAAAATGCGTGGCAGATAGGCACGGGCCTTGCTGTCAACCGTCACCCCAAAGACCGAATGTCCGGCACGCCGTGCCTCTAAAACGGCTTTTCTGGTATCTTCAATGCCATAGCGCCCTTCATAATGGTCCAGATCATTTGGTTTTCCATCTGTGATGACCAGCATGAGCCGCTTTTGGCTTGGCCGTTCTTCCAGCACTTTGGTCATATGGCGAATGGCTGCGCCCAAGCGCGTATAATGGCCGGGTTTGAGGGCCGAGATACGCTTGATCACCTGCTCGCTCATCTTTTCGTCAAATTGCTTGCAGGGCCGCATAAAGATCTTGTCGTGATTGAGGCTGGAAAAGGTATAAATGGCATGGTCATCGCCTGTGGCTTGCAGGCCATAGGCAAGCGCGGCCAGTGCTTCACGCTCAATATCAATGATCGAGCGCCCTTCCACCACCGCTTCGGTTGAGCGGGAGACGTCCATCAGGGTGCATACTGCCAGATCGCGGGCAACAGAACGCGATTGTATAAAGACACGGTCAGAGCTCTCGCCAGTGGCTTGCAGATCCACCCAAGAGCGAATGGCTGCCTCCATATCCAGATCATCACCATCTAGCTGGCGATAGACTTTGGCACGCTTGGGCCGTAAGGCCTCGAACTGACGTTTCACCGCATTGACCCGCCGCCAGATATGCGGATCGCTCATAAAGTCAGCTTCAGACTCTTCCTGATCGCTTTCATCCATCAGGACCGAGCAATAATCGGGCAAATAGCTTGAAGATCGACAATCCCATTCAGGATAGAGGACTTTACCGGACGCCTTGACCCGCTCCATATCTTCAGGGGCCATATCCAGATCAAACGCCAATTTGGTGTTAGGCTTTTGCTTGACATCTGCAAGGCCCAATTCCTCCATATCATCCTTGGCCTTTTTGGCATTGTCTTCGTCGTCATCTTCGATGCGGCGATTGATATTGAGAAATTCAGTCCAGCTCAGGATGGCTTCAAAACGGGCGAGCAGCAGCGAGTTGCGATCTTCAGCATTATCACTTTTGCGTCTGGTTGCCTTATGGCGGCCCTCTTCGCGCTCTTTTCTTTCCTCGCCCTCATCTGCTTCTGGCTGATGCGTCTGGTCATCCGCACTGCGGCTTTTGACATAACTGGATTGGCGGATATCGATCCAGAGCGGCACAGCCCGATAGGGTTTGTAATCCTTGGGAGCCGGGAAAGAGCCGGACATGCGGGCTGGATCCTTGATCATGTCCAGCATTTCCCGTCCGATTTCGGATTTAGGATCAGGACCGCCCAAAAGCGCACGGATGGCCTCTTCCACACCCTGCTCCATGGTGGGGAGCTTGTAAGACGGTCTTTGCTTGAGCAAAATCGTGCAGAGCTGCCAATAGAGATTTTTCAAGGCTGGAAATTCTTCCAGCATGGTTTGCGTTTGCTGCCATGCGGCTTTGATTGCCAGCAAGTCAGCTTGCAGAGGATCTGTGTTTGGCTCGTGATAATCTGGCAAAAAGACCGCAAATACAGCCAGCCATTTATATAAATCTTCGTTCAGATAGCGCTCTGGGAAAGTATCAATTTTTAGCGGCAAGCTCAGGCTTGTGCCATCAAAGACGGGCCTGTGCACCTGATCATGCACTTTACCAATACGGCGCAACCATGACAGACGATAGCGGCTCTTTTCGGCACTGGCGGCCTTGAACTCAATAGATTGTTCGCCGCCCAAAGCCCGGAATAACAAACTGATGCGGCCAACCATCTGATCGAACGTGACTTGCGCCTCAGGAAACTGACTGGCGGCATCGGCCTTGACGATCAGATCATGCCAATAGGCCCCGACCGTTTCTTCCGGTTCCCAGAAGACAAAATTGGATTCACCCATGGTCTCACTCTCACGACATATATCCTTGATTTGCCCCTCTCAAAGGTGTGAGAGAGGCGCAACAATTCAATCTTTAACCCAGAGTGATTTGGACCAGATCGCGCAAGCCTGCCTTGACATCGTCATCATCGCTTAAAGGCTCGATCATGGCGGTGTTGACGGCCATTTCCAGCTTCATGCCAGCGGCAATCAGGGTTGCGCAATAGACGAGCAAGCGGGTGGAGATCCCCTCTTCCAGATCCTGCCCTTTGAGATCGCGCAATTTGGCGGCCAAGCGCACCAAAAGTGAGACACGGTCTTCATCCAGACCAGATTCTCGGGCCACAATTTGCATTTCCAGCTGCGGATTTGGAAAATCAAAATCCAATGCCAAAAAGCGTTGGCGGGTGGAAGGTTTGAGGGTTTTCAAAACATTTTGATAACCGGGATTGTAGGAAACCACCAGCATGAAATTGTCTGGCGCTTCCAGCAATTCCCCTGTGCGCTCCAAAGGCAATAGCCGCCGATCATCGGTCAAAGGATGCATCACAACCGTCACGTCCTTGCGGGCTTCCACCACCTCATCAAGATAGCAAATACCGCCTTCGCGCACCGCGCGGGTGAGCGGTCCATCGGACCAGATGGTCTCGCCGCCTTGTAACAAATAGCGCCCGGTCAAATCCGCTGCCGAGAGATCATCATGACAGGAGACGGTATGCAGCGGCAGGCCAAGCTTTGCCGCCATATGGGAGACAAAACGGGTTTTGCCGCAGCCGGTTGGCCCTTTTAGCAAAAGGGGCATTTTGTTTTTAAAAGCCGCTTCAAAGACAGAGACTTCGTCGCCCTGTGCTGCATAAAATGGCAGTGTATTCATTGGGGTATTTTCATGTTTTTGGACCGAATGAGACATGACAATGTTCCAATTTTTAGGATTTCACTTTGCTTTTTGTGGTCATTCAGACGGCAGGCTGGATGCTCAGAAAAAGCAAGAAAAGCATGGATGGCTTTTGGCATTGAGATCTCTGGCCCGGATGACCGGGCCAGAGAAAGGCAGATGGTCTATTCTGCCGGCGCTACTTCTTGCGCCCCTGATTCGATGAGTTCTTTTTGTGGTTTTGCCATTGCATAAATGAAGAGCAAAGCACCGATCACAAAGATCACACCAGAGCCAAGACGCATCCAATAGAAGAAGATGAGCTGGTCTTGAACATCCATGAAATATTCGCCCATCACACGTTGCAGATGTGTTTGCACAACACCAGCAAAGGTCAGTACGAAGGTCATGAAGGCCATGCCACCGGTCATCAACCAGAAGGAAATCATGTTGAGGACCTGATTATAAGGCTCACGCTTGAGAAGGATTGGCATTGCATAAGTAATGATGGCCAGGTTCAAAGAGACATAAGCCCCAAAGAAAGCCATATGACCGTGAGCGGGAGTAACCTGCGTGCCATGGGTGAGATAGTTCACGCTTGACAGAGTATGCAGGAAGCCCCAGACGCCAGCTCCGAAGAAGGCCATGGTGGCACATCCAAGTGCCCACAGGATTGCGGCCTTGTTTGGATGATCGCGGCGACCCTTCCATACCATCACGAAGGAGAAGACAACCATTGCGAAGAATGGAGCCACTTCGAGCGTGGAGAAGATGGAGCCAATCCATTGCCAGTAACCAGGTGTTCCAATCCAGTAATAATGGTGACCTGTTCCCAGCACGCCAGAGAAGAGTGCCAGTGCGGCAATGGCATAGATCCATTTGTCGATCACTTCACGGTCAACACCGGTCAGTTTGAGCAACAGGAAGCCAAGGATGGAGACCATGATCAGTTCCCAAACGCCTTCCACCCAAAGGTGCACAACATACCACCAATACATCTTGTCGATGGCCAAATTGACAGAGTTGTAGAAAGCGAACAGGAAGAAGACAGCCAAACCCCAAAGACCCAACAAAAGAACATTGGAGATGGTGGTTTTGCGTCCCTTCAACACCGTCATGGAGACGTTGTAGAGGAACATCAAAGCCGCAACGACGATGCCGAGCTTCACCCATAGAGGCTGTTCGAGGAATTCACGACCTTCGTGAACACGGAACAGATAGGAGATAACGGCCCCACCAGAGCCAACGACCCAGATCACAAGCTGGATATAGGCCAGTTTGACAGAGTGGATTTCGCGCTCTGCTTCTTCCGGGATCAGATAGTAAGCTGCCCCGAAGAAGCCACAGATCAACCACACAATCAATGCGTTGGTATGAATCATGCGGGCGATGTTGAATGGCACGAGTTCCGACAGGAAGTTCGGAGCTACATAGATGTAGCCAGCCAACAGACCGAATGTCACCTGTGCTGCAAAGAGAACCAATGCAACGATAAAGTACCACAAGGCGACTTTTTGACTTGAATATTTCATAGCTTAGTCTCCTTGTCCCTTAGCCGGCATCATTTGGTGGCCAGCCCTGGGTATCAATCTTGCTGGTCCATTCAAGGAAGTTTGCAAGATCATCCAATTCTTCCTCAGTGAGGTTGAATTGCGGCATCTGACGACGCCCTTCGATACCGGTTGGCTGTGCTTTCATCCATTCTTTGATGGAATCTTTGGCCCCTTCGGGGTCATCTATTCCACCATAGCGGACAAAAACATTGCCGACTTCAGGAGCGAAATACGCCCCTTCACCGAGAATGGTGTGACAATTGATGCAGGAATGCTTTTCCCACACATGTTTACCGCGAATAACAGATTCGCTTAATTGATCATTGTTTGATGACTCGTTCAGAACATAAAGATGGCTCTGCGCGGTCAGTCCAATGAAGATTACAAAGAAGAACAAGGAGCCGCCGTAAAAGATATTGCGGGCCTTGGACTTCGTCATCATTTCGCTCATAACGCCCTCCAGCGAGGGATAATTCCCAACACAGAAAAGACTAAGGGGAAGGCACCGCCCTCCCCTTGACCAACGTCAATCAATTGTATTTCTTGACTTTTTCCTTATCAACCACTTGTTATCCTTCATATTTTTATAGGAAGAATGTAAGCTCAATCCTCAACTTTTCTGAATGCGCGGATGTGTGAGAATCGGAAAATAGACCTTTGCAAAAACGGCAAAAGCCATCAGCCAAAGAGCGGCACTGAGATATATCCAAAGATCATATAAGTCTGGATGGAGATCTGGCAAAAGTGCGCGCACCAATGCCGCCATTGGCAATAAAAGATAAGCAATGGTCACAATAGGACGCACCGTTAAAGCCCGCCCCGTATGCCCCAATGAAGCCCGCGACATGACCGCCAATGTCATGCAGCCTATGGCACCGATTGCCAGCAGATGTATCGCGGCATTTTCAAACGCAAAATGCGTCAACAAGGCTATGCCATAAATGGCATAGGAGAGAATCAGCATGGCATAACCCAAATGCAAGCTCCACAAAATCGGCTGACTCAAAACGGATAGTCCTTTCCATCCGCTAAAACGCCATAAATTCGCCGATGCCGCGCATAGAGACAAGCCACCGATGGCCCAATCTGGCAGTGGGAAAAACAAAGCCAACGTCAACAGCCCGGTTGAGATCAAAGCCAGTTTATTGGCCATAGGATGGGTTTGGGGCAATTTTTCTTCGCTCACATCCATACGGCGCAAGGCATTGCGGGTGAAGGCGGGCACCACTCTGCCGCCAATGACAAAAATCATCATTCCAATGGTAAAGAGCCCGGCGCGCAATCCGGTCTGGGCGGTATCCTGTGTCCAACCCAGCCATTCCAGATGACATAAGAGATTCGAAATCCATAAAACTCCCAAAAGGCTTATGAATATGAGATTGTGCATTTGCATAGCGTGGCGCATTTGCAGAATCAGACGTAGCAACAAAGGCGGCAAAAAGACCAGATCAACACATGCAACAATCTGCATTGGCAAGAGATCAGACCACCACATAACAAGACGCCCTGACAACCAGAGCATACCGATTGTTCCGATATAGGCCGCCTTTGCCGGTGGGGTTTTGGTCCAGTTGGGCACGGCTGTTAAAAAGAAGCCTGCGACCACTCCGACCGCATAACCATAGATCATTTCATGGGCGTGCCAAGCCGATGCCGACATTGCCAATTGGGGCAAGAGGAAAGAAAAAAGCTCGCTTTGCATGTATAAAATCATGAGCCATGCCAAAATACTGACAAGCGCGAACAAACCAGAGAATAGAAAGAAAAATCGAAACCCTTCTGTCATGATGATAGGCAATGGCATTGCCTGCTTTTCGTGTTTCATAGTCAGCTCTTTTCTGGCATTTCTCGCCCGTTCCCGGCCTCTTTTTCAATCCATCACTCAATTTATCGTCTTGTAAAAAAGACTATAAATTCAAATAAAAAATCACAAAAATCAAATATTAAAAATATTCATCTTACATCGCTCAAATCAATTTTTCCCTTTATTTGCATATTGTTACATATAGCACGAAAAAGTATTGATCAAAGTCAATGGTCAAGACCGCAAAGAGCCTGAACAGATCTCTTTCCGCATAGCTTCTTTTTTGATGTCTTTTTCCCTCGATGCTTAAAAATATTCGGTCTGAAACTGGTTTTTTGGCTTTGGTCAATTGCTACAGATCCAATTGCGACCAGACTGTATGCGACCACAGCAATGACCGCCCGGAGAGACCTCATGGAACAAACAGGCACAGTATTTTTGATTGGCGCAGGGCCAGGTGACCCGGATCTTTTGACCGTCAAAGCCTTGCGTTGCCTGCAATCTGCCGAGGTCGTGATTTATGATCGCCTTGTCTCGGATGAGATTATGGCGCTTGTGCCCAAAGATGCGGTGCTTGTGCCGGTAGGCAAAGCACCAAAGCATCATATGGTGCCACAAGAAGGCATCAATGAGTTATTGGTTGAACATGCCCGTAAAGCCCGCACGATTGTGCGCCTGAAAGGGGGCGATCCCTTTATTTTTGGTCGTGGCTCGGAAGAAGCCCAGCGTTTGGTAGAGGCTGGCATTGCTTTTGAAGTGGTGCCGGGTATCACTGCCGCGCAAGGCTGTTCCACCAGTTTGCATGTTCCCCTGACCCATCGTGGCATGGCAACCGGTGTTCGATATGTGACCGGGCATTGCCGCAATGATGTGCCACTGGATTTGAACTGGTCCAGTCTGGCTGATGAGAATACAACGCTTGTTGTCTATATGGGTCTTGCCGCCATTGAGCAAATCTCGCGTGAATTGATTGCTCATGGTATGCGCGCTGATTTGCCTGTTCTGGCCATTTCCAAAGGCACCACAAAAGACGAGCGCCATGTGCTGGCTGATTTGCGTAGCATCCATCAAGTCTCCAAACAGGCAGAGCTGAAAGCACCGACCCTGTTCATTATTGGCGAAGTGGCGTCCTTTACCGGGCAATTGCATGTGGATGCCGATCTTGTCAGATCTGTACAGGAGGCCGCTCATGGCTAAGTCCCTTTCCAGTCTTCTGGCCGCCCTATATCCCAAGGCAGCTTCTTTGATTGGCTTGGGGCTTGTCTCAGCGCTTTCTATCTCTTGCGCACAGGCGGATGGCTATGACTTTCAAACGCATTCCGAGATGTCTGATTTTGTCCGTCAGGATTGTGGGGCCTGTCACGGCTTGAGCCTGAAAGGCGGCCTTGGGCGGCCTTTACTGAAGGAAAATCTGGATCATTTTGATTTGGAAACGCTGGAAGAGATCATTCTGGACGGTATTCCCGATACGGCCATGCCGCCATGGCGTGGCTTGTTAAGCCAAGAGCAGGCCAAAGACATTGCCAAAGCCCTGAAAGAAGGAAGCATTCAATGAGAACCGCATTTCTTTCCACCCTAAGCATGCCCAATCTGGCCTTGGCCTGTTTCATGAGTGCCAGTGTGAGTGTCAGTATGTTGGCAACACCTGCCTATGCCTCTGATACAGATTTGTTGCGCGGTACAGGTGATCTTGGCTTGATCATTGAACGGGCAACCGGATCCGTCTTGCTGGTTGAGACGACCAATCGCACGACCTTGAAACGCATTGAAGGATTGGGGGATATTTCCCATGCTTCTGCGGTTTATTCCCGCGATGAGCGCTATGCCTATATTTTTGGTCGCGATGGTGGGTTGACTAAGATTGATATGCTGAAAGGCGAAATTGTCAAACGCATTGTACAGGGTGGCAATTCCATTGGTGGGGCCATTTCAGATGATGGCAAATTGATTGCGGTTTCCAATTATGAGCCGGGCGGCGTGAAAGTCTTTGATTCGCAGACGCTGGATTTGGTTGCCGATATTCCCGCCGCTTTTGGCAAAGATGGGGCTTTATCCAAGACCGTCGGACTTGTGGATTTGCCGGGGCGCAAATTTGTTTTCACCCTTTGGGATGCGGGCGAGACATGGATTGCCGATTTTTCCAAGGGCGAGACACCGGCCATTCAGAAAATTCCGAATATGGGGGACTATCCCTATGATGCGCTGGTGACTGGTGATGGCCGTCATTATATTGCAGGATTGTTTGGTGAAGATGGTTTGAGCCATATTGACCTTTGGGCCAGCGAGTTAAAAGGCGAGCGTATCCTCAAAGGCTATGGCAAGGGCGAGCAGAAACTCCCCGTCTATAAAATGCCGCATCTGGAAGGATGGGCCAAAGCTTCTGGCCAGTTTGTCCTGCCTGCCATTGGGCGGCATGAAGTGTTGTTGATGGATAGCAACAGCTTTCGCGAAACAGACCGAATCGAAGTCTATGGCCAGCCTGTTTTTGCCATGGCACGGCCCGATGGGCGGCAGATCTGGGTGAATTTTGCCCCTCCCAAGAATGACACCATTCAGGTGATTGATTTGCCAAGCCGCAAAGTCATCAAAACCCTCAAACCCGGCCCGGCTGTTCTGCATATGGAATTCACGCCGCGAGGGCATGAGGTTTGGATGAGTGTGCGCGGAGCTGATGAAGTGCAGGTTTACGATACGCAGACTTTGCAAAAAGTCTCCTCCATGCCAGCCAAGAAGCCAAGCGGGATTTTCTTCACCGCTCGCGCTCACAAAATCGGTCTATAGGAGCGCGACAATGAGCGATCAATCCTTAGAGATCTTTGCCGAGCTGGATGAGCTGGATATGGCAATTGTTGATGATTGGCAGCGGGATTTTCCTCTCACCCCGCGTCCCTTCTCTTTGATTGCCCAACGAAATGATTGTCGGGAAAGTCATATCCTTGAGCGCTATAAAGCGCTGAAAGAGAAGAAGGTTCTGTCCCGAATAGGTGCAATTCTGGCCCCAAATACAATTGGTGCCAGTGTGCTGGCCGCAATGGCCGTCCCGATCGACCAGGTGGACGAAATTGCGGCCAGCATCTCCTCTCATGCTGGGGTGAACCACAATTATGAGCGGGAAAATGAGCTGAATTTGTGGTTTGTCGTCACCGCCGCTAATCGACAAAGTGTTGATCAAATCCTGCGTGATATCGAGATCGAGACGGGCTATCCGGTTTATCCATTCCGTCTTGAACAGGCCTATCACCTTGATTTGGGCTTTAGCTTGCGGCCCAATCGCAGCCACACGAAAATTGTCCGCGCAGAAGCCCCCGATTTGTCCTGCATTCAGAGCGAAGACCGAGCTTTGTTGACAGCTTTGGAAGATGGTTTGCCCCTTTCTGGCCGCCCCTATATGGAACTGGCCCAAAAGCTTGGCTGGACAGAGGCACGGGTTCTTGGCCGTCTTCAGGATTTAAGTGATGGCAAGATCATTCGCCGGTTTGGTTGTGTCGTGCATCATCGCCGGGTTGGTTATAAAGCCAATGCCATGGTGGTCTGGGATATTGATGATCAGACTGTAGATGCCATTGCGACCCGTCTGGCCCGAGATCCGGGCGTCAGCCTTTGCTATCGGCGCAACCGGCATGGCACGCGCTGGCCTTATAATCTGTATTGCATGGTCCATGCAGCCAGCCGTCTTGATGCCCATTGTGTGATTGAGCGCCTCAATATGCAGGTGGGCAAAGATGCACGCCATCATACCATTCTGTTTTCCAGCCGATGTTTCAAACAGCGCGGGGCTCGATTGAGGCAAGCAAGTTGCGCCCCCTCGCCCCACGCAGTTGCGGCACAATAAAAGGACCGGGCTTATGCAAGACGCTGCCCAAAAAAGACAGGCCATTGCAAATCAGGACACACAAAGGCAAGTCAAAAGCCTGAGGCTGGATCTTGATGACATTGACAGGGCTTTGATCAATCATCTGCAAGATGGGCTGGACTTGGTGGAAGAGCCTTATCGTGCGATTGCCAAGGCCTTTCACCTGTCACAGCCAGAGCTGTTTGAGCGCATCCAGCGCTTGTTGGATCTTGGTATTTTCTCGCGCTTTGGGCCAATGTTTGATGCCGACAAGATGGGCGGCAAATTCTGTCTTTGTGCCATCAAGGTGCCTTGGGAGCGTTATGATGATGTAACAGACATCGTCAATGCCCATGAGGAAGTGGCCCATAATTACAAGCGCGATCATATCCTCAATATGTGGTTTGTCATTGGCAGTGATCGGGAAGGCGCCATTGAAGAGGTTGCCCGAAAAATTGAGGCGGAAAGCGGCCTTGAGGTTTTGTTATTTCCCAAGGAACGGGAATTTTTCATCTCGCTGAAAATTGAGGTATAGCCATGTTGGATGCTGTTGATCGTCAGATTGTCACCGCGCTGCAAGCCGGTATGCCACTGACCACGCGCCCATGGCTGGATCTGGCGCTGGATTTGGGCTTGGCCGAATCAGAAATTCTTTCCCGCCTTAAAGCCATGAAAGAAGATGGCATCATTCGCCGGGTGGCGGCTGTCCCCAATCATTATAAGCTTGGGGTTACCGCCAATGGCATGTCTGTCTGGAATGTTGAAGACGCGTTTGTCGATGAATTGGGCGCGCAGATTGGTGCTTTGAAGTTTGTCTCCCATTGCTATCGCCGCCCCCGTGCTTTGCCCGATTGGCCCTATAATCTGTTTGCCATGATCCATGGCAGCACGCGCGATGAAGTAGCAGAAAAGGCGAAAATTATCGAAGACTTGACCAGAGACAAGTGTGATGGCTGGGACATTCTCTATTCTAGTGCCATCTTGAAGAAAACCGGGCTAAGGCTTGCTAAACGCTAGGCTTTTATCGCTTCTGTGACCAAAGAGCGATACTATGATTCAGCCACCTTTATGCAAATACGGCCCGTTGATATAAACGGAGGTCCAACCGTGTTCCGCTTGACGCATTATCTTAGAGAGATTGCCAATCCGACCCCTCTCAAGCCCCATCGCGAGCCTCCCGGCCCGGTTGTGATCTGGAATTTGATCCGCCGCTGCAATTTGAAATGCAAACATTGCTATTCCACTTCGGGTGATGTTGATTTTCCCGGAGAATTGTCCACCGCTCAAGTTTATGAGGTGATGGATGATCTCAAAGGCTTTCACGTTCCTGTGCTTATTCTGTCTGGTGGCGAGCCTTTGATGCGGCCCGATATTTATGACATCTCCCAGCGCGCCAAGGATATGAAATTCTATGTTGGCCTCTCAACCAATGGTGTGCTGATTGATGAAAGCAATGTCGGCAAGCTGGCGGATATTGGCTATAATTATGTTGGCATTTCTCTTGATGGCCTTGGCAAGGTGCATGATGATTTTCGCGGTATGGCGGGCGCGTTTGAGAAAAGCCTGCATGCTGTACGTCTGTTGCGCGAACGCAAGGTCAAAGTGGGTTTACGCTTCACTGTGACCTTGGACAATGCCCATACTTTGCCCGATTATCTGGATTTGTGTGAGCAGGAAAAAGTCGACAAAATCTATCTCTCCCATCTGGTTTATGCAGGCCGTGGCAATAAAAATCGCGGGGATGATGCCCATTGGGAAATGACGCGCTCGGTCATGGGCGATCTCATTGAACGGGCCTGGCAGTCGGTTCTGAATGGCGAGAACAAGGAATTTGTAACCGGTAACAATGATGCCGATGGGGTGTTTTTGTTGCATTGGGTGCGCGAACGCATGCCGGAAAAAGAAGCTCATTTGCGCGAATTGCTCATCCGTTGGGGGGGCAATGCCACAGGCATTAACATCGCCAATATCGACAATCTGGGCAATGTTCATCCTGACAGTTTTTGGTGGCATTACACGCTTGGCAATGTCAAGGACCGTAAATTTTCCGATATCTGGACCGATCTGTCCGACCCGCTTCTGGCTGGGTTGAAACAACGTCCACGCGCGATCAAGGGGCGCTGTGGGGAGTGTGCCCATATCAATATTTGCGGCGGCAATACGCGGGTGCGGGCTTTGCAATTGTCCGGTGATCCTTGGGCCGAAGATCCGGCCTGCTATTTAACCGATGAAGAAATCGGCCTTGATATTCCTGCGCAAGAGCGTCTGGTCACCCGCCCCTTTACCGGCATTCGCAATGAGGCAAAGCATCATTATGGCTAATTTTTCTTCTCGATCTGCCTTTGTTGGAACCGCCCTTTTGCTGGCCAGTGTGGCAAGCCCTTCTCTGGCAAATGATATGGATGCGGCACAGCTTTATGCCGATAATTGTGCTGATTGCCATCAGGCTGAACGCTTGGGTGGCACGGGCCCGGCTCTCATTCCCCAAACCTTGAAGCGCAAAAAGCAGGCGCATCTTGCCAAGATCATTGCCAAGGGTCTGGAGCAGACGCAAATGCCCGCTTTTGGTGAGGATTTGACAGAAAAGCAGATTGTCGCCCTTGCGGATTATATCAAGCAGCCACTTGGCTCTATCCCCAAATGGGATAAAGCGGATATGATGGCAACGCGCGTCTTTAACGAGGCCTATACGCCAGCTGACAAGCCTGTCTTTTCTGGCGATCCGATGAATATTTTCATCGTGGTGGAAACAGGCGATCATCATGCTTCTGTGCTGGATGGTGACAGTTTCACGCGCCTTGACCGGTTTGAAACGCCTTATGCCTTGCATGGTGGCCCCAAATATACGCCAGATGGCCATTATGTCTTTTTCATGAGCCGTGACGGCTGGGTGATGAAATATGACGTTTGGTCTCTTCAGGTTGTGGCAAAAATTCGCGTTGGTATCAATTCGCGTAACATTGCCATGTCAGCAGATGGTCAGCATTTGGCCGTTGCGAGCTATTTGCCCCACAATCTGGTGGTGCTCTCTACAAAAGACTTAAGCGTTGAAAAAATATTCGACGCTCGTGCGGAAAATGGAAATTCTTCTCGCGTTTCAGCGGTTTATCAGGATCCATTCCATGGTAGATTCATTGTGGCCTTTAAAGATATCGCCGAAGTTTGGGATATTGCGTCACAAAAAGCCAAGGATGGCAGCCGCGAGCTGTTTGACTTGCGCCGCATCTCCGTTCCCGAACCCTTGGATGATTTCTTTTTTGACCAATCCTATACCCAGCTGATGGGATCGGCCCGTGACGGCAAAACCGGCATGGCCATTGATATGGCGGACGGGTCTGTTCTGGGCCGGATCAAATTGCCCGGTTTTCCGCATTTGGGATCAGGCATAAGTTGGAAATGGGGCAATAAACGCGTGATGGCAACGCCGCATTTGCGCGAGGCAAAAGTAAGCGTGGTGGATATGGATAGCTGGTCTATTGTGAAGACCATTGAGACGGAAGGACCGGGTTTTTTCATGCGCAGTCATGAAAATTCACCTTATGCATGGTCCGGGGTCTTCTTTGGTCCGAATAAAGACAAGATGCATATCATTGATAAGAAGACGCTGGAAATCGTCAAGACCTTGCAGCCGATTCCTGGAAAGACCGCCGCTCATATAGAATTTGACCGTGATGGCAAACATGCCATTATGTCGATATGGGAAAAAGATGGCATGATCATTATTTATGATGCCAAGACCTTTAAAGAGGTCAAGCGCATGAAAATGAGCAAGCCCTCTGGCAAATATAATGTTTGGAACAAAATCACCTTCTCGGAAGGGACCAGTCACTGATGGATAATTTGTCGACCCGCTCTGATTTTCATCATGCCTTCAATATCATGACGACCAAAAGTGTGCTTTTGGTTGCCCATGGAGAACGGGGTGGGCGACAGGATAATGCCGCATTTCTGGAGCTTGCCAAGCATATTGATGCGCGTTTGGATGGTGTGGAAGTGCAAGCGGGCGTTATGAAAGGGTCTCCCAGCATTCGTGATGGCTGGGACAAACTGACGTCCAAGGATCGGTATATTTATCCATTCTTCATGAGTGACGGTTTTTTTGTTTCGCGGATTCTGCCCAAGAAAATCCGCGAAGCGGTTGGCGATCCAAAAGAGCAACTGACCATGCTGCCGCCTTTTGGCATTTCCCCGGCCCTTGGCCCGGCTTTGCTGAGTAATTTGCGACAGACCCTTGTTAAGCTGGACCGTGCTGGTGACACACCGCCCTTGTTGATTGCCGCTCATGGGGCATCGATTGACAAACAATCCTCCCGCCGGGCTAATGAGCTGGCCGGATTTTTGATGAAAAGCGGCTGCTTTTCCTCTGTCTCTTGTGCTTTTTTGGATGAAGATCCACATTTAAGAGATGTGGTTGCGGATTTGGATCCCAACAGTTTGGTTTTGCCGCTCTTTAACGGCCTTGGGTCGCACAGCATTGATGATATGGCAGAGTTGCAAGCCATGAGCCCGCAAAGCTGTCATTATTTGCCCCCAGTTGGTGGAGAAGACTGGGTGGTCGATATTGTTGCCAGAGACATAAGCCGGGCTTTGTTTGGGACCAACCATTTCATAGCCCATCAATCCGCAGCACAATAAGCCTGCAAACCCTAGGTGCACAAAGATAGAAATCAGGCTCCAGAGATGGGGCCTTTTTGTTTGATCATTTTATGAAGATACAAAAGAGCCCCGGCAGTTTTCTGACCCCTTGCCCGGTCCAAGCGACACAAGGCCAGATGCAAGACTGCCGAGGCGTGGAACTGCGAAAACAGCCCCAAAAGCAAAGCATCCTGTCGCATAGATATGCAAAAAGATATGCTGTGCAATCTTGCGCAGAATAACAGCAAGTCTTGTTCTGCACACTTGACTATGGTTAAGCTTGCCTGGCTCTATTCCCAATTATTTGCATGATCTTGTCAGCCTTGTGTGAGGTGAGAAAAGCGTCAGACCTTGCTCTGGTTTGAGCTTCGTCAAGGTTTTTTCTTTGGGATTTGGCTCATTATATTCGCAACACACCAACAATAGGAGGCATTGTGACTTTTTCCAAAAAATCAAAGTCTTCCCGGCAATCCAAACGGCTTTGGAGCTGGGTTATGCTGGTGCCCCTTGTTGCTGCTGTCTTTGCCTTTTTCCTCATTGCAAAGACCGAAGAACCGCCTGCAATTGGCGGACCTTTTGAGCTTGTTATGGCGGATGGCTCTGCCATTACCGAAAAAGCGCTGGATGGATATTTTACCTTCATCTATTTTGGTTATACCGCCTGCCCGGATGTGTGTCCGACATCACTTGCGACCCTCTCGTCAGCGCTGGATGGCTTCTCAAAAGACGATCAGCAAAAAACCCAGACGCTTTTTGTCTCTGTCGATCCCGATCGGGATCATGGCGCGGATCTGGATGACTATGCCAAAACCTTTCATGAGACCTTTATGGGGGTGACGGGCAGCCGGGCGCAAATTGATCAAATGGTGGCCGCTTATAAATCCTATTACAAGATCGACAAATCGGACGATCCCGATCTGTATCCGGTCGATCACGCCTCCATCATTTATTTGATGGATCGCAATGGGCGTTATGTCTCGCATTTTACCCATAATGCCCCGCCGGAACGGATCCAAAAAAAGCTTCAAGAACTTCTCTAATCTCATTGGCCTTGTGCAGAGGCACCTTGCGCTCTATCGGCGCAATAAAAGGATAGAAACATGCAAAACCGGTCCAAATTATCAGTCTTTGCGGCGCTTGCCCTGCCCTTTGCCAGCTTGGCTTTGGCATCAAGCCCAGCTCACGCCATAAAGATAGAAGATCCTGCCCATATTCAATGGATTTATCTAGCAGGGAAGGCCGTGCCAGACAGCCTTTATTCTGCAGGCAAACGTGCCGATCAAATTGTTCGGGTCTGCCGGGTGCGGCATCGTAAGGATTTTGAAATTGGCTATCTGAAGGACAGTTTTTGCCAGATTGGCGGAGATGGCATGAGCCGCCCTTATAGTGAATATGAGGTGCTGATTTTTGCCAAACAAACCGCTTGGCAAGCGGCCAAGCGTCGACAATTGCCAACCAATGCGCAGGATGTCAGTGCGGGCACGTTGCGCGGAGATCGCACGCTCTATATGTGCCGGATCACCTATGAAGGGGCTGTTACGGTTGGTACGATCAACAGTGAGGGCTATTGCATTACTGGCTATAAAACCGGTGAATTGAAATCTGACGAATTTGACATTCTCGTGCGCAAGTAATCTCTGCCTCTTTCGATTGATCTATATGAGGATTGTATGGACCAGCCTTCCCAGATCTCTGTCTCATCCAATGAGGATGAGACAGCGCTTCCTCTTTGCGCTTTGGACAATATCAGCAGTGCCTTTGGCAGCCAGCAAGTCAGCCCGAAAGTGCGCAAAGAGAATATTCATGCGCTGTTTCAGTCAATTGCCTCTCGTTATGATCTGATGAATGATTTGATGAGCGGGGGGATGCATCGGCTTTGGAAAAAGCATTTTGTCTCACAAGTTACAGCGGATGTTGAAGGCCCCGTCTATGATGTTGCGGGCGGCACGGGAGATATTGCCAGCCTGTTGCTGGATCATCTGCCCGATCGTGACATTCATATTCTCGATCCCTCGTCTAAAATGCTGGATGTTGCAAAAGTACGTCTTGGTGATCGATGCCACTATCTGGAAGCGCCTGCCGAAGACTGGCCTTTAGAGGATTGCTCCATTGCGGGCGCAACTCTGTCTTTTGGGTTGCGCAATTTTACCCGCCCCAGCCTTGCTTTTAGAGAGATTGGCCGGGTTCTGAAAATCGGCGGGCGATTGCATATTCTGGAATTTTCACAACCGGATCCATGGCTGGCGCCTTTTTATCGGCTCTATGCCCGGCTGGTTATTCCTGCTATTGGCGCCTTGGTGACTGGCAATCGCGGTGCCTATCGCTATTTGGTCGATTCGATTGCCACTTTCCCGTCCGTTGATGAGGTCAGCGAAGCGTTGGAACTCTCAGATCTTCGCGTTATACGGACTGAAAAAATCCTGTTTGGTATCGCCGCTCTTCATATTGCCGAGAAGCCAGAGCCACGATAGGCTGTTAGGCGGTTTCAATCTCAGGAGAGATGCATGGCGCGAAAGCCTGAGCCAAATTCATTCGCCATTCCCGGCAGCCTTGCTGGGCGATGGCTGGCTGCAATGCGCCCCAAAACATTGTCGCTCTCTCTGGGGCCCGTTTTGCTGGCCTTGATGATTGCTGTTTCAGAGGGGCATAGCGTTCAATGGTTTGTCTTTGCCTTGATTCTGATTGCAGTTCTTTGCATTCAAATCGCCACCAATCTTTGGAATGATGCAGCGGACGCGGCCAGTGGGCTGGATGACAGAGCAACACGTCTTGGCCCGCCCCGCATGACCTCGCTGGGGCTTTTGCGCCCAAAAGAGGTTCGAATCGCGTCTTTTACTTTTCTGGCTTTGGCCGCTCTTTGTGGACTATGGCTGATTCATTTTGGTGGATGGCCGATTTTTGCCATTGGCGCGATAGGGGGTGTTTGCGCCCTGCTCTATTCCAGCGGTCCTTATCCGATTGCCGCCTCACCGTTTGGCGAATGCCTTGTTCTGATCTTTTTTGGCCTTTTGGCTGTTGCGGGCAGTCATTATCTGCTCACGGGCATGTGGTCGTCTTTTGCATTTCTGGCCGGTTTTTATGCCGGGTTGCCTGCCGCCGGGGTGTTGACCATCAACAATCACCGGGACCGAGAAGGCGATATAAAAGGCGGGCGCAGAACCTTGGCCATTTTACTGGGACATGATCAGACAAAGCATTTTTATATGCTGATCATGAGCCTTTCTGCTTTTGGACCTTGGCATCTTAGCCATTTTGTCGCTGATGGCTTGCTGATATCCTGTCTCTTGCTTGCCGTGGTCTGGATGATCCCTGTTCGCGCTTTACGCCATATTGAAAGGGGTCAAGGCTTGAATAAGGTGCTTGCCCAAACCGCTGCCTTTCAAATGATCTGGATTGCGCTGTTTGGGATTGTTCTTTTCGCCTGACAGCTCCTCATCTGATAACCACTTATCTCGTCTGGCGCTCCCTGCCAGCCATAAGGCTGACAGGGTTTGTCTTTGGGAAATTAATTGGCTTTTTTCATGCCATCTTTCTTCATTTCACCATGCTTCATTTTGGAATGGTCCATCTTGGAGTGATCCATTTTAGAATGGTCCATACCCGGTGCCATCATGGCTCCAACCTTGCCGACTTCCACTTCGACGGTGACTTTGCCCGCTTTTTCGAATGTCAGTTCAACCGGAAATTTCTGACCTTTTTTCAAAGGCTCATGCAATTTCATGAACATCACATGATAACTACCGGGCTTGAGTGCCACTTCGCCTTTGGCTGGCACAGGGATGCCGTCTTTGACTTCGCGCATACGCATCACATCCCCATCCATGATGTGAGTGTGCAATTCGGTGCGTGCTGCGACATTGGAGCTGGCGGAGAGCAGACGATCTGCATCGCCTTTGTTTTTGATCATCATGAAACCGCCACCGGCTTTGGCTTTACCGGCAGAGGCACGGGCAAAGGCACCTGAAATGGTCAAATCACCAGCCATAATGTCAGCAGCCATTGCAGGAGAGAGCGCCATGAGGGACGCAACAAGAGCGGTTGCAAGGGTCTTTTTCATCATTTTTTCCTATCGATATCAGGATCACAAAAAGGATTCGTTAGAGAGAGAGGATTTGGCACAACGCCAAATGCCCAGAATTTGGGGGGAGAAAAGGCAAACCAATATCCTGTTGATGGGGTCTTTTCCACATCTGAAAACACCATCAAGCTAGGCTTGATCTCTTGAAAGTCACAGATATTTTGCAGCATCTGTGATGATTTATCTGCTCTTAGGTCTTGCTATGGGGTCTGGCTATGAGAAGCGCTTGAAAGCATATGTGCGAAGGGGCAGGACGCACCAAAAGCCACAAATCTGCTTCATACAGCCATGCGCAGATAGACTGATTAGGCAAATTTGGGAGGGTCGCGCCCCAGATTGTCAGACACTGTTGGTTCTGTTTTGACAATCTGCTCTCGCTTGAGAGGTTTCAGGCTTAGAAAAGCCCCCCAATCCGGGGTGGCTGGCATGTCCAGCAAATTGGCCAAAGCTGCTCCATCGGCGCTTAGGACCATGCAATAGGGACATTTATAAGAGGGAGCCGGCGGTTTTTGCTGATCCTGCTCATCCTCTGCCATTAACGTGGCCACCGAGGCCACTTGCTGGCAAATAACAAGGGGAATCCCGTCTTCATTGACGGTGATGGCCAGCCCCAAAGGCAGGGCCGCACGCAAGCTCAACGCAAAGAGAATAAGGGCGAGCGCAAAGGCATTCAGCCCCCCTCTTCGCTTGCAAAGAGAGAGTGCATTTATCTTAAATGTCTTTTTAAAATCAAACATTTAAAATTCAATCTCACTCTTATGACATGACGTAACAGTTCGCACCATCATAGCTATGCTAAGACGGTTTTGCACCTGTGACAAGATGGCTCAAGGATGACAATCCAAAAGTTTTTTTGCCTTGATGATCGTCAAGTAGCAAATGCGCAGCCGCGCCCAATATGAGCTCGCGTGTTTTCGCACATTACGAATTTGTTGGACGTAATGTTCTCTTGCGATGCAATTCTGGCACCATGTCTCCATGCGGTTGCCCGAATTGGTCGCATTCAAATGTAAGGGGCACTTACAATGAACTCTCTGAAGCGTATTCTGGGCGCTTCCACAGCTGCCATTATCGGTTTTGGCGCTGCGGGAGCTGCTTATTCCGCTGAATCCCTTGACGATGTCATGAAGCGGCGTGGTCTTTCCCAAAAAGATCTGTTGGCCGCAGCCAAGACCTACACCCCCACTGGTGGCCGTGACGAATTTGTTGCTTTCTCATCCGGCGGTCAGTCCGGTCAGGTTATCGTCTATGGCATCCCGTCCATGCGTATCCTGAAATATGTTTCCGCTTTCACGCCGGAACCATGGCAAGGCTTTGGCTTTGACGATGAATCGAAAAAAATTCTGAAAGAAGGCTCTCCTGAGGGCCAGATGATTACTTGGGGCGATACGCACCATCCGGCCATTTCTGAAACCAATGGCGAATATGATGGCGAATGGCTGTTTATCAACGATAAGGCCAATCCTCGTATTGCTGTGATCAATCTGCATGATTTTGAAACCCAGCAGATTGTTGCCAACCCTGTCTTCCAGTCTGAGCATGGTGGCGCTTTTGTGACGCCCAATACCGAATATGTTCTGGAAGCTGCGCAATATGCGGCACCACTGGGTGGCGAATATGCACCATTGTCCGACTTTAACGAGAAATATCGTGGTGGTGTGACCTATTGGAAATTTGATCGTGAAGCGGGCCGGATTGATCCGTCCAAATCCTTCACCGTTGAAATGCCTCCTTATTCTCAGGATTTGTCTGATGCCGGTAAGCTGGTCTCAGATGGCTGGTCCTTCACCAACTCTTTCTGTTCCGAGCGTTATGTTGGCGGCATCGAATCCGGTCGTCCTCCCTTTGAGGCTGGCTGTTCTGCCAATGATACCGACTTCCTGCATATCGTGAACTGGAAGAAAGCAGCGGAACTGATTGCTGCTGGCAAAGGCACCGAGATTAATGGCCATCAGGTTCTGACCATTGATACGGCTGTGGCCGAAGGGGTTCTGTTCCTTGCGCCAGAAGTGAAATCTCCGCATGGTGTTGATGTGACACCAGATGGTAAATTCCTGATCGTGTCCGGCAAGCTGGATACGCAGGTTACTGTTTATTCTTTCGAGAAATTGCAGCAAGCCATCAAGGATAAGAAATATACTGGTAAAGACCCTTATGGTATTCCAATTCTTGATCTGGAATCTGTGATTCACAGACAGATTGATTTGGGTCTTGGCCCTCTCCATACCCAATTCGACAGCACTCCATGTATTGCCTATACATCCCTGTATGTGGACAGTCAGGTTGCCAAATATAATTATTGTGAAGGCAAAATTCTGGACAAAGTCTCTGTTCACTACAATATCGGTCACTTGATGACCATGGAAGGCGACACCGTTTCGCCAAAAGGCAAATATCTGGTTGCTTTGAACAAGCTGGCCATTGACCGCTTCAACCCTGTTGGCCCTCTGCATCCGCAGAACCATCAGTTGATTGATATTGGCAGCAGCAAAATGGAATTGCTCTATGATATGCCAATTCCGTTGGGTGAGCCGCATTATGTGGTTGCCATTTCTGCTGACAAACTGAAACCACTTGTTCGGTATAAATATGGCACCAACAGCCGCACCGGCAAACGTCATGAAGCTGCGGTGCGTCCGGGTCGTGAGAAAATCGTGCGCACAGAAGGTCGTGTTGACATTTACGGCACCGCCATTCGTTCGCATCTGACACCGGAAATTGTTGAAGTTGAACAGGGTGACGTTGTCTCCTTCCACTTCACCAATGCTGAACGTGCTGAGGACGAGACCCACGGCTTTGCAGTGGATACCTACAATGTCAACCTGTCACTGGAACCAGGCAAAACCGCGTCTGCGACCTTTACAGCTGACCGTGCCGGTGTCTTCCCTTACTTCTGCACCGAGTTCTGTTCTGCGCTGCACCTTGAAATGCAAGGTTACCTGATTGTTCGTCCGAAAGGCGTGAAAGCAGGCTCTGGTGAAGTCAATGTCGGCACCACCTATACCAAAGCGGACTATGACAAGCAGTACAAAACCAACTTGCAAACTCAGCAAGTGATTGATTCGGTTGTTGCTTATATCGTCTCTACCAACTTCAAAGACTTCGACAATGTGGTCGCGCTGGTTGAAGATGCGACAGATCAGCTTGGTCGTATTGAAGAGGTGAAGAAGAAAGCAGAAGAAGCCGCTGCCAAGGAAGACTGGAACAATGCCATGCTTTGGGCGAACCAGTGGTGGCAGTTCCAGGTGAAAGCCGCTGACATTGGTCTGCGCGCCAAAACCTACCTCGAAGAACATGGTGCTGTTAGCAAAAAGTAAGCCCTGTTTCTTTGCCAAATCATCTTTGAAGGGGGCCTTAGTGCCCCCTTCTTTTTTTCAAGCTAAATGGGTCTATGTCCTTCATAAATACAGATGATTTTTGCATTCTTGCTGCTTTGCGAAAGTAATTAACGAAGGTCAAGGCCCCTCTATTACCGGTATGGCACATACTTATTAAAGATGCCAAATCGGCAAGAACTCACAGAGCCAGCTTCAAGGTCCAGGGCGATAAAGGGTTCGATGAGGAGTGACCAGATATGCGAACACTGATTTCACCATTGCTCAAGGGACTAAGCATTACCGCCCTTGCCTGTGCCATTGCCCTGCCTGCTGTGGCGAGCGATAGCAAAACGTCCGAGCCGACAGCCAAGCAAAAGGTTGTCAAGAAGCAGAAAAGAAAACGCGATCCGCGCGCCAAGATTTATCGCACCAAATCCTGCATGGCCTGTCATGGTCGCAACGGAGCGCGCGCCATTCGCGATTATCCCAATTTGGCCGGGCAAAATGCCAAATATCTGAAGCAGCAGATGCTGGATATTCAATCCGGGGCGCGCGTGGGCGGTATTGAAGAAGAAACCGGGCATCCGCGCACCAAAGGCATGGCCGATATCATGCATCTGGTCGATAAGAAGGAGATCAAGGATCTGGCTGATTGGCTGAGTGACTTGCCCCCGGCAAAATTGCGCCCACCGGAAGAACCAGTGACTGAAGAGCAAATTGCTGCGGGCAAAAAAGCCTATAAAAAGCTGGGCTGTAAAGCCTGTCATGGCAAGGATGGCACCAAGGCTTCGAACAAAGCCTATCCGATCATTGCTGGCCAAAAGAAAGACTATCTCATTCATCAAATGACAGACATGCGCGACAAAATTCGCGTCAATGCAAAATCCAAATTGATGTATGGCGTCATCAAACGCGCCAAGGATGAGCAAATCGTTGCGATCGCTGATTTCCTGTCTTCGATCCAGCGCAAAGCCAAAAAGAAGAAATAAAAGCAAGGGGTCGCGACCAGACCAATGACCCGCTTTTCTCGACCGATCTGACTATTGGAGTCACTTATGAAAACTTATATGAAATTTCTGGCGGTTGGTTGTACAGCTCTGATGCTGTCCGGCGCTGCCTATGCCGCTGGCAACTGGAATGAGGGCAATGAAGAGCAGGATGAGGCTTTGCACCTCACCCCGGATCATGATGGGGGCATTGATGTTTATGAGGTTTGCTCTGCCTGTCACCAGCTCAATGGCTGGGGTCTGGAAGATGGCACCTTCCCGCAATTGGCGGGTCAGCACGCCGTTGTGACGATTAAGCAATTGGCTGATATTCGTGCCAAAAACCGCGACAATCCAACCATGTATCCTTTTGCCTTGCCACGAGAAATTGGTGGCGCACAGGCCCTTGCAGACGTTGCAGCCTATATCGAAAAATTGCCCATGAACCCCAATAATGGCGTTGGTCCGGGCACTGATCTGGAGCTGGGTGAAAAGCTTTATAAAGACAATTGTGTGCGCTGCCATGGTGAGCGCGGAGAAGGCAAGCCCGATAAATTCTATCCTCTTATTCAGGGCCAGCATTATAAATATCTGCTGCGTCAGTTTGAATGGATCCGCGATGGCAAACGCCGCAATGCCAATCCCGATATGGTCAAACAGATCGAAGGTTTTTCTGATCAGGATATGGTCGCGGTTATGGATTATGTCTCTCGGCTGAAACCACCCAAGGAGAAATTGGGAGATCCTGATTGGGTCAATCCTGATTTTGACTGGTAAGACCTCTTTTATCAAAAGCCGGGACGCGTCTGTGTGCCCCGGCTCTTTTCTCAAGACAGATGCCTCTTTCTTTTTGTGCAATTTTGCTTGAGGCATTTCCCCGGTTCACCGTGAAGCGGCTTTGCCTGTTTGTTTTTAAAATAGCGTGATCGCCTCTTCCAAAGACAAGGCGTTTCCCCATGTCTGGTATTTCATCTGATACAGGCTCCTCCCCCGTCATTGACGAGAGCAAAGACAAGCGGGTCTGGATCTATCGGATTTTGACGCTGGCAGGTCTTGCCTGTGTCATTGGCTATTTCTTTGCTCCTCTTTGGTGGGTGTCACTGGAAGCGGTCAATTATCCCAAACAGACCTTTCCCGATGGCGTGAAAATCCATTTTCACATTGATAGTGTGCGCAATGGCTGTGCCCTTCGCCAATCAACCGAGGTTGATGAAAAAGAGGCGCTGGATTGTGTGCATGAAATGGATACGATCAACCATTTTGTTGGCATGTTTCCCATTGCCTCTGGCGGTCCGGTTGAAAAGGCTTTTTCTCCTTTCCTCATTGGTCTGTTGGTTGTGATGCTGCTTGGCTTTGCCGCGCCGGGGCGTAAATCGCGCATGGTGGTGCTGATTTTGGGGTTTGGTACGGTGGCTGCATGGATGGGGCATGTCATGTATGCAAAAGATGGCCTGTTATTCCATTCAAAGGGCTATATCACCGGCATGGTTGTCTCTCTTGGGCAAGGGGATGAAGAAACCGATGCGGAAGAAGAATTGCATCCTCTGGTGAAACGCCTGCGCGAGGAAATGGCCGAAGTCTATGCCCGCCAGCAAGCAGACAAAGGCATTCAACCGGTGCCAGACGGCCCTGCAAGCGAGCTGGATCGTGCGTCTTTGCTGACCAAGCTTGCCACCGTTTATAACAATGATCAGGCCAAATTAGCGCAAGCAGAACGCTCTGAATGGACCGCATCCGGTATGCAGGCCATGCTCTGGCATTATGAAAAGAGCCTTGGACGCTGGTTTATGGATCCTGAGCGCAATGATCCTTTGGTTGCGACCATGACATGGGTGGCAAAAGCTCTGTTTGGTGTGATCCTGCTTGCCATGGTGGTGATCACTGCCCTGTCCTGGCGTGAAGACAAACCATGGTTCTGGTTATTGGTGATCATTCCCGCCATTGTGCCTTTCGCCTTCATTGTCGAATATGCCGGATGGCTGTGGTGGTATGGGCATAGCCTGTCCACGATGGGCGCTTTCACCCTGAAGCCTTTCATGCCCACCGTCTTTGGAGATGGCAAAGTGGCGCAATTTACCACCCATTCCTATCCGCATATCGGTTTTGGTTTGATGATGGCCAGCTTTGTGTTGCTGGCATTGGCTGGGCTCATTCGCCGCAAAATCCGCAAAGATGCCGTTGCACCAAAAAGTGACGCTCCGGTTTCAACGGGTTTGAGCATCAAAGCATCTTAGGACTTTTGCGTAAAAATTCTACAATATGAGGTTGGTCAAGGACACTTGACCAACCTGGTTCCACATTGGAGCTAACTCAATGCTTTGTTAGCATTTTTCTTTCTCATCACTTCTTTGGGAGTGTGCGAAAAATGGTCCAGAAAATGCCTTATAGTCTCTCGTCTCTTGTTCGCTCCTGTTTGCTCTTTGTGCTTTTGCTGGTGCCTTTTGCCGCCTCTGCTTCTTATGATATGCAAGCGGCCCTTGATGCGGCCAAACCGGGAGAAACCCTGAGCCCACCAGCCGGGATTTACAAAGGCAATTTTGTCCTTTCCAAAGCCATTACCCTTGATGGTTCAAACGGGGTGGTGCTGGATGGTGAGGGCAAAGGTACCATCTTGCTGGTCAAGGCAACCGGGGCCAGTGTTCAATCTGTCACCTTGCGCAATTCGGGTCGGCTTCATAACGAGCTGGATAGCGGCATTCAGGTACGTGGGGATTTCAATATTCTCAAAAATCTGACGATGGAAAATGTATTGTTTGGCTTTGATATCCAGCAATCGAACAACAATATCGTCAAGAATAACAAGATTAACAGCCGCGATGTGGATTTGCCTTTGCGCGGCGATGCCATTCGGCTTTGGTATTCGACCGAAAATAAAATCCTCAATAATGAGATCACCGACAGTCGCGATGTGGTTGTCTGGTATTCGAGGAATAACCGGATTGCGGGCAATAAAATCCGCCGCGGACGCTATGGCATTCACTTCATGTATAGCCAGTATAATCTGGTTGAAGAGAATGATATTCGCAACAATACCGTTGGCATTTTTCTGATGTATTCCGATGGCATCAAAGTGCTGAAGAACAAAATTATCGAAAGCGCAGGCTCATCAGGCATGGGCATTGGGTTTAAGGAAACATCAGATGTCATTGTTGCTGGCAATGATATTTTGGGCAATTCGGTGGGGCTTTATCTGGATGTCTCGCCCTATCAGCCTGACAGCGAAAATCTGATTTCCGACAATAATATCTCGTTCAATGGCATCGGCGTGCAATTCCATAGTGACTGGAAAGGCAACCGCATTGTTCATAATGATTTTGCCTCCAATTTTACCCAGATCGTTGTGCGCGGCGGTGGGTCTGCCAAGCGCCATATGTGGGATGGCAATCACTGGGATTCCTATGAGGGCTTTGATCAGAATGACGATGGCCAAGGCGAAGCGCCCTTTGATTTATGGAGCTATGCTGATCGTCTTTGGATGGACATCATGCCGGTTTCCTTCTTTCGCGGCTCTCCCGGACTGGAGGCTCTAGACTTTATTGAAAGGCTGGCTCCTTTTTCCGAACCCAAGCATCTCATTCGTGATCAGCACCCGATGATGGATCGCATTGCCGGACTGGATCCGGTTTTTTTGAAAACCAACACCATTCATCCAGAGCTGGATGAGCATTTTGAGACTGAGACACAGGACGATGCTGCAAGCACGTCAGCACAGAGCGGCCAGGCATCTGGTTCGGCGTCTGGTGGTGCTGCTCCTTCCGCTCCATCCAAAGCTCTGCAACTCCTTTTAAAAGCGAGGCAAAGTCAATGACCCCCGACCAGTCAGCGACACAGTCTGGCACGCCCTCCCCGGCGCCTCAAGACCCTAAGCATGCATCCCCCCCGCAGAAGGCGGCTACCAAAGCCGCCCCGGTCAAGAAGCGCAAGATCTCTGAGCGACAACGCGAAGCTCGTCGCCGGTTCTTGCGTTCTCTTGGATTTGGATCTGTGATTTTGGCAGCAGCTTTGAGCGGTGTTTATCCGGTTTTAAAGCGTTTGAAAGAACGACTGCGCCCCCCCGGGGCCATTGATGAAGATGCGTTTTTGGCGGCTTGCATCAAATGCGGGCAATGTGTTCAGGTTTGTCCGGTTGAGGCCATCAAACTGGCCGATCTTGATGAAGGCTTTGGCATTGGTGTGCCTTATATTGATGCGCGCGCCCAAGCCTGTGATTTTTCTTGCGATGCAACCCAATGCATTTTGGCCTGCCCGACCGGGGCGCTGGATCATGCCATCACCAAAAAGGAAGAGGTGACCATGGGCTTTGCCAAGCTTGTGGAACCGGAGCATTGTCTTGCCATGTTGGGGCAAGGCTTTAAAGGCACAGCACGCGGGCCTGATTTTGATGGACTGTTGCGCTATGAGGAGATTGATCGCTGGACACCGATTAAGGTGGCCCATCATAGCTATGATCTGGATCTGTGCGATCTGTGCGTGCGCGAATGTCCCATTGAGGGCGCGATTTCTTTGGAACCGGTTTCCAGTGATCCGGCCGACAAGCGCCGCGAACCGGTGATCCATAAATCCTGCGTTGGCTGTGGCACCTGTGAGATGATGTGCCCGGTCGAGCCTGTCGCCATTGTCATTGAACCGGAAGTCTCTATGGAGGCCGCGGCATGAGCAAGATTGTCCATTCTATTCTTTTGATGCTTGGAAAAGATGCCAAAAGGCCACCGCGTGATCAGTTTTCTCCCAAGGCTCTTGAAATTTTCACAGCCAAGAAAACCAAAGAAGCCGTGCAAGAGCGCATTCGACTGATCAAGGATGAAAAGATCTGGTTCAAACCCGGCACCAAATGGCTCAAACGGCGCTGGGCGTCTGTTATCGTCGTCAATCTGCTGTTTGTCTTGTCTTTCTGGGCTGATATTCAGCTGATCGAGGGCGCGTTGACGGGCTCGCGGGTGATTGGCTTTCATATGGCAGATTTAAATTCTGCCCTGCAAGTGATGCTGGCCTATAAACATATTGTGGTCAATTTGCTGATTGGCACAGCCACGGTTTTGTTTGGCTGGTGGTTGTTGGGCGGGCGCACCTTCTGCGCTTGGGCCTGCCCCTATCACTTGCTGGCAGAAATTGCCGAAATGGTGCATTTGAAGCTGGCCGCCAAAGGACTGGTCAAGGATCATGCCTTTGATCGGCGCATGCGCACCGTGCTGTATTTTGTTTTTGCCATTCTGGCCTTTGTGACCGGCTATACGGTGTTTGAATATATCTCGCCTGTTGGCATTCTCTCCCGTGCCTTTACCTATGGGGCCAGCTTTGCGCTTGTGATTGTTGGGCTTTTGCTGTTGATCGAGATTTTTTATTCTCGCCGCTTCTGGTGCCGCTATGTCTGTCCCATTGGCCTGACCTATGGCTTTGCCGGGGCTCTGTCTCCGGTTCAGATCAAATATGATTCCACCAAATGCCTGCATGAGGGCGAGTGCCGGGATGTGTGCATGGTGCCCCATGTCCTGGAGCCAACAAAACTCGGCTTTGCCGATCAGGAATTTCACTATATGGGGGCTGATTGCACACGCTGCGGCATGTGTCTGGATGCTTGCCCAACCGGGGCGCTTAAATTCCATATTCGTGGCTCAGACGCCCTGCTTTAATCACAAGACTGCTTTTGCCGGGCTGATCTGGCAAAAGCCCTAGATATGTTAAAAAGGTAAGCCAATGACTGGTCCTCTTATTCAAATAAGCGCGTTGGAAAAAACCTTTGTTCGCCGTTCTGTTTTGCATTCTTTGGATGTAGAGATTGCTGACAGTGATCGCATTGCCCTGATTGGCTCCAATGGTGCAGGCAAGACGACGCTTATCCGCTGCTTGCTTGGCCATTATCGCCACAAGGGCGATATCTTGCTTGATGGTGAAAAGGTCTCAACCCACAATCGGGGCATGCTGGAATCCATTGCTTTTGTCCCGCAATTGCCGCCCCCTTTGAAAATGCCCGTAACGGATCTGATCCATTTTTCTTGCCAATCGGGCAAAGCGGAAAAAGAGAAAATATGGGATATTGCCGATCAATTGGGTTTGGAGCTGGATTTGTTGTTGGCCATTCCTTTCAATCGGCTTTCTGGTGGGCAAAAGCAAAAGTTGCTGATTGCCATTGCCTTGGCACGGCCTGCCAAATTGTTCATTTTTGACGAGCCATCCGCCAATCTGGACCCTGCTGCACGAGCTGCCTTTCTCGATCTTTTGGCCCAACATAAAGACCGGGCCATGGTGATTGCCAGTCACCGGCTGGAAGAGATTGCCTCTCTGGTCAATCGTGTGATTGAGATGGATCAGGGCAAAATTGTGCTTGATGATCGGATTTCGGATCGCCTGAAAGAAGGCGATCGCCGTCTTTGCACCTTGCGGGTTGCGGAGAGCAGTGCGGCTCTTACAAAGACCTTGTCTGACTGGACTTTCAGCCAGGATGAAACAGGAACCGCCTTTCATGGTCATGTGGCTGGCGGTGATATGATCCGCTTTCTCTCGACCCTCTCTCGCTATGGTGGATTGTTATCTGACATTCGCTTTGAAAATCTGGGTGAAGACGAGATCTCTTCCCACACAGATTGACCAAGAGCAAGTTTGCTTTGCGCAAAAACCCGTAAAGTTAAACGAGAGAAGCTTGAAAGGAGTGGGGGCATGATCCGTTCCATTTTCATGGGTTTGACGATCATTTTGGCGGTGTCTTTGTCGGCCTGTCAAAAGCAGACAACAGGGCCTGAGCCGATTAAATATGGTCGTGATATGTGCGAGATTTGTCGCATGATCATTTCCGACCCGATGTATGCAACAGAGATACGGGGTGGCCCAAAGCGCAAGCTGTATAAGTTTGACGATATTGGCGATGCCATTCATTGGCTGGAAACCCGCAGCTGGAAAGACAATCCAGAGACTGAAATCTGGGTGATGAATAGCGAAACCGCCAAAGATTGGCTGGATGCAACCAAAGCCTATTTCGTTGCAGGTGCCCTCACCCCGATGGATTATGGCATTGCTGCCATCAAGGAAAAGCGCAAAGGTGCCTTTGGATTTGCCAAAATGAAAGAGCTGATTTTGGCGCAAGGCTTGTCCGCACGATGCGAAATTCCTCTTGAAGATGTAGAAAAAGATTAAGATCACAAAGGAAGACACTATGTCTGGCAAAGCTCGTTCCGGCTTGATTTTGAGCGCGGGCCTTGATTTGAAAGAAGCCATGCGCTCGCGCTGGTTTCATATCTATTCGCTGGTTTTTACCGGCCTCATGGTGTTGCTGATTTCCATGGGCATTACCGAATCGCGCGTTCTGGGCTTTACAGGTTTGTCGCGCCTTTTGGTTACCTTCATTCAGCTGACCATGGCTATTTTGCCGCTTTTTGTCTTGGTGACCACGGTTCGCTCTTTGGTGGGCGACAGGGAAGCTGGCACGCTGGAATATTTGCTCTCATTCCCGATCAAACTCTCTGACTGGTATTGGGGCAAGTTGCTGGGCCGTTTGTTTGTGGTGGTGGTGCCCATTGGCATTGCACTGGTCATTGCAGCTGCTTTCAGCCTGATCAAAGGCCATGCCCTGCCCTATCTGGAAATTGCCTATTATAGTGGGCTTGTGGTCTCGCTGGCGCTCTGTTTTCTTGGCTTTGCCTTCTTCCTGTCTTCCATTGCCAAAAGCACGGAATTTGCTCTTGGGCTCTCTTTGCTGATTTGGCTGTTGTTGGTTGCCTTTCTGGATTTGATTTTGATCGGGGTTTTGATCCGGGAAAATTTTGATCCTGATTTTGTTCTGGCCATTGCACTGGCCAATCCATTGCAAACCTTTAGAACGGCGGCGATGATCCTGTTTGACCCGCAATTGGTGTTGCTGGGGCCTGCTGCTTTCTTGATTTTGGATAATTTTGGCTCGCAAGGCTATGTCTTTTGGGCGCTGGCCTATCCCTCTGGCCTTGGACTTGTCTTTGCTGCGCTTGGCTTTTGGCGCATGCGATCAGGGGATCTGGTTTAGAGCGTCTTCGTTTATTCATGAGACAAAAAAGGCTCCCAATGGGAGCCTTTTTTTATTGTGAGATAAGAATGATTACGCAGCAGGCTTCCAGCGATCAATCTTATCTTGCAGATAGGCAACAAAATCGTCTGAATCCCATTTGACCGGGCCAAGGATCCGGCCTATTTCCCTGCCTTTTGGATCTAACAGCACAGAGAATGGAATGCCGCGCTCTCCAAAGGTTGTGATGGCCTGCATACCCGAGGCAATGAAAATCGGCAAATGCTGGATATTGGTGCGATCATAAAAAGGCATCACCGCATCGATGCCTTTTCGGTCAATGGAAATGGGCATAACCAGTAATTTTTGGGGATCAAATTTTCCTTGCAAAGCGTCCAGATCCGGCATTTCCACCCGGCAGGAAAAGCACCAGGTTGCCCAGACATTGACAAGCAAAAAGCGCCCTTCATAGCTTTGCAAGGTGCTTTTTTCTCGCTTTTCATTGATCAGCTCAATTGCCTTATCACTTTGATAAGCCTTTGATCCTTCAATCATCTTTTTCAAAGGGCTGATAGTGCTGGCCGCTTTCGCCGCTTTTGGCACCAAGCCAAAAGTCAATGCAGCGCAAGAGGCCAGCAGGCCTGTCGCCATTTGTCGGCGTGTCAGAAATTGTTTGCTCATGCTGGACCTTTTCATTGAGAAGTTAGGCTCAGGACTCATTAATTTAGCCTATTCTGTTTGTCTTGAAGCATTCAGATAGAAGAACCAAGAGCAAAATAAGGGTGGTTCCCTTCTTGAAGCTCTTGGTTCGATAGATG
>JAOXSG010000044.1 GCA_025800105.1 Cohaesibacter sp. | reverse complement strand
TGCCATAATCCACGCAAAGAGAATTGAAAATGGAAAAATCATACGCCTCACAGAGAGTGATGATATGGCCGGGATTGTTGAGAACGATATGAGGTAGGACCAATTTTTCCTTCAGGCGATTGAAATTGTCTCGAATCTCAGATCCATACCTTTTCTTTCCGGCAAACCATGGCATTCTGTCGATCCTGCCTAAATTGAGAACGGTCAAAGAAATATAAAAAGTGTCCACGTTGTGCTCTTCGGCGCTGTTGTGTCGAGGGTGATCAGAAAGTACGGCGCGCCCTGCCAAGCAGTTGCGGCCCAGCACGCCTAGAGCGTCCAACACATCCCAGGAAAAGTCTGCGTCCGAAATATGGACCATGAGGGAAGGACGAAAAATAGCACCAGCTTCTCCAGGATCTTGGCGCATGAAATGCTCTGCCGGTGTAGGCACATACGATAGATGGTACACATTTTGGGAAATCTGGACGGTGTCTCGTCCTTGCAAAATCATTCTGTCGAGCATC
>JAOXSG010000028.1 GCA_025800105.1 Cohaesibacter sp. | reverse complement strand
CCTGATCACCCCCAAAAAGCCGATCAAATTCAAAAAGCCACCGCAATATAAAGTGCTGGAACGGGTCATGATCGGCGATCATGATACTTTCAAATTCAAAAAAGACTATTCAAGCTTTGAAGCCCTAAAACCGGGCGAGACAATCGCCAAAGACAAAACCCAAACCTACAAAGCCCCCAACAAAAAGGGCCTAATCATGCTCATGCCCAGCACCCAAGCCCACGTAGACAAAAAAATTTCCAGAGGCGCATACTATCTGATGCAAAAGATCTAAGCCGGGGAGCTGCAAACAGCGCAGAAGCAAGATACCAAGGCCGGGCAAACCCCGGCCATAAACCGTAACTCATCCGACCTGTAATGCGATCAAAAGGTAAATTTTCAAAACCTGAACTCAACAGACTCCTATATTTCAAAACTCAAATTGTTGCGGACAAAATATATGTATTTTAAAGATGCTCACTTATTGATAACAGAACCGCCTACACCTAATACAATTGAAGAAATAAAATCCAGCAACTACCATTGTTCACATCTAGCACTTTTGAAGCTTGCCGCAAAAACTGAAGATGATGAAAATCACGATTCTTTGCTGAGTTTATCTTGCGCAGTTTATGGTTGGATGCCTACAATTTTAAAAGTATGGGACTTTAAAAATTTTAATGTCGACAATCCTATCACAACTATCCGTAGACTAAACAACGTAAAAGCCGCATTGATATTTCTTTCAAGAATAGAGAACATCTCGCCACTCAATAATTCTTGGGTAGGACTAAGTAAACTTTTATATTTTTTGAACCCCAAGATCTTCCCAATTTGGGATAGTCGCATTGCAAATAATTTTGGTTTGAACTGGCCACATCAGTTTAACAACAAGAAAGCATACATATCCTATTTTCAATTTATGCATAATACTTTAGCTGAAAAACCCACAAATATAGATGTAATATCTCAGCTCATCATGACTGAACACAATTATAAGCCATCAAACATAAGATGTCTGGAATTACTACTCTTCGTACCGGCTCGATAAGCCGTAACAATAGTGATATTTTTCAGATTGTTTTTTCAAACCACTTTTTTCTGGACGAAATGCGAGAAACAGGAAGATCCTATCATTTGAATTGCAATACAGGAACGTTTCAATCATTCCAAGCAAAGGCCTGAAAGTCCATCATTTTTGAATTCAAGCAACCCAAAGCGAATGTTGCCACCGCCCATACCCCCAAAGCACAGGCCAACCAATCCAGCCGCCACCAGCAATCGTAAGATAGGGCATAAACACCGCTTCAAATCATTATAATGGTGGCTTGCTCATGTCAGCTAAAAGCTTTCTTTCTTTGCCTCGATATGCGCTTTTTGCTGGTGCTGTGGCACTGTGTGGTTTGCCTTTATATATCCACCTACCCGCCTTTTTGGCGCTGGACTATGGCATAAACTTACAAGCTTTGGGTGGGTTGTTGCTGGCCCTGCGATTGCTCGATTTTGTGCAAGACCCCTTGCTCGGATGGCTCTTGTCCCGACAGGCCAAGAGGCTGAATGCGCTTGCCCTTGGCGCTTGCTTGGTGCTGGCAATGGGCATGGTGGGATTATTTGCAATCCCCGCGCCTGTCGCGCCATTGCTCTGGATTGCTGCATGTCTGGCTTTGGCTTTTACCGGCTTTTCCCTTTTATCCATCCTGATTTACGCCGATGGGGTCGAGCGTGGGGCCGCTGACGGCCATGTGAGGGTGGCTACATGGCGCGAATTGGGCACGTTGTTGGGCATAACCCTTGCTTGCCTTTTGCCCTTTTTGCTGCCGGGCAATGGCTATCGGGGCTTTGCAATTTTCGTCGCAATCGCTCTTGCTCTGGCGGCTCTTTTCATGCACGGGCAATGGCAACCCGTGCGATTTGCCATGCCATCCCTAAGGCCTCTTTTTCGCCAACGGCAAATGCGCTTCTTTTTGCTATTGGCTTTTTTAAACGCCCTGCCCGTTGCGGTCACCTCCACTCTTTTTGTGTTCTTTGTGCAATTCCGCTTGCAAGCACCAGACCATGCAGGTCTGTTTCTGGTGCTGTTTTTTGTCTGCGCAGCCCTTTCCACCCCACTTTGGCGGCTGGCAGCAAAGCGCTTTGGCGCACGCAAAACATTGGTCGCAGGCATGGGTCTGGCGATGCTCAGTTTCATTTGGGCATTCACGCTAGAGGCTGGCGATCTGGCCTATTTTGCGCTGGTTTGCATCGCATCAGGGGCGGCATTGGGGGCAGATATGATGCTGCTGCCAGCACTTTTTTCGCGCTATCAAAGCCATGCCAAAATCAGCCCCGCTCTTGCCTTTGGCTTTTGGAATTTCTGCGGCAAAGCCTCTCTCGCCCTTGCCGCCGGGCTGGTTTTGCCGATGCTGGCTTGGGCAGGCTTTGCCATTGATGCACCCAAAACTGAGAGCGCCCTGACGGCTTTGAGCTTTCTCTATGCCATTGTGCCTTGCGGGCTAAAAGCCATCGCCCTTGCACTGCTACTCTTTGCCATAGAAGACGAGACCAGCGCTGATCCAGCCCCGATTAGTGCGCGTAAGGAAAGCATGAAGGCGCACACAAAATGAATGAGGCGGCAGCATGACGAAACTAGCAACCAAAGCGCACCATCTTGCCTTGCTCATGGCGCTCACCCTTTCACCCCTTATCACCAGCAAGGAAAGCCGCGCCAGCTCAATCGCACCGGACATTCAGGCCCGCCTCTCCGCCCCTGATAAAATTGGCCAAGTGGATGCCCGCTTTTTGGGGTTGCGGCTTTATTCAGCTGCTCTCTTTACCGAGAAAGGCACGCCCTTTCGCTGGGAGCGCCCTTTTGCACTGGAGCTGACCTACAAACGCAGCTTCAGCCGCGAGCGTCTGGTCAGCGCCTCTCTTTCCGAGTTAGAGCGGGTGGAAGGCAAACAAGCGGACCATAAAAGCATAGAAACCAAGCTAAACGGCTGTTTTAAAGCGGTCAAAGCCCGCGACCGGTTTGTCGCCATACCGCAGGGCAAAAACAGCGTCAGCTTTTTGCTCAATGGCCGCCAAACCTGCCGCATCAATCATAGCAACATTCGTAATCGGCTTCTTGGCATCTGGCTGTCAGATACATCGCGCGACAAACAGGCAAGCCGACGGTTAAGGGGTCTAAAATGATGCGGCCATTCAAAGCTCTAATTTTCTATGAAAAACGGATATCGGTAACGTCGGCTATGAAGAACGGAAAATAGGCGTCTGTGCCAATCAAATTGCCTGCCTCAACATGGCTCGGCAAAACAAAGCCATCAAAGCTGCGAAAGTCCGACATATATCCGCCAAAAGATTGGAAACGATAGTCTCCATCTTTGTTGGCATTGCTCCAGCGCTGCATCACGATTTGCACCGGGCACCCTTCTTGATCAATCCTCACATCAATGGATTGACGCATCCCATTATGCTCCACAGTGAGACGTGCTGTATTTTCATCAACCGCCTCCCACACAATGCCCGGCCCGGGTAAAACAGCCGCAGGTGTCCAAAAGATAGCCTCCGCAAGATAACGAGCAAAGCCAGATTGGCTATGGTCCTTCACTCCCCCCGCTCTGGCAACCGGAACAATCCCGCCAAGCCAAAAGCGCGTCCAATTGGCGCTGTCAGACCCTGAAATTCTCTTGATCATGGACCCGCAAGACATCTTCCAGACAAAGCCTTCGGGCGCAGCCAAAACCTGCTCCGCCCTCATCGCCATATAAGCCGGGGCCTCTTTATTGCCTATTGAAAATTGACCGCGCATGGAAATCTCAGCAACCCTATGAAGAGACGTTCCCTCTTTGATTGTGAAACAAAAATAGCGTCTTGCTGGCTCCGGCAACTCTTCGACCATCGCCTTTGAAAAAAGTGCTGGCCGCACAGATCGCAGCGCCAGCAATCTCTCCTTTTCCGCACGATCCGCAAGATGATCCATCAAACGCCAGAGGGAAAGCGCGGAAATGAACAACAGGATCAGAACGAAAAATATCAGCACGGCACTAATCCGAGGCTATTTCTTATGGCAATAAATCCAATATCCAGTTTTCCAAGCCTAGGCTCAGGACAATTTAGCGGTCAAAATCTTAACGCTTGCCGCTGCAAATCCCAAAGCAAAAACACTTTCAAACCACCGCCTCATCTTTACATAGCTTCTTGTCATAGCCTGCGATGAAAATAGCAAAGCATATCCATGGAACACCAGAAAATTCTGCAATCCGATGGCGACAATAACCAGAGCAAGATCCTGAAATTCTGTACCCGGCGGAATGCCAAGTGAGAACAAGGAGCCAAAAAAGAGAATAGCCTTCGGGTTTGTCAGATGAAGGGCCACCCCCTTTGTATAAAGCAAGGGTTTTGAACCAGCAAAAGATCTCGTTGCCAAATCCTTTTTAGACAAGGCGGATCGCATTGCCTTGTAAGCAAGGAACATAAGATACCCAGCTCCAATATAACGGATCACTTCGAAGACCCATATATTTGCCAACATTAAGGCCCCAAGACCAAGTGCTGCTACAATTGACCATATAAGGGCACCCGTTGTAATTCCTGACGCAAGGGCAAGACCGGATGCCCGCCCAGAAGCCATCGACGTGCCCGCAATAGCGAGTGTCGCAGGCCCCGGACTCATTGAAGCGACAAGTGCTGCCAAGAGGATCAGTGGAAGATCGATTTCCGTAAACATTATTTGCCTCGCATAATCGCTCGACACTTTTGAGCAATCACAAAATTACGTCAACTTGGCACATTCACTAAAAATTGCACCAGTCTCGACAATAGGATATTTGCCAGCACAAAAAAAGCCATGCCCAAAATTTTAGGGCATGGCTTCGCTCACCAAAGAAACAGGCCGCCAATATAGACCTTATGCATCATCCTTTGCAGGGCAGGTATTAAGCCCCAACAAAGGATAGAATGGACAGAATTTGAACAAGCCTGTTGCCAATGGCACAAGACCGATCCAACCCCAAGGGGTTTGTGGGCCAACAAATACCAAAGCAATCAGAATAAGACCGGCAACGATACGAAGAATGCGGTCAAGACCACCAACATTTGCAACCATCATAAAACTCCTTTTATGGCTATCCCATATAAAGGAAGATAGGCCAGCAAAGATCAAAAGTCCGGTGATCAAGTCACAATCAGCGCAAAATGCTCTAGTGGCACAGGCGTTGCAAAAAGTCCCTATTCAGGATCTGCACCACACCACGGCTGGTTTTCACAATGCCTTTATGGGACAAGCGCTCCAAATGGCGCGAGACAACTTCACGCGCGGTACCCAAATCGCGTGCCAAATCCAGATGCGTGGCTTGCACACGCCCAGCCTCATCTTGGCGCATCAACAAAACATCCGCCAAACGCACATCAATCGGTTCAAAAGCAATGCGCTCAACGGTTTGGATCATATCCTTCAAACGCTTGGAAATCGAAGAAAAGACAAATTTGCGAAAGATGGCTGAGAGCGCCAAGAGACGATCAAACCCGACCGGGTCCAGCAAAATCCCTTCAATCTCTTCTTCAGCAATCGCCTCGGCAGAATAAGTCTCTTCGCCAAGCAAGCTAAGGCTGGTCTGAATGCAAATCTCACCGGGAGAGACACGATAGAGCAAAGCCTCCCTGCCCTCACGAGACACAGATTGCACCCGCACAAGTCCACGGCTCAAGAGCAGATAGCCCCGACATTGTTGACCGGGTGCAAAAATCTCACTGCCCTTTTCAATCACAAAAGACAAAGAATGGGCAGAGAGGAGAGCCTTTGCCTCTGGCTCCAATTTGGACAAGGCAGGATATAATTGTTCCAAACAGGCCTGCACCATATGCACCCCCCTTCGCATTCACACCATCGCTCACACCATCACTGGAAACCAGAAAAAGCCTACAAACCTTCAAAAGCAACCAGACTATGCACCATCACACCCTTGTCCCGCAGCAGATCCGCCCCTTTTAAATCGGGCAAATCAATGACAAAAGCGGTGGCAACAAGCTGTGCACCCACATGAGCGAGCAAATCAACACCCGCACTGGCTGTTCCCCCGGTGGCAATCAGATCATCGAGCAACAAAACACGCTCACCCGGCGCAATCGCGTCCTGATGCAGCTCAATCCGGTCTACGCCATATTCAAGCTCATAATCCTGACCAACAACCGCCCCCGGCAACTTGCCCTGTTTGCGAATGGGCACAAAGCCAACCCCCAAAAGATCCGCAACCGCACCGCCAAAAATAAAGCCACGGGCCTCAATGCCAACAATCTTATCAATCTTTTGATCAAGAAACGGCTCGGCCAATTGACGCACGGCCTGACGAAAAGCGGGACCATTGGCAATCAAGGTCGAAATATCCCGAAAGATAATGCCCGTTTTGGGATAATCGGGAATGGAACGGATCGTTTCTTTCAAATCGATCAAGGCAACGTCACTCATAAGAGAGTCCTTTTTTCTCATCGCAAAATCCAAACATGGATCAGCCAAAGTCATGCCACGGTCATAGCCATAAAAAAAGGGCTCGCAAAGAGCCCTTTTCCTGTCTGTCACAATGATATGACCATCCTATCTTAATGGTCAACATCAGACCAAACACGCTTCTTGGTGAAATACAGCAGACCTGCAAAAATCGCCAAGAAGATCAGAGCATTAAGGCCAACGCGCTTGCGCTCTTCCAGCTTGGGCTCAGCCGCCCACATCAAGAAAGCAGAAACGTCTTTCGCATATTGCTCAGTGGTCATTGGAGAGCCATCAGTATATTCCACCAATTCATCATCCAATGGTGGAGCCATAGCCAAGGCATCGCCGCTCAGGAATTTCGGGTTATAGTTGAGATCCCCAACATCAACCCCTTCCGGTGGCTCTTCATAGCCGGTCAACAGCGCATAAAGATAATCCGGGCCATATTCCTGATAGGCTGTAACCGTGTGCCAAACCATACGGACAAGATCCGTCAAAGGTTCGATACCGGTATCTGGCCCCATGGAACCAGCACGGGCCTTGGCAATCAAAGACAAATCAGGTGGCAAAGCACCGCCATTGGCAGATTTTGCCGCATTGTCATTTGGATAAGGCGATGGGAAGCGGTCAAAGGGCTTGGCTGGACGGGTGAACATTTCCCCTTCATCATCCGGGCCATCTTCCACTTCATATTCCGCAGCCAAGGCTTTGATCTGATCAGCGCTATAGCCAAGCGCCCCTTCTTCACCCAAGTTACGGAAAGCTACGAATTTCATGGAATGACAGGAAGCACAAACTTCCTTGTAAACCTGAAAACCGCGCTGCAACTGCGCCTTGTCATATTTGCCCAAAGGACCAGAGAAAGACCAGTCCTGCTTGTCATAATGTTTGCCGCCACCTGCAGCCATGGCACCGCCAGCAGAAACTGCCAGTGCACAGGCTGCAACGAGCGCGCGAACCGTATTTTTGGTCAGCGTAATCATCGGTTTCCCTTTCCTCGCTCGTTATTCGGCCGCAGCGGCAGAACCGCCTTTTTTAGCCAACACTGCCTCGGAAATCGAATTTGGCAATGGCTTTGGCTTCTCGATCAGCCCAAGAACAGGCAAAATGACCAGGAAGTGAGCAAAATACCAAACGGTAGCGATACGAGACGCGATCACATATCCGCCTTCGGCAGGCTTGGCACCAAGATAGCCCAAAGCAATACAAACAAAGACGAAAATCCAGAAGAATTGCTTACCCAATGGGCGATAGGTGTTGGAGCGCACCTTGGATGTATCCAGCCAAGGCAAAACAAACAACACAGCAATCGCACCAAACATCAGCAACACGCCGCCCAGCTTGTCAGGCACCGCACGCAAAATGGCATAGAAGGGCAGGAAGTACCATTCAGGCACAATATGCGCAGGGGTCACCAGCGGATCAGCAGGGATATAGTTGTCAGGGTGGCCAAGGAAGTTTGGCACCATGAACGCCATCCATACAAAGAAGATCATGAACAACACAATCGCATACAGATCTTTGATGGTGTAATAAGGCGTGAAAGCAACAGTGTCCTGCGCATCTTTTGGCTCAACACCGGTCGGGTTGTTGTTGCCTGCTTCATGGAAAGCCCAGATATGCAAGCCAACAATGGCAGCCAGCATAAAGGGAAGCAGATAATGCAGCGAGAAGAAACGGTTCAAAGTTGGATTATCAACCGCAAACCCACCCCACAACAATTCAACGATTGGATCACCAACAATTGGGAAAGCTGAGAACAGGTTTGTAATCACGGTTGCACCCCAGAAGGACATCTGTCCCCAAGGCAGAACGTAACCCATAAAGCCGGTCGCCATCATCAGCAAGAAGATGACAACACCCAAAATCCACACAACCTCGCGAGGCTCCTTGTAGGACCCATAATAAAGGCCGCGCATGATATGGATGTAAACAGCGATAAAGAACATGGATGCGCCATTGGCATGCAAATAACGCAGCATCCAGCCCCAGTTCACATCGCGCATGATATGCTCGACAGAAGCAAAGGCAATCGCCGTATTGGGGGCATAATGCATAACCAGAACAATACCGGTGATGATCTGGGCCATCAGGCAAAAGGCCAGAATGCCACCAAAGGTCCACCAATAGTTCAGGTTTTTAGGTACAGGATAGGCAACAAAGGACGAATGCGCCAAGCCAATGATTGGCAGGCGACGTTCCATCCATTTAACAATGCCATTTTGCGGCTGAAAAGTAGAATGTCCGCTCATGACTGGTCTCCTTAGAGGTCTTGTCGGACGTTAGCCGATTTTAATGACAGTATCGGAAATGAAATCGTAAGGCGGCAGCTCAAGATTCAATGGAGCCGGTCCCTTACGAATGCGTCCCGCAGTATCATAATGCGAGCCATGGCACGGACAGAACCAGCCATCATACTCGCCCGCTTCGCCCAGAGGCACACAACCAAGATGGGTACAAATACCGATTTGAACAAGGAAATGTTCTTTACCAGGCTTGGTACGCTCTTCGTCGCTCTGCGGATCAATCAAGCTCGCAACATCGACGGCTTTCGCCTCTTCAATTTCTTTTGCTGTACGATACCGGATGAAAATCGGCTTGCCGCGCCATTTGGCGGTCATGCTCTGTCCTTCTTCCAAAGAAGAAAGGTCCACCTCAATGGAAGCAAGCGCCAGTGCGGAAGCATCTGGATTCATCTGGTCGATAAATGGCCAAGCAAGCGCAGCTGCGCCAACGGCCCCAAACGCTCCAGTCGCAATATACAAAAAGTCGCGACGGGTTGGTTCTGCCTTTTCGCTGGTAGCCAAGGCTAGGTCCTCTCGAAACCAGTGTCCTATTCACAGCTCATCAACCTAATCTGCACACTTCTTGGAGGGAAGGTCACAGACCCCTCAATGGCAGACGAGCCAATTCAGTCAGTTCCATACAAGATGAAACTTTGCGGATCTCTTTTTGCATTGAAAAGTGCGCTTGTCCAGCCTGACCATTGAAAGTTGGGCCATTTGTCGCAAAAAGAAGCTCACACAATGGTCGTAAGAGCAAAAGAGCAAGCCATAAACCAACACTCTTGCACAGCCCAAAACCAACCCCCGGACGCCAAGACAGGTCTTGAGCAAAGATCAAGACAAAAGACGCCGCCTTGCGAGAGCAAAATCTTGCAGGCAAGGCGGCGTCACAGAAAAGGACAAGGAATAGACACAATCGAAGAGAATAAGGGAAAATCCTGATTTATCCAATGAATCCACCAGATTGACGCTGCCACAATGAGGCATAAAGCCCCCCTTGCGCCAACAAATCTTCATGGCTTCCCTGCTCGATAATCTTGCCTTCTTCCATCACAATCAAACGATCCATGCTGGCAATGGTCGACAAACGATGGGCAATCGCCACAACCGTTTTCCCTTCCATCAGCTCATCCAAGCTGTCCTGAATGGCCGCTTCCACCTCTGAATCGAGCGCAGACGTTGCTTCATCCAAAATAAGGATTGGGGCATTTTTCAACAAGACACGGGCAATAGCGATTCGCTGCCGCTGACCGCCGGACAATTTCACCCCGCGCTCCCCCACTTGCGCTTCAAAGCCCTTATTGCCTTGGGCATCAACCAGACCGTCAATGAAGTCAAGCGCCTGCGCCCGTTTGGCCGCTTCAATGGCTTCCTCCATATCTGCCCCTTCCCGGCCATAGACAATATTGTCCAAAACCGAGCGATGCAAAAGTGAGGTATCCTGCGTCACCACCCCGATTTGCGCGCGCAAACTGTCTTGCCCAATGGCGCACACCTCTTGCCCATCAACACAGATTTTGCCTTTGTCCAGATCATAAAAGCGCAACAAAAGATTGATCAAAGTCGATTTACCAGCCCCGGAGCGACCAACAAGCCCAACCTTCTCCCCCGGCTTGATCGCAAGGCTCAAGCCATCAATCACCGGCTCATCCTTGCCATAATTGAAAGAGACCTGATCAAAGACAATCTCGCCCTTGCTCACCGTAAGCTTTTTGGCATCAGGACGATCCAGAACAATCTGCGGCTGGGCAATGGTTTTGATCCCATCCTGCACGGTGCCAACATTCTCGAACAAGCCACCCACTTCCCACAAAATCCATTCCGACATGCCCCGCAAACGCAAAACCAGACCTGTGACAACCGCAATCTCGCCCGGCCCGACAATCTCCGCCTGCCAATAATGAATGGAGACAATGATGGTTGCAGCCAACAGCACTTGATTGATTGTTTTCAAACAAATCTGCAATTTGGTCACCAGACGCATCTGGCCATGAACCGTACCCATAAAGCCGTCCATGGATCGACGGGCATAGGCCTCTTCACGCTCGGCATGAGAGAAAAGCTTCACAACAGAAATGTTGGAATAAGCATCAACAATATTGCCCATCATAGTAGAGCGTGCATCAGCCTGTTTGCTGGAAATATCACGCAATTTGGGCACAAAATAAAACAAGGTACCCACATAAGCCACAAGCCACAGAGCCAAAGGAGCCGCCATCTGCCATTGTGTCTCGCCCACCAACACAAGCGCCGAGATAAAATAAACACCGACAAACACAAACACATCCGCAATACGTGAAATAACCTCACGCACAGCCAAAGCGGTCTGCATCAGCTTTTGCGCCACACGACCGGCAAATTCATCCTGATAAAAGGTCATCGACTGACGCAACAAATAGCGATGCACCCGCCAACGAATGGACATGGGATAATTGCCAATGATGGTCTGATGAAACAAAAATTGCCAAACAAATTCCAGCACAGGAAAGATCAGCAACAAAACAATGCCCATCCAGATCAGGTCTGAACCATGGAGGTCAAAAAATTGCGCCCGCTCTGTGGTCGAGATCCAGTCAATCAAATCCCCGACATAGCCATAGAGCGCAACCTCAATGATGGCGATAATCGCACTTAGAAGCGACATAACCACCATATAGGGGGCCACTGGCTTGGTATAATGCCAACAAAAAGCCCAAAAGCGTGTGGGCGGTTGTTCCAAACCACCCTCGGCAAACGGATTCACCAGTTTTTCAAAATAGGAAAACATCACTTGGATCCAGCATAGAAATTAAGAGAGAAAAACCAGAGCAGGCAGAAAGCTGGCTTTGGTGCCATTGGGTCGCAATGCAAGGAAAGAGACTCAAACAGCCGTTCAGATTATCACCATTAGCGAAAAAACAGACCAATGAAATGCAATCCGATCAATTCTTCCCAAGCCTGTGATAAATTTGCACAAATAAAGAGCGCCATCTACGAGCGCAAAATTGTCGTTGCCTTTGCCCACAAACTGGGCCACATCTTATGCCAACGAGCAGACATAATGAATGAAAAACATGACTGAAACAGCCTCCAAAAGCCAAATCGCAATCGCGCTTTACCAACCAGATATTCCCCAAAATACCGGCACCATCCTGCGCATGGCCGTCTGCCTGAATTTGCATGTCCATATCATAGAGCCCTGCGGCTTTGCGCTGAATGATCGCACGTTGCGGCGCGCTGGCATGGATTATCTGGATCGCTCCACTTATACCAAACATCTCTCTTGGTCCCATTTTGTGAGCTGGGCAGAGCAGCAGGAAAAACGTCTGGTTCTGGCAACCACCAAGGCCAGCAAGCCTTTTTTGGACATCAGCTATCAGAGCAACGACATCCTTCTCTTTGGCCGAGAATCAGTTGGTGTGCCCGATGAAGTGCATGAACGGGCCGACGCTCGCATCACCATTCCCATGCGCGAAGGTGAGCGCTCGCTTAATCTTGCCATTTCCACCGCAATGCTTGCCTCCGAAGCCTTGCGCCAATTGAAAGCCTTTCCCTCATGACCCAATCTTTCGGTCTTTACACCCTGCCTGATTGTCTGCCCGATCAGCTGGACGATAAAAAAGCCAAAGCCAGCGATTGGTTTGCGCATTTGCGCGATGATATTTGCCATGCATTCGAAACACTGGAGGATGAGCTAACCGGCCCCAACAGTGACCAGCAACCGGGCCGATTTGAGCGCACCCCATGGGAGCGAACAGACCATAGCGGCGCAAAAGGCGGCGGCGGCGTCATGTCCCTGATGAAAGGCCGCGTCTTTGAAAAAGTCGGCGTGCATGTTTCCACCGTGCATGGAGAATTTTCACCGCAATTTCGCGACCAAATTCCCGGCGCCTCAGACGATCCACGTTTTTGGGCTTCAGGCATTTCTCTCATTGCCCATCCTTGCAACCCCAATGTCCCGGCTGTGCATATGAATACCCGCATGGTCGTCACCACCCGCCAATGGTTTGGCGGCGGGGCAGACCTAACCCCGGTGCTCGATGCCCGCCGCACGCAAGAAGATGCAGACAGCATCGCCTTTCACAAAGCCATGCAAGCCCCTTGTGACGCCCATGATGTGGCCGATTATTCCCATTATAAAGATTGGTGCGACCATTATTTTCATCTGCCCCATCGCGATGAGCCAAGAGGCATTGGCGGCATCTTTTATGACCGCCACAATTCCGGCAATTGGGACGCAGATTTTGCCTTCACCCAAGATGTAGGCCGCGCCTTTGCCACCATCTATCCCAAACTGGTGCGCCGCAATGTCACAAAAGACTGGACGCCAGAACAACGCGAAGAGCAGCTCATTCGCAGAGGCCGCTATGTGGAATTTAACCTGCTCCATGATCGCGGCACAATCTTTGGCCTGAAAACAGGCGGCAATGTTGCCTCTATCCTGTCTTCCATGCCCCCCGTGGTCAAATGGCCTTAATACCCGATTTAAAAGTCTCTCTATGAGACTTTTAGACCACATATCCGCCCTCTCCCCCTCCCAAACCGCCCATGAGGGTACCATGACGGGTGGTATGAAAAGGGGGAGAGGGCTGGCACAGGATTTTCAAATCAGGCCCTAAAGCTTGCCAATCAAGGGCAGGAGCTTCGCCATATCGTCAAAAATATGCGCGTCATGGGCGGCCAAGGCCGCCCCATTGCCCCCCTCATTGCCACCATGACCGGCAGGCACATATCCAAAACAGTACATCCCGGCCCTCTTAGCCGCCAACACACCATTCACGCTGTCCTCTACCACAATAGAGTGATCGGGCTTGGCTCCCATATGTTGGGCTGCCAGCAAAAACAGATCCGGGTCCGGCTTGGCCACACCAAGGCTATGGGCCGAAAATCGTTTGCCATCAAAGCGCTCCCAAAGCCCATTCTGCCCCAACGTAATCTTCATCTTGTCGTCAGAGCCGTTAGAAGCCACACAATAGGCAATGCCAGCCGCATCCAAATCATCCAAGAGCTGAGGGATGCCCGCAACCACATCCACTCCCTGCTTCAAACGCGCATAGGTCTGGGCATAGACTTCATCAATCCACTGATCTGGCCGCTCATCAGGCAACTGCGCCCCCAAATCACGGGCCTTGGCTTCCACCCCCCGCATTGTGCCACCGACAAACAAATCCATTGCCTGTGCCAGATCCATCTCCAAGCCATAGCCTGCCAGATTGTCAATCAACACCTGATTGGAGACAATCTCACTGTCCACCAGAACCCCATCACAATCAAAAATCACCAAATCTGGCCGCATATTACAAATCCTCAAATGCTTATCTCAAATCCCGAAAGCAAGTCGCTTTTGCCAAGACGAAACTCACTTTCAATCCAGCGCCTTTCACACTCAGATAAATATTGGCCCAATTGTGGCCCCGGCTTCACACCTGCTTTGATCAAATCTTTGCCTGTTAAGGGAAAAACAGGCCGCTCCCAGCTTTGCAAGGCCTGAACCAAACCCGATAAAGCCTCAACATCATGCCCCCCCTCATGCAAGCACAGACAATCCAGAACCACATCCTTGCCATACCGATAGCTCCAACGCTTTAGGGTCACCAGATCAGCATTGCCCAATGTCTTCGCATCAAACATCTGCGAACATTGCATAGACTGGCGCAAGGCATCGCGCAGCCGGTTGGGCTGTCGCCATGCCAGCATCAAGGCATCCAGACTTTCCCGACTATGGCCCAAAAGCGCCATCAAACGCCCGACAAGCGAAGGCTCAAGCCCCAAGGCTTTGACCCTTTGCAAATAGAACGCAAAGCGCCTGACCATCGGCACAGCCAGCGACACATGGGGCAACAGCCCCCCATGCAGCATGGCTGTCAGCGCTGGCACAGCATCCTCACCTTGCACCAGCTTGATCATTTCCACCCCAATGCGCTCTGCCGACAAGCTTTGCAAACCGCATTGCAGCGCAATGCAGGCCTCATAATCCGCCTTGCCATAGCTATGGCCATATTGGGCAAAAAACCGAAAGAAGCGCAAAATGCGCAAATAATCTTCTTCGATCCGCGCATGAGCCTGACCAATGAACCGCACAGAACGCGCTCTGGCATCACAAAGGCCAGATCCCAAAGGATCATAAATCTGACCCTCAGCATCCAGATAAAGCGCATTCATGGTAAAGTCACGTCGGGCGGCATCCACCTGCCAATCCCGCCCAAACGCAACCACAGCATGGCGGCCATCCGTTTGCACATCAGCGCGCAAGCTGGTCACTTCAAAAGCCCGGCCCTCTTTGACCAAGGTAATGGTGCCATGATCCAACCCCGTTGGAATAACCTTGAACCCGGCTTGAGCGCCGCGCTCCATAGTCTGTTCAGGCAAAGCCGTGGTCGCACAATCAATATCGCCAACCGCCAATCCCAACACAGAATTGCGAACCGCCCCTCCAACCACACGCATCTCATCGCCATCAACATTCAGCGCACAGAAAAGGGATGTCAGGCAAGGATCAAACCGCCAGGCAAAATGCTCATCCTGACGCACATCAACATCGAACATCATAAAAGCCTCACTGGGTGTCAGACGTCTTTGCCTTGTCAGGCGCGGCAGTCTCACCAACCGGCTTTTCAATGATCTGACCGGGAATCAGCTTGCCATCTTCATAATGGGCAGGCACATAAACGCCCCCGGTTGGATTGTTATTGATCAGGGCCAGCACAGCAAACCCAATCAAACTGCACACAAATCCCGCAACCACCAACCAATAACGCGGCGCATCAATCCAGACCTTGCGATGCAATCTCTTTGTCAAAAACAAATAGGCAGCATAAGCCAGAAAGGGCAGCAAAAAGAGCAAGATCTGGGTGATAACAATGCGGATCATGAGCGATAAACCGTTTCATATAAATTGCGCAGAATGCCTGCGGTTACTCCCCAGATATAGTATTGCTCATAAGGCATTGCAAAATATCCGCGCATTTTTCCGCGCCATTCTGCACTTTTTTGCAAATGATTGGCCGGATCCATCAAAAAGTGCAAAGGCACTTCAAAAATATCCGACACTTCTCCCGGATTGGGACGAGGCGTAAAGCCTGGCCGGACAACAGACAAGATAGGAAAAATCCGATAGCCCGTCGAAGAAATATAAGGCCGCAATTGCCCAAAAGGCTCGATAAACTCTCCTGATATACCGGTTTCCTCGTCCGTCTCTCGCA
>JAOXSG010000016.1 GCA_025800105.1 Cohaesibacter sp. | reverse complement strand
GAGGACATTTTTGAATCAACAAGGTATGGACCACTCGTACGTACTAGTTCGATCTATTGCCCATTATGCATGTATACAGTATTTAAAACAAGAGGAAATTTCCTCCTATGGCTGCGAATAACGTTTTAATCTAATACTTTGAGTGTAATTGTATAATTATTTCGATTTCGATGAAAATTTCCTTGAGCTGGGCTCGAACCCGGGACCTCCCGATCCGAAGGCGAGCGCTCTACCATTTGCGCCATCGCGACTTTGTCGCTTTTTGTCATTTTTGCGCTCGACCCAACGACTTTTTTTGGGCATTTTTGGGGTGTAAATGGGTAAATTTTGGGTTTGTACAGGGTGCGGAAGCGAAAATGCCCGATTGATTGAATTGAAATTTGCGCCTAAACCATGCGCCAGACCAAATTTTTTTGTTTTATAAACATTGAAGCCCTGACTATTAGCTTTCGATTGGTGTAAAAAACAGCTCTCTACGACGAAAAATGACTGAACAGGAAACAAAAAGACGAAGGATCCATGATTTCCTTGACGCCCAAATCAGCAATTCAGAGATTGTGAAGACTGTCCGCCGCATCAAGAGGGCCAAGGACACCGGATCAGACCCTAAGAGGAAAGCTGGAAGTGGCGGCCTCAATAAGAAACGCGATGAGGACTTTGTCAGCGACCTCCTCGCCAGGATCAACGCCGACCCAACCACCAGCATGAGGCGGCATGCTAGGGACCTCGAGGTCGACCTGGTTGAAGGCCAACTACCCTGACGGCAACTATGTGTGGCAGCAGGATGGTGCTCCTGCCCACACAGCGTCCAGAATCCAGAAATTCTGTCAGGAGAACATGGCCGCCTACTGGGCCAAGGATGTTTGGCCCCCTGGTCGCCCGACCTCAACCCCCTCGACTACTTTTGGTTGGGCGTCATAGAGGCGAGGTCCAATGCCACCCCTCACCCAAACATGGAGTCCCTCC
>JAOXSG010001202.1 GCA_025800105.1 Cohaesibacter sp. | reverse complement strand
GCCAAGTTTCATCGAACCTTTGGATGACATGTGGTGATGTAACAAGAAGCAAAAATCAAAAACGAGTTAGATGTATATTCAATGTATGTTATTAAACCGTTTTTCTACATAAAATGCTTGCATCTCACAGGCAGCCTACGTTCCGGGACAGTAGATGGACAAATTATTCAAAGCCTGGACAACTTTACCCCCCTCGCCCCCCCAATTTCAAAGTTGTTTTCTTCTTGCAAGGGTTGAGACGGGTGGACAAAACAAATCAAACCCCACAGCATGACACGTCACGCACACGTTCTTTGACTTTGAGATTTGGGGAAGGGGGTGTCGTCCAATCCTTGTTCGAGGTTTGAATATTTTGTCTATCTACGGTATCCCACCAATACGTATCCCACCAATACGTATCCGTTCAACACGTATCCCACCAATACGTATCCATGCTATGCGTATCCAGTCAATGCGTATCCATTCAAAAGGTGTGCATCCGCAGGAATCGCAGACGTATCCCTCCAATACATATCCCACCAATACGTATCTGCAGCACGTATCCCACCAGTATGGATCCATTCAATGCGTATCCATTCAAAAAGTTTGCATCAGCAGGAATGGCAATGAGTATGAGTATCATTGCATGTCATTTCATACCATTGCTACTCGGCGGGAATGGTAACGCAAATAGAAACCTTGCTTTTCCTCCAATTGTATCGCGCGCGTATGAGCATGGAATTCGTCGTTAGCTATTGGCCTGCTTGCTTGCCTGTTGTTTGCTTGTGCGCTTGCTTTTTAATTATTTTCTATTACTCTATTCCGCCGGGCGGGATGGGGAGGGTCAACCGGAAAGCAACCCTTTCGCTAAAAACGTGTCGTCGCTCGCC
>JAOXSG010001194.1 GCA_025800105.1 Cohaesibacter sp. | reverse complement strand
AATGCTGAGTGTCGGAAGAAGCGAGCTAGTCTTCAGGCTCAGCCACCATCATCCAGGTCTGAGGTGAGTCTGCCGTCTGGTGCTCCACCATCCGTGGTCGTACCGGATAGCAGCTCCATTACCCCCACAGGACTTAGCGATCATGGATCAGCCGATGTTGGATGGCCCGGTGCCACTGTCAGGTGATTTGGGTATCCCTGAAGAAGATTCTGCCACTCCGATGGAGTTTGGAATGGTAGATTTGTGTCAGTGCGGTGTGGCCTTTCATCCATCAAGTCTGTCTGATTTGGATTTGATGAGTGAGGTTCGATTCAGTGTTGAGTCCATTGCATACGATGGGAGCAAAGGAGAATGCAAGGTGATTGATTTCTGTGGAAGCCGTGTGAAACTCTGGAAGCCATCTCATGTCATTTCGGATACCACTCTTGGTGAGCTTGATCCGGAAGGCACTTTCAAGGCCATGCAGAAAGAGTGTGATGGGTTGACAGCTGTGAAAGCTGGTGTCATCCTGAGTGAGCAGAAGAAAGAGGATTTCTGCAAGCTCCATGGGGTGAAGCCCATTACCTGCAGGTGGGTTACGAATGAGAAGCCAGAATCCGATGAAGGCGTTCGT
>JAOXSG010001167.1 GCA_025800105.1 Cohaesibacter sp. | reverse complement strand
AAAGTGGCACCATTGCCTTCAGTGCGGCCGAAGCAAAAGCGACACTCAATCTGGCACAAGGCCAGACCACCTTAACCGTGCAATATCCCAGCGCGGCGGGGTACGCGTTTATTATCCCCTACATCGCTTATTTACCGGAGCAGCCACTCAAAATTCAACAAGAAGCCCTCTACAAAGCCAACCGCACCGAACAAAACGCCACCTTCAATGGTGGCCGTATCCTGTTGGACGGTGCCTTTACCCTTTATGGCATGGTCGGGGCCTCGGTCAACCTCAGCGCCGGGGTAGAATTTGGTAACCTGGATCAGGGTGGTGTGGGTGTTAAAGGCTTTACCGAAAGCTATCAGGGCTACAACGCCTACCGCAAAGATATCGCACAGATTAAAAACGCCGATGGCGAACTGCTGATGCAGAGTAAAGCGGTGGATGCCACCGCGAGCGCTGGAGTGTTTGCGGGTGTAGAAGTCGGCGGTGAATTTGTCGGGAGCCTGAAATGGCAGCCACCCGGTAAAGTCGCGGGGCAACTAACAAGCACCAGCGGTGCCGATAAAAACGGCTTTGTCTCATTCGGACAATTCACCGCGAAAGCCGCCGCTGCGTTTGCGGCGTCGGCCAGTGGTGTCATCAAACTGACCGTCAGTGGCGGCAAAATCATCTTTATTATGGCTGCGCGCCTTGCCTTAGGCCCGGGTGTCAGCGGCAAGCTCGGCTTTGAAATCTCGCCCCTGGCGATCAACGATTTTATTGATCATATCCTGACGATCATGAACAAAGAAGGTTTCCGCCGCCTGAACCTGTTTGATGAGAGTATCGACCCGTACAGTGGCGAAAACTCCTTCGAGCTGTTCAATATGTTCCTCACCGCGGTTATGGTTACAGGCCTGAAAGCGGCGGATGTACTGCTCCTGCCTTTTGAAAAAATCAAAGAGTTCAACGACGAGAGCACCCGAGAAAAACTCGCACCTGTGCTGGCAGACTTTATCAATGAAGACGCTGAAAAAGCGCTGCCATGGGTGAAGAAAATGCCGCCGGAAACACTGGGGCGGCTGCTGTATACGTTGACGGATAAGCAGACTTATAGCTTTGGTGAGCTGGCGCAAGACGTGAGAAACTTTAATACAAGCCAGTATGAAGACAATATTGCAGATAATGCTAAACAACGAAATGCCTTTGAGCGAGTACTGGTATGGTTAGTGGATGGTATTGTGGATGGTTACGAAATTGAATATCCGAAGAATCCTGCAGAGAAACAGCGTCGATATTTCGAAGAAACCTTATCGCGCATGAGCAGTAAAGGTGAAAAGCCAGATAACTATAAAACTGAATGGCAAGTATTATTTAGTAGTCTACGTCGGATGATTTATTTATATGAATCAGCAATTTGGGCAGATGCCGATACAGGGCTTAAACCATCTGATAGAACCCATAAAATATTTAGTTTTAGAAGGCTATTAAGTTTGTTAGCCAGCGACTATCAATTCTATATAGAAAAAGGCTACCTAATTGATTCCTATGCGGCAATCTATATTGGGGATTGCAAGAGTGATCCCGTTGAACAAAGCGCACGCAGACAAGCTGTCAATATTACTCAAAATTATCAATTAATCTCCGTAATGGATATAGAAGGACAAGCATAATGCTTTTACGTCTACTGATTGTAAGCACTTTATTCTTTGCGAATTTTGTAAATTCAGCAGGCTATGTAGAGAAAGGACATTACCTTTATCCAATCATGGTTGATATTCGCTATAAGAAATATGATGAAGCAATGGAAAAGCTAGAACCCTATGCAGAAAAAGGCGATGCCCAAGCCTTATTCTGGTATGGCTATATGAAACAGGAAAGCTTTGGCCGTGACCGTTATGGTGCCTATCATTGGTACGAAAAGTCTATCGAAGGTGGAAACCCCTATAGTATGTTCAAACTATCGGATGGTCGTTCATTACGTGTATGTGAAGCCAACGGATGGGAATGTCCTGAAGAAAATTTCGATAAGGCTATAGAACGCTGGAAAGAGCTTGCTGAACAAGGCGACTCAAGAGCCGAATATCACTATAGATATTATAGCCGTTCTTTTTTTGAAAAAGTATATGATGCATGGTTTAGTGATAATAATGAGCAGGCAATAATTACAGCTGCAAAAAAAGGTTATAACTTGCCTTTAGCTCGTAGCATAAAAGATGCTTATGGGAAAGATTATCGAGAGTTCTGGGGGGATGATATGTATCAAGCTTTGCTTGAGAATATTGATAAAAACCCTGTGATTGCGATGTATTTTGTACATAATCCATATGCAGGTATGAATAATGAAGAACGAAGAAACCTTTACCTAGATAGCCTTAGTAAGGGTTATGGGGGAAAGCACTATGATTGGGCTGTTCGGGAAGGGGTGATATCTTCTGAAGAAGCTTATGTTTTTAGAAAAGCTGAATATATTGGAACGGGTGAAGAGTTTTACCAAAAACGTAATGTTAAAAAATTTAATATAGAAGAAAAAAAAATACCTGAGTTAAATAAACGTTCAGAAGAATTCTTTAATAGCATAGAACATGTAATCAACTTTGATGAAATGGATTTCATGTATAGATTTAAGCCCGATGTTTGATTTTAAGTCTATCGCAGGCTCGGCGTTTTGAATCTATCTTTACCCTTGCAAATCAGCGAGGGTTATTCTGCCTTGCTTGATGTCGATCTGATCTATGCTGGTAATCTGTTAAATATCCCTGAAACTGATGGCCCGAAGTCGCAAGAAAAGGGCAGCGGCTCTGCGACAGGCGCCACCGATCCCATAAAACCGGCACCGGTCTCCGCTGAACGTATCCAGTTGCCTGAGCTGCCGGAAATTCCAGATAGTGTTTGCGAACCAAAGGAATATGTCGATGTGGTGTTCTACCCATCGATGCCTAAAACCGGAGAACAGGGTTGGTTTGCCCTGACGCAGGACGCTGCGGATGCTCTGCAACAAGAGATCGGCCATATGCGCGGTGTCATGCAAACGCTGGCAACCGGTGATGTGAATGATGCCATGCTGGAACTGAGCAAGTACGGCATTTTGTCAAAATTTCAGAGTAGCGATCATGAGCGTTTTCTTGAAAAAGACGACGACAAAAAGCGCTACCGGGCGCTGCTGTTTTTACAGCTGGCATTAAAGTTGGAAGCAGTGAATCTGCCTGAAATCCTGTTCTCCGGTGCACAGAAGAACAGTGCGGAGAGTCAGGAACTGCTGAGCCATTATCACGAGGCTTATGCTAACCAGATCCTTTGGGAACACTGTGAAAACCTGCTGCAGGTTAGCGTCAAAGGTATGTTAAAGACCACGGTGCTGGGTTTTTTCATCGACGGCTCTTCCCGTGATGATCTGACAATCAATTACCGGCAAGTGCGTGAATCGGCTATTGACGATGTCATGGAACAGCTGGCGGATAAGATCGAAAAGCTCGAAAAGCAAGCCCGTAAAGACGCCAGTAAAAAGTTAT
>JAOXSG010000666.1 GCA_025800105.1 Cohaesibacter sp. | reverse complement strand
AGCACGCAGATGCAAACGGATCTGGTACAGAGAAGCTTGCTGCTGCAGCTTGCGGTCTATTGCTCCATGTTTGCGAAGCTTCATTGAAAAACACTCTTCTGTGCCTTATATATTGTGCTTTAGACAAATGATCATGGCAATGTTCGCAGAAAAACAGCTTCGAAAACCGCGATCGCCGTCGCGATGCCGAACTAACTCCACGCATGTTTGGTCTTTCGAAGATCGACAAATGTTGATCGACAGAAAGCTGATATTCTGAGATATTCTGATAACTCCGATCTGCGTTCGGTCAACTTTTGACAACTCGCATGACAGTTTCCCTGGCAACATCTTCCCCAGGGGTCCCTGTCGCTTAGTTTGAACGACGAGAAGAACCTGGAAACGAGGTTAGTTTCCCTGGTGACAAGTTTCCAGCCTCGTCTTCATGACATACACAAAAGAATGATCACATGACTTAGAAAGAAGCGTCCCAAGAAATTTGTCACATTTCGGTGTTTCGTTGTCACGAAATTTCAGG
>JAOXSG010000665.1 GCA_025800105.1 Cohaesibacter sp. | reverse complement strand
AAAGCGGCCAAAAGTCTGGATATGAGCCCCTCCACCCTCTATCGCAAACGCGATACCTGGCAGGATCAGGATCTAGAGCATATTTCCGAAAAGTGCGTGCGGTTTTCGGACAAAAATATGTTTAGAAACAAACCCTAATCAATTTGCCCAATCCACCTCATAATACCAACGGTATAATTTCTGAGATAAATTGGATGGTGATTTTATTGGATCGCCTTGAAGGCGGCTTCTGTTTTGATCAGGACTTCTTGTGCATGGTCCTTTGAATGGATGATTGGCGGCTTGATCTTCAGCACATTGTCCAGCGGTCCATCGGTCGACATGAGGATAGAATTGTCACGCAGGATATTGGTGATTTGAGCGGCCTGTTTGGTGGCCGGGTCCAACGTCTCGTGATCCTTGACCAGCTCAACACCGATGAAGAGACCACGACCACGGACATCGCCAATGAGCGGGTATCGCGTGGCCATATCTTTGAAGCCATCACGCAGAAACTGCCCTATCTCATAAGCATTTTGCTGCAGACCTTCGCTCTCGATCACATCCAGCACAGCCATGCCGACGGCGCAGGAGACCGGATTGCCGCCAAAGGAATTGAAATATTCCATACCATTGGCAAAGGCCGCTGCGATCTCTGGTGTTGTGACCACAGCTGCCATTGGATGGCCATTGCCGATGGGTTTGCCCAACACCACGATATCCGGGACAACATTTTGGTGCTCAAATGCCCACATATGCTCGCCATCGCGGCCAAAACCCACTTGCACTTCGTCGGCAATGCAAAGCCCACCAGCAGCGCGCACATGTTTG
>JAOXSG010001069.1 GCA_025800105.1 Cohaesibacter sp. | reverse complement strand
CTTTTAACAACACTTTTAATAGTGACACATTAAAACTATTGATTACAAAAAATGTCATAAAAAAAACTGTTGAAAATCAGCTTGTCCTTGATATTGCTGTGGTTCTTGCTGCTGCTGTGGTTGTGGCTGTTGCTGCCGTAGTTGTTCTTGCTTTTGCTGTTGAAGTTGTATCGATTGTTGGGCTAGTTGGTAATCTTGCTATAAACTGCTATAATCTTCAACAAATGATGGCTGTAGTGGCACCTCTTGTTGTCGGGTGTTTGTTTTGGGCTTGCGAGGGGCTCTCGGCTTCTTGGTTGCTTTAATTTTCCCTTGTGGGAGACTTGTTGTAGGCTGGTTTTCTTTCAGGCCGATTTGCGCTTGTACTACGGACTTGGCGGAGCGTTTCCTTTTCTTGGATTGGGGGTTCGTTGGCTCTTCCAGCTCTTCGTTAACTTGTTTATGGCTTTTTGTCTTCTCTTTACGTTTCGATATTTCGCCTTCCAATTAACTGAGCCACACTGCATTTGTCTCGTCGAGTTGTTGGCGCTTTTTACGAGCTTGATAATCTCGCAGTTGTATGTCGGTAAA
>JAOXSG010001061.1 GCA_025800105.1 Cohaesibacter sp. | reverse complement strand
GCTCCACGCTCTAGGCAGGGCAGCTCCAATTCTGGGCGCACCACAATCCTTAGGCTGGGCAGCTCCTAGGTTCTATTGATTCTCCAAGGCGCGCTCATTGGGCTGCAGCCTAAAACCTGTATTCCATACTCAGGGTTCACCTAACACAATGGTGCCCAAGTACACAGAATACTTCCTGGTTCAGAGAATCACAAAACACAACAGACATCACTCCCCCAACCTTATGCCCGGGTGGTATATATATGGCTGATGATGCCCTGCGTCATCAGCCAATGGGTAGCAGGTCACATGACTGCTCTAGTTCTGCAGGCCTATTGGATTCGTATCCTGCCCTGCTGCTATATTTAGCTGGTGATGCTCTGCATCAACAGCCAATGGGTAGCAAGTCACATGACTACTCTAGTTATGTGGGCTGTGGGGGAATTCCGTGTTCTACATTGGTGTCGCCCAATGCCAGCCTGCATAAGTGGCAACAAGTTGTGGCACCCGGATGACCACCTTATATGGTGCCCGAAAGTGGATTCAGGCCCGCGCAAAGTCTCAATCTTACAAGAAATGGGAATTAGCACAG
>JAOXSG010001036.1 GCA_025800105.1 Cohaesibacter sp. | reverse complement strand
ACGGCTTTGCTGGCAGAGGGGATCGCCGTTTATGGTTCATACTCTGGGTCTCATCTTTCTTTATCCGATCATAGGCAATCCACGGATCAGGCTGCCATCGCAGCAAAAGGGGGGGATGGAGAATTGGCAACCCCTACAGGTCTTGCGCTTTTGCGTCATTATTGCCGCTCTTTTGGGCCAATGGCTCCGATGACCATTCAAGGGCAAGCTTTTGGCGCGGGGAAGAAGGATTTTGATCATCCAAATGTGGTGCGATTTTTATTTGGAGACTTGGCGCCTTCCTGTTTTCACGACATGTCGGGGGCAGGCGTTGAGCCAGTGGATGCAAGCGGTTTAAAGCAAGACCGGATTGTTGAGCTGGAAGCCAATATTGATGATTTGAGTGCTGAATTGACCGCGCCTCTCATGCAGGCTTTACTGGATATTGGGGCGCTTGATGTGTTTTTCACGCCCATCATGATGAAAAAAGGCCGCCTTGCCCAGAAACTCAGTATTTTATGTCAGCCCGGGCAGGAAATGGAAATTGTTTGCCATGTGATGCGCCATACAACGACTTTGGGTGTGCGTCGTGTGAGCAAAGAGCGTTTTAAGCTGGATCGATGCTTTGAAGCATTGAGCACGCCTTATGGCTCGGT
>JAOXSG010001019.1 GCA_025800105.1 Cohaesibacter sp. | reverse complement strand
AGGGTTAAGCTAACCCAGGGTGAGCATCAATTTTGAATTCCGTATTACAGCTTAATGCCGTGTATTCCTGTAACGTCTTCTTGTTCTAAGGTTTGACTTATGATGCTTTCAAACTTTAACTTAAAATAAGGCAGTGAAAATGTTTTTTATCCCCCAAAAAACAGAAATCCTGGATAACTTTTATCCTAGAAATAAAAAAAGGGAATCTACAACACAGACGATGTACTCGTTAACAAAGAAAAAAATAAAATGAAGCCCTTGCTTTCTTTCTTTTTTTTTAAAGCAGTATTATGTTTGTACGGTAGGGTTAAAGGTGGAACGGCTGGGATCAGTTTTCACGTGTGAACGACCAGTTCCACTTTTCACCCGTTGTCCCAAAAAGGCTCGATAGACGCTTATAGTCCTTTTTCTGAACGGATGGGTTAAAAATCAATTCCGCATCCACTTCCTTTCTTTCTTTTCCAATGTTCGCTGTCTTTTCGGTATAGATCTCCGTCAAATTTTTTCCTGAGCCTGTGCTTCTTCTACCCCAGCTATTTACCGTAAACCGCATGCGTTCCACGCCCTATATATTCGCAGCAAACGGAGGGAGTGCTGAAGAATTCG
>JAOXSG010001006.1 GCA_025800105.1 Cohaesibacter sp. | reverse complement strand
TTTGTTGCTTTTATCGACCCGCACAAGATGGTTGAAGGGCACCAGTGCGATGCGTAAATCTTCGCTGCTTTGCTGGTTTTCTTCTAAGATATTGACCAGACTTTTGGCAGCAGTTTTCAGACCACTGATGCGGCTGCCACGCATGGAGCCGGAATTGTCCAGCACCATGGCCACCTCAATGGCCTTATCGCTGGAGACGGCTTCACTTTTGACCTTGAAATCCATGCTGTCCACGCGGGCCAGTTTCATGAAATAGGTATCGGTTGAGCCATGAGCCCAAGCTCTGATCTTGTTGTTCTTGCGGTCAATTGCGATCAGATTGACATTTGCTGCGGTGCCGTTGGGGACATTGGCAGCGACATAGCTTCGGATCAATGTTTTGACTTCATTATCATTTTGAAGGGGAATGCGGTTAACGGCGGCCAGAACAGCGGCATCGACGGCATCTTGGACTTGTTGCTGCTGATTGCTTGCGCGGGCATAATCGATCGCGGCTCCCCCTAACATTATCAATGGCATGATACTGAGAGCGAAAATGATGGCGACCGCTCCGTCGTCATTGCGATGAAAATGGCTGACAGAAGCATG
>JAOXSG010001002.1 GCA_025800105.1 Cohaesibacter sp. | reverse complement strand
AATCAGCCAGTCCAAAAACCGCATAACCGTGCCAAGATCATTTCCGAAGCCTTGCCTTATATGCAGCGCTATGACGGCCAGTCTGTTGTGGTGAAATATGGCGGCCATGCCATGGGTGATGAAATGCTGTCCCAAGCCTTTGCCCGCGATATTGTTTTGCTTAAACAATCTGGCGTCCAGCCGGTTGTGGTGCATGGGGGTGGCCCCCAGATCAAGACCATGCTGGCACGCCTGGGCATTGAGAGCGAATTTAAAGGCGGCTTGCGGGTGACCGATGCCCGCACGGTGGAAGTGGTTGAGATGGTTCTGGCAGGCTCCATCAATAAAAGCATTGTGCGCAATATCAATGCTGAAGGGGGGCGTGCGGTTGGTTTGTGCGGCAAGGATGGCAATATGGTGATTGCCGAAAAACTGACCCGCACCATTCGCGATCCTGACAGCGCCATTGAGGAAGTGGTGGATCTGGGATTTGTGGGCGAGCCGAAGAAAGTTGACCGCTCTGTTATTGATATGGTGGCAAAAGATGCTCTTATCCCGGTCATTGCGCCGGTTGCACCGGGGGCGGATGGCCATACTTATAACATCAATGCCGATACTTTTGCCGGGGCCATTGCAGGATCGGTCAATGCCAAGCGCCTGCTCTTCCTAACCGATGTGCCCGGCGTTCTGGATAAGGATGGCCGTTTGATCAAGCAATTGACCATCAAGGAAGCCCATGCGCTGATTGCCGATGGCACCATTTCCGGTGGGATGATTCCCAAAGTGGAAACCTGTATCGATGCGCTCAATAAAGGCGTGCAAGGGGTGGTCATTTTAGATGGCAAAGTGCCTCATGCGGTTTTGCTGGAATTGTTCACCGCAGGGGGCGCAGGCACCCTGATCAAACATAATTAAGCACAATCTGATCCTGTCAAAAGGCTGCTTTGGGCAGCCTTTTTTGTGTCCGGCCTAATCGCGGCTATGTCTGGCAGGCGGGACAGAAAAAGGTTGAACGGCCCGATTGTGTGATCCGTTCAATCTGGCCCTTGCAGCTTGGCTTTTTGCATGGCTGGCCTTCTCTGTCATAGCTTTTGAAAGAATGCTGAAAATAGCCCAAAGTGCCATCGGCCTTGGTATGGTCTTTTAATGTGGAGCCACCGGCCTTGATGGCTTCTGCAATGGTGGCGCGGATTTCCTCTGTCAGCACTTGCAGTTTTTTCGATGCTTTGCCGCTTTTTGTGACCAGATCTTTGGCAGGCTTTCGCGGATCCAGCCCGGAGCGGTGCAATGCCTCACAGACATAAATATTGCCAAGGCCCGCAATGACCCGCTGATCCAGAAGCACTGCTTTGAGCGGGGCTTTGCGTGTGGCAAAAAGCGGGGCCAAATGGTCGGCGCTCAAGGCATTGCCCACTGGCTCCACGCCCATTTTGGCAAAATAGGGATGCTCTGGCAGATCCGCTCTGGCAATCAGATCAAAAAAGCCAAACCGGCGCGGATCGTTATAGAGGATGATCGCACCATTGCTCATGGATAAAGCAACATGGTCATGTTTGGGATTTTTACCACGCTCCAGATGAAAAGCTTCGTCTGCAATGCGGTGGGTCTCGTCCGCTTCTATGACACGAAACGAGCCGGACATGCCCAGATGCATGACCAAAACCTGCCCGTCATCGAGATCAGCCAGCAGATATTTTGAGCGTCGGCCCAAGGCTGTGACATTTCTGTCTCGCAAATGCTCTGCCAGTTTGTCAGGAAAATCAAAGCGCAGATTGGGTCGGCGAATGTCAGCCTTTTCAATTCTCTGCCCTTCCATGAAAGGCGCAAGACCCTGTCGGACTGTTTCTACCTCTGGCAATTCTGGCACTTTGATCTCCCTCTTCATACGCCCTCTACGCCACCTCACACTGGCATTGATGGCATCACCTTTCGATTAGTTCAGATGATAGCGTTGTAGTTTTCCCTCTAGCATGAATGGCAAGAGAAGGGCAGAGCCATCATGAGAAATGTCAGCAAGGCCTTTTTGGAAAGAGAGCAATTCTCGCGCTTGCCCATTCTCGTCAATTTCATAGATTTGGCCGCTGATCCAGTCATTGGTCAATAGACGGCCCTTGAAGCGTATCACACCGTCCAGATTTCCCACATGTTTGGAGAGAATGGTCACTGTCTTGTCTTGCAAAGAGATTGCTTTGAGATCTCCGGGGATTTGGGTTGAGAAATCCTCTTTTAGCCCTTCTCCCCACGTGCCAATGATCAAGCGATCCTGTTCTGCCAACAGACCGTTGGGATGGCGAATATCATCGCCTTCATACCAGAGGGTGACTTTGCCATTTTCATAAAGCCAGATGCCATGCCCCATCCAGTCACTGATCCATGCCTTGGTTCCGTTGCTGGTCACGTCATTGAGCAATGTTGCACCCGGAACAGAAATTGTCTGTTTGATATGACCTGTTTGTGCATCAATCACATGCACATTGCCAAGATCAGCTACAATCAAATCAGAGCCAACCAATGCCATGCCTTTGGGCGCGTCAAGACCGGTGACCCAATATTTATTGATTAAGGTGCCATCGCTCTGCAATTTGGACAGATAGCCTTTTCCATCTGCTGCATTTGGATATCCGTTCATATTGGACAAAATATAATGCTCTCTTGTTTCATCCCATAATGTGGATTCTGGCCAATCAAATTCCGAGGTCTGCCAGATTTCTTGGGCAGCAACAGGGGCGGTGAGCAAAAGCGACAGGCTCAGCAAACTTATCGATAGGATATGTTTCATAAGATACTCCGTTTGTTTTCTCCATTGCAGAAACGGCTACCAAATTAATTCTTTTTATTCAAATCCATTTGTATTAGTATCAAATTTCGATCCTTTATTGGAGATTTTGGTATCATGAGTGATCATTTGCGGTTGGATGCCTTTGATTTGATCAAGCAAGCCATGAAGGCACGACAGCTGACTTATGCCCAATTGGCAGACATGCTTGATCTGTCCGAACCCAGCATCAAGCGCATGTTTGCAGAGAGAGATTGTAAACTCTCACGCCTGATGAAAATCTGTGATCTTTTGGATCTGGATCCTTCTGATCTGTTTGATCTTTCCAAACGCCATCAGTCCGGTCCGATCACCTTGGCGCGAGACATTGAGGCAATGCTGGCCCGTGATCCATCGCTGTTTCATTTCTTCATTTTATTGCGCGAAACAGAAACGGCGGAAGATATCCGCCTTCGCTATCAATTAAGTGCGCAGGATATCTTTTTATATGGATTGGCTTTGGAGCGATTGGGTCTGGCTCATGTTGATGAGCATGGTGTTGTCAGGCTCAGTCTTGACGGACCTATCCAGTTTCGTTCCGACGGACCTTTGCGCCCTTTGTTAAGACGCCTGAATACGAGCTTTTTGGGTCATTTGATTGATCATCAATGTGATGAAACCCAAGATCTGTTCGCGACCCTGTCGCGTAGAATTAGTCAGGATACTTTTGTTCATATCCGTTCCGAAATTGAGGCTTTGCGAGACAAAATTGCTGATTTGTCCCGTCAAGATCAAATGCTGCTAGGCAAGCAGAAGCTGCATAGCTTTAAATTAACGCTTGGCTGGGGGAAGGTCGATTATCCCGCTTTATTGACCATTGCCCCCAAACACAAAGAATGAAGGCTATGTCACTTCTTTAAAAAGCGGTTTTGATATTTGTTAGATCATGGATATTTGAAACGCAATAGGCTATGGTCCAGCAAAGTTTGCAATGCTTTTGTCCCACAACAAGGCGGGTGCAAAAGCCTTTAAAAAGTAGCAGAAGAAAAGCAATGGCGATAGGCAGCACAAAACGGACCGAAGATGTCTCTGATATGGCAACCTCTTTTGGCTTTGAAGATGTGAGAGAGGGAGACAAGCAGCCTTTGGTCAATGATGTCTTTCACAAGGTTGCAGAGCGCTATGATTTGATGAATGACTTGATGTCTGCTGGTATGCATCGTTTATGGAAAGATGCCTTTGTTGCCTGGCTCAATCCGCCACAACGGGCCAGCCAGACTTTCAAATTGCTTGATGTGGCCGGGGGAACTGGCGATATTTCTTTTCGCGTTGTGGACCGGGCCAAAGGCAATGCCCATTCCACCGTTTTTGATATCAATGGTTCCATGTTGGGCGTTGGGCGTGATCGGGCAAAAGACAAAGGCTTGATGGATCATCTCGATTTTGTGCAAGGCAATGCCGAGGATCTGCCCTTTGATGATAACAGCTTTGATGCCTATACCATTGCTTATGGCATTCGCAATGTGCCCCGCATTGACAAGGCTTTGTCAGAAGCGCATCGGGTGCTCAAGCGTGGCGGGCGCATTATGGTGCTGGAATTTTCCAATGTGGATATGCCCGTTCTGGACAAGGTTTATGATCTGTTTTCCTTTCATGCCATTCCCAAAATTGGCGGATTGGTGACGGGGGATGCCGACAGTTACAGCTATTTGGTGGAATCCATTCGCAAATTTCCCAATCAGGCCCGTTTCAAGGCCATGATTGAAGAGGCTGGTTTTGAGCAAGTTTCTTTCCGCAATTTATCAGGCGGCATTTCTGCCATGCATTCCGGGTGGAAATTATAATCATGATTGGCTCTTTGTCTGCCCTGTTGCGTCTGGCCCGTGCCGGTTTCATTCTGGCACGTGAAGGGGTATTTTCGATCGTTCAGCCCCCTGCCGATCTGCCCGCCCCTGCCCGTTTGGCTTTGTCCTTTGCCAAAATGTTTGAACGCTCTGGCCTGTCTGATAAAAGCAAAGGTGAGCGCTTGAGCATTGCGCTCAACCGTCTTGGTCCCTCTTACATCAAGATGGGGCAATTTTTAGCCACCCGCCCGGATGTGGTGGGGCCAGAGCTGGCTCAGGCGCTGTCCAGTTTGCAAGATCGTGTGCCAGCTTTTGGCACGGATGCTGCTCGCAAAGCTGTTGCAGAGGCGCTTGGCGCTCCGGTTGATGCCTTGTTTGAGGACTTTTCCGAACCGATTGCAGCCGCTTCTATTGCTCAGGTTCACAAAGCCAGTTTCGTTAATCGTGAGGGTGTTCGGCAAGTGGTGGCCGTGAAGGTTTTGCGCCCTCATATTGCGGAAAGCTTTGCCAATGATTTGGGCGGCTTTTATGCCGCCGCCCGTCTGATCGAGAAAATTCATGCCCCAAGCCGTCGCCTGCGCCCTGTGGCGGTGGTCGATACCTTGGCGCGTTCCATTCAGCTGGAAATGGATTTTCGGCTGGAAGCCGCTGCCATGAGCGAAATGGCAGAACATTGCGCTGATGATGAGGATTTTCGCGTTCCCACCATCCATTGGGAGCGATCTTCCAAAAGTGTCATGACCATGGAATGGATTGACGGCATCAAGCTCAATGATATGGAGGCCTTGAAAGCGTCCGGTCAGGATTTGAAAAAGCTTGGTGCCAGCGTCATTCAAAGCTTTTTGCGCCATGCCTTGCGGGATGGATTTTTCCATGCCGATATGCATCCGGGCAATTTGTTCATGGATCATCAGGGCCGCCTTGTGGCGGTGGATTTTGGCATTATGGGGCGGATTGGCCCGACAGAGCGTCTGTTTCTGGCCGAGATTATCTATGGCTTCATCACCCGCAATTATATGCGGGTGGCGCAAGTGCATTTTGATGCCGGTTATGTGCCGCCCAGCGAGGATATTGCCACCTTTGCGCAAGCCCTGCGCTCGGTTGGAGAACCCATTCAGGGGCGCTCGTCAGATGAAATCTCCATGGCCAATTTGCTGGGACAATTGTTTGAATTTACCGAAGTGTTCGGCATGCATACCCAGACGCAGTTGATTTTGCTGCAAAAAACCATGGTGGTGGTTGAGGGCGTTGCCCGCATGATGGACAATGAACTGAATCTCTGGAATACGTCTGAGTCAATTGTGAAAAGCTGGATGGAAGAGAATTTTGGTCCCGCTGCAAAAATCAAGGAAGCGGCCGGTGGTCTTGCTTCTCTCGCGCAGCTTTCTGCCAGCCTTCCTGATATGGCCAAGCGTGCCGAGCGCCTTTCTGTCAGTTTTGATGACATGGGCCGCAATGGTATGAGGCTGGATGCGCAAACCGTTGCCGCTATTGGCAAGGCAGAAGCGCGTGAGAGCCGCTCGGGACGTGTTGCGCTTTGGGTTATTGCCGGGGCGATGGTGGCAATTGCTGTGGGTGTCTGGACGTAAACTTCTTTCCAATGGAGGCTGGAATGCTGACCAATAAACGGATTTTATTGATCATTTCTGGTGGTATTGCAGCCTTTAAGGCCATTGATCTGATCCGGCTTTTGAAAAAAGAAGGATCGAGTGTCAAAGTCATTCTGACCCAATCTGCAACGCAATTTGTCTCGCCTCTGACCCTCTCTACTCTTAGTGGAGAGCCAGCTTTAACCGAGCTTTTCGATTTAACCCGCGAAGCCGAGATTGGACATATTGAAATGTCCCGCGATGCGGATTTGGTGGTGGTTGCGCCTGCCACTGCCAATTTGATGGCCAAAATGGCCCATGGGCTGGCCGATGATCTGGCATCAACCACCTTGCTTGCCACTGACAAGCGGGTTTTGATTGCCCCTGCCATGAATGTGCGTATGTGGGAGCATCCCGCCACCCAGCGCAATTTGGCCCTGTTGCAAAAAGATGGCCATGTGATTGTGGGGCCCGATTATGGCCTTATGGCTTGCAATGAAGAGGGCTTTGGCCGCTTGAGCGAGCCAGATGAGATTTTGGCTGCCATCAAATCCCATATCAATACCGGCATGTTGCCTTTGGAGCGCCAAAAAATAGGCCCTCTTGCCGGTAAACATGTGCTGATCACCGCTGGCCCCACCCATGAGCCGATTGATCCGGTGCGCTATATTGCCAATCGTTCCTCTGGCAAACAGGGTTATGCGCTGGCAGAGGAAGCCGCCAAAGCCGGGGCCAGAGTCACACTTGTCTCCGGGCCGGTGGCCTTGGAAGCGCCCAATGGTGTGGAACGCATCATGGTGGAAACAGCCCAGGACATGCATGAAGCAGTGGCCAATGCATTGCCCGCTGATATTGCCATTATGGCGGCGGCTGTTGCCGACTGGAAGGTTGCCAATCAGGGGACTGAGAAGATCAAGAAACAGGCTGATGGTCGTTTGCCGCATCTGGACTTTACAGAAAATCCAGATATTGCCCGCTTTGTTGGGCATCATGACAGTTTGCGCCCGGATCTGGTGATTGGCTTTGCGGCAGAGACCATTGATGTGGATGTGCATGCCAAGGCCAAATTGATCAAAAAGAAAACGGATTGGATCATCGCCAATGATGTTTCGCCAGAAACCGGCATCATGGGCGGGGATCGTAATCAGATCAAACTGATCAGCCATGATGGCATTGAAGCGTGGGATGATATGCCCAAACATGATGTTGCGCGCCATCTCATTGCCCGGATTGCTGCGCATTTTGACGCTCACCCTTAAGGATTTGATCATGACCAAACTGGCTTTCAAAACCCTGCCGCATTTTGACGGCCTGAGCCTGCCCCGCTATGAAAGCGAAGAGGCTGCTGGTATGGATCTTCGGGCCGCCAATGAGGTGGATGCCCCTGTCCGTCTTGCTGCCAGAGGGGGGCGCGCTCTGGTGCCAACCGGTCTTGCCATGGCATTGGAGATTGGCTTTGAAGCACAAATTCGCCCCCGCTCCGGGCTCGCTTACAAGCATGGGGTCACGGTCCTCAATGCACCGGGAACCATTGACAGCGATTATCGCGGCGAGCTGAAAGTCTTGTTGATCAATCATGGCGAAGACGATTTCATCATTGAGCGGGGAATGCGGATCGCCCAGATGGTTGTTGCCCCGGTTTTGCAAGCGGATGTGATTGATGTGGATGCCTTGCCAGACAGTGTACGCGGGGCTGGCGGCTTTGGCTCGACCGGGCGGCATTGATGGCTTGCGCAGGTATTTGAGCAAAGAGAATAGAATAATTTTCTATTCAACCAGCCTCGCCTTTCCTCCTCTATAATTTCATACCTTCAAATTATAAAAATAAAGCCATATTTTCTTTTAATGCGATGAAGGTTGGAACACAATTCCTCGCAACACTGGCCCTGACTAACTACATTATCTTCAAAGATATTTTGACTTTGTAAGGATAGATCATGGCTCATTCTCCCAGAAGCACAGAAGGCCGCGGCCGGATTTACGATTCCATCATTGATACCATTGGCAATACGCCTTTGGTGCGTTTGAACAAGCTTGCAGAAGCCCATGGGGTGAAAGCCAATTTGCTGGCCAAGCTTGAATTTTTCAATCCGCTGGCCAGCGTGAAAGACCGCATTGGTGTGGCCATGATTGAAAGCATGGAAGCGGCTGGCACCATCATACCGGGCAAAACCACTTTGATTGAGCCAACCTCTGGCAATACCGGTGTTGCTTTGGCTTTTACGGCTGCCGCGAAAGGCTATCGTCTTATTCTGGTGATGCCGGAGACCATGTCGATTGAGCGTCGCAAAATGTTTGCCTTTCTTGGTGCCGAGCTGGAATTGACCGAAGGCCCCAAAGGCATGAAGGGGGCCATTGCGCGCGCTGAAGAGCTGGTTAATGAGCTGGATGATGCCATTATCCCACAACAATTCCAGAATGCGGCAAACCCTGAAATTCACACCCATACCACTGCCAATGAAATCTGGAATGATACAGATGGCAAGGTGGATGCGCTGATTTCCGGCATTGGCACCGGGGGCACCATTACTGGTGTTGGCTCTGCGTTGAAACAGCGCAATGACGCTTTGCATGTGGTTGCGGTTGAGCCAACAGACAGCCCTATTCTGTCTGGTGGTCAGCCTGGGCCGCATAAAATTCAGGGAATTGGTGCAGGCTTTGTGCCCGATGTGTTGAATACCGGGATTTATGATGAAGTGATCACCATTGCCAATGAGGACGCCTTTGCCCATAGCCGTGAATTGGCGCGCCTTGAAGGGGTGCCTGCCGGTATTTCTTCTGGGGCTGCTATTGCGGCGGCTCTGGAGGTTGGCAAACGCGATGATATGGCGGGCAAGAATATTGTCATCATCATTCCAAGCTTTGCCGAGCGCTATCTCTCAACCGCTCTTTTTGAAGGTGTCTAAGCCTCTTTTCAAACCAATCAAATCTCTCAAAGGCCAGACAATGATCTGGCCTTTGGTGTTTGTGCCTTTGTTTTTTCCAACTTCGCTTTCATACTGGGTCTATTGGAATCAAAAAAGGATGTTGGATTATGATGCGGACTCCGATCAGACTTTTTACAAATAGTATGCAGACAAGCGTTATCAGGCGCTTTTTTCTGGCTGTTTTGAGCATTTTTTTGATGACAGCCTCTTCTTTTGCTGGCGATGTTGCAGAATTTCGCAGTCATGGTTTTTCTGAGAATGGCCGTTATTTTGCTTTTGAGGAATTTGGCCGACAAGATGGCTCTGGCTTTGCCTATTCCAACATTTATCTGATTGATCTGGAAAAGGATCAATGGCTGGAAGGAAGCCCTGTTCGGGTGTTGATCAAGGATGACAAACAGCCGGTTTTGGCGGCACGGATCAAGGCTTTTTCTAAGGTCTCGCCCTTGTTGCAGCGCTATAATATTTCTGTCAGTGGGGCCTTGTTGGCTGCCAATCCCGTGACCGAGCGGGGCGCTGATCCCATGTCTTTGTCATTCTCCTTCTTAAAAGTTCCAATTCTTGGCCAACAGGGCAAAGCTTACATTTTGCAATTATGGCAGGAAGATGCTCAGGATTTTCATGGCTGCAACCAAAATGGCCGGGTTATGGGCTTTGGTCTGGACATGAAGCAGGGAGAGGCTGGGGATCCTTTGGAAATATATGAGGATAAAGAGGTGCCCAAGTCGCGAAATTGTCCGATTTCCTATCGCCTCATAGCTGTTTATGCATCCTCTCGTTATAATCGCTCTGACTATGCTGTTGCCTTGATCGGGGTTTATCAGCGCGGATTTGAAGGACCAAGTGTGCGCTATATTGCCGTTCCCATCAAATTGTAGCAGCGATTAGGACCCCGCTAAAAAGCTAAAAAGAGACATGCCCTATCATGCTGGATGAACAAGAACTGGAGCGTTATGCCCGCCATATTTTGCTGCGTGATGTGGGGGGACCGGGTCAGCAAAAGCTGAAAGCTTCTCGTGTTTTGGTGATTGGAGCGGGAGGCCTTGGCTCCCCCGTTCTGGCTTATCTGGCCGCAGCTGGTGTTGGGACGCTCGGGGTGGTGGATGATGATCATGTCTCGCTCTCCAATTTGCAACGCCAGATCATTCATGACAGTGATGCGATTGATGTACCAAAGGTTGAAAGCGCACGTCGGGCGCTTGCCCGTATCAATCCGCATGTGACGCTGGAAGCACATCAAACCCGGCTGGATGACAGCAATGGCGCTGATCTGGTTGGCGCCTATGATTTGGTCGTGGATGGATCGGATAATTTTGATACGCGCTATTTGGTGGCTGATTTATGTGAGACTGCCAAAGTGCCCTTGGTCACAGCGGCTGTTGGTCTGTTTGATGGCTCCATTACCACCCTTAAGCCTTATGAGCGCAATGATATGGGACAGCTTAATCCGCGCTATCGGGATCTGTTTCCCAAAAAGCCGGAAGCGGGCAGCATTCCCACTTGCGCCGAAGCGGGTGTTCTGGGGGCCTTGACCGGTGTCATCGGCTCTTTGCAAGCGGTGGAAGTGATCAAAGAGATTGTCGGGATAGGCGAAGGACTGGTCGGGCGTTTGATGCTTTATGATTCCCGCGCGGCCCGGTTTGAAACCATCAAATATCGCCGGCGATAAGTGAGGATACATTTTCTCTCACGGCTATTGCGTGAATTGATATGTCTTCACGCTATTCCTGATCTGACGATCAGGGCTCCAGACAGGGCGCTTCGCGCTTGCCTATCGGCCGTCACGAAGGAAAGGATTTTCCTTCGTGGATTCTTGGCCCCAGATGGTTAAGGGGAAAAGAAATCGGTGAAAGCATCGCGCTTTCACCGGGAACCGATAGGTGACCGGGCCGAATGGCCCGCGCCCTCGCAGGCCCGAGCGGCAGCGAGGAATTGCCGTGAGAGATAAAACGCAATCCTTACAGCATGGATGGCAAGACGCGATCGGGTGGGCGGTGGCCGTCCATGAAGGTCTTGATATTGATGATCACCTTCTCGCCCATATCGCTGCGCCCTTCCAACGTGGCAGAGCCCATATGCGGAATGAGGACAACCCGGTTTGATTGCGCCAGCTTTGGATTGACCGCTGGTTCATGCTCAAAGACATCAAGGCCCGCTCCGGCAATTTCGCCATTGAGCAACATCCGTGCCAGAGAATTTTCGTCAATCACTTCGCCGCGAGCGGTGTTGACGATATAGGCATCGGGTCTGATCAGTTTCAGGCGACGGGCAGAGAGCAAATGATAGGTGCCCGGCGTATGGGGACAATGGATGGAGATGACATCCATGCGCGCCAACATCTGATCGAGGCTTTCCCAATAGGTTGCTTCATGCTCTGCTTCGATATTTGCGGGCAACCGGCGACGATTGTGATAGTGAATTTGCATGCCAAAGGCTTTGGCGCGGCGTGCAACGGCCTGCCCGATGCGGCCCATACCAATGATGCCAAGACGCTTGCCCCAGATGCGATTGCCCAGCATCCATGTGGGCGACCATCCCTGCCAGCCGCCTTTTTCCATAACGGAAATGCCTTCCATGAGGCGGCGGGGCACGGCCAGAATCAGCGCCATGGCCATATCTGCGGTATCTTCGGTCAAAACACCGGGAGTATTGGTCACCACGATGCCGCGTTTGTTGGCGGTTGCCACATCGATATTGTCCACACCATTGCCAAAATTGGCAATCAGCTTCAAGCGCTCGCCCGCCTGAGACAGGACAGAGGCATCAATGCGGTCGGTGACAGTGGGAACCAGAACATCAGCCGTTTTCATTGCTTCGACCAGATCGGCCTGATTCATCGGCTTGTCTTCAAGGTTCAAACGGGTATCAAATAATTCCCGCATACGGGTTTCCACACTATCGGGAAGCTTGCGGGTGACAACAACGGTCGGCTTGTTTTTGGCCATAGGTTCGCCCTAATCATGCCCCAAATTTCTGGCCTTATGCTGTTTGGCTGTCTTTAATCTTGACGGATTACAAGGACAGGCTTAAACCGCAAGGCCCGATCTTTGATGAGCTCTCTTGTCTTGCAGGACACTGAATGTGCGCCACATTCTATGTCTAGCAAATGCTGAGGCGAAAGGTAAGGTCTGATCGGATTGTTCCTTGGTCAAAGAGACCATTCTTTATGACAAGACAATTGAGGGAAAGTCGCCCTCCTTTAAATAAAGGTTTAAGGGTTTGCTTCATACTGTCCTCATGCGACGAAACACCAAAAATCAGATGGCCCAGACATATATTCTCTCGTTAAAATCCCTGTTGAGCTTTGCACTGCTTGCCTTTTGGCTTTCGTGGGCAGGCCAGTCTGAGGTTTTGGCGCAAGGCACGTCTGTTGGTCCGTCCGGTTACAAGGTTCCGCGATTTGTCAGCCTGAAATCTGACCGGGTTAATGTGCGCGGTGGACCAAGCACGGATCACAAAGTGAAATGGATTTTTCGGCGGGCCGGTCTTCCTGTTGAAATTATACAGGAATTTGAACATTGGCGCCGGGTTCGCGACTCAGAGGGCGAAGAGGGCTGGGTGTTTCATTCTCTTTTGTCCGGTCGGCGCACAGCCCTGATCAGCCCTTGGCAAAAAGCAGGCACATTGCTCAGTTTGCGACAAGAGCCACAAAATGACGCAACGGAAGTGGTCAAGGCGCAAATCAATGTTCTGGTTGATGTGTTGCAATGCAAGAATAATTGGTGTCAGGTTTCAGCACAGGATCGTCAAGGCTGGATCCGCGCCAATATGCTGTGGGGCATTTACCCGGACGAGGTGATCAAGGAATAGGATCCTCAGCGGCGTAATTTTTGATTTGCATTTCTCATTTATCGGATGACCATCGCCGTGAAATTTGCTTAAATTCCCTTGCTGCCTTCCTTCCATGCAAGAGACCTGCATTGTTTTCTTCTGCTGATCTTTCTGTTTTTTCCAATCATGTCGTCAAGCGGGCCACAGATCTTTGGCCGGGTTTGTCAATCGCTGGTGTGATTGCCATCACTGCCAGTTATTTGTCGGAGCATCATGGCGGGCCAGTGATGCTTTATGCGTTGCTGATTGGTATGGCCTTTCATTTTCTCTCAAAAGATGCGCGCTGCATGGCGGGGCTTGGCTTTGCCAGCAAACGCCTTTTGCGTATTGGGGTGGCGCTGCTCGGTTTGCGTATTTCGTTTGATCAGATCCTGCTTTTGGGATTTGAAACGCTTTTGCTGATTTTGTTTGCTGTCTTGGGCTGTCTGTTTGCCGGGTTGGTCATTGCCCGTTTCCTGAAAAAAGATCTTGCCTTTGGCTTGCTGACCGGCGGGGCCGTGGGGATTTGTGGGGCATCGGCAGCTCTGGCAATCAGTTCTGTCCTTCCCAAAGATGAGAGCACAGAAAAACGCATTGAACATGATACGCTTTTTACCGTGATTGCGGTTACCTCTCTGTCAACCATTGCTATGGTGCTCTATCCCACTCTTGGCTCCCTTTTGGGATTGAGCGATCAACAAATAGGCATCATGCTGGGGGCAACCATTCATGATGTGGCGCAAGTGGTGGGTGCTGGCTATGGGGTCTCGGATGAAGCGGGGGACGTGGCAACCATTGTCAAATTGGTGCGGGTGATGATGCTGTTGCCGGTCATGGTGCTTGTGGCCGTGATTATGGGCTATCTCTGTCGTCAGGCCAAAAAGAATATAGACCAGAAGAATACAGATCAGGCAAATCAAGACTGTCAGTCTTCCTTATCCGATCCTGCCGAATCGGGCATCACATCCGCACAAATTCCGTTTTTTGCGTTTGGATTTGTCTTTTGTGTATTGCTTAATTCTTGTGGCTGGGTGCCCGAATTTGCCCATCATGCGCTTGTCGATGCCTCACGCTGGAGCCTTGTTATTGCCATTTCGGCTCTGGGCGTGATGACAACCTTGCAATCGATTGTGGCCTTGGGGGCCAAGCATTTGTTTGTGGTGGTGCTGGAAACGCTTTTGCTTTTGGGCGGCGTTATCCTTGCTCTGTATTTTTTGTTCTAAACAGTCAGAACGGCCGATTAGAGCCAGCTGATAGCAACATGTGATCAGCTTTTCTTGCGACGCAGGCGCACCACAACATCGACACGGGTAATTTCCATGCCTTCGGGCACGTCTGGCAAGGCATCAACGCTCATGCCGCCGGGAATATCGACCACGCGATTGTCCTCTTCAAAGAAGAAATGATGGTGATCGGATGTATTGGTATCGAAATAGGCTTTGTTGCCTTCCACGGCAACTTCGCGCAAGAGACCAGCTTGGGTGAATTGGTGCAAGGTGTTGTAAATTGTCGCAAGGGAGACAGAAACATTTACTTTTTCTGCTTCTTGCTGCAACACTTCAGCCGAGACATGACGATCGCCTTTTGCGAACAGCAATTCAGCCAAAGACAATCTCTGTCGGGTTGGCCTCAGGCCTGCCTCGACCAACATGTCACGTGCTGAGCGTCTGTCAAAAGATGTCAAAGAAGGCTTCATTCAGGCCCATCCCATTTGGTCTTGCGGTCACTATTTGGTCCATTACACTTACTAGTATGCGTGATATAAGGCTTTTTTGCAAATTCGGCAAGCTCTTTAGCCAAACAGGCAGGCTCTGTCTGCTTTGCTGCCCATAAGTCAAGAAAAGCTGTGGGCCAAGAAAATTTCGTAAGGTAAGCCTAGTGCAAGCGTTCAGAACAGGTTATAAGCAAATTGACTTTTAAGCGGATCAAGGGGAGCGTTGCAGTGCCTTTGATCCCGTGATTATGGAATGACTATGGAAGGCCTTGCAAAGCGCGCTGGCGCTTGCAGGACAAGACTTTCGCCAGTCTGAAGCCTTTTTGCTGTGCTTGACGCGATGAAAAGGACAGCTGGCAAACAAGAGAAATGGACACCTTATGGAACAGCGCCAATCCAGCTTTACCTATGAAGAAATTCTGACCTGTAGCCGCGGGGAAATGTTTGGGCCGGGCAATCCGCAATTGCCTTTGCCACCAATGTTGATGCTGGATCGGATTACCGAGGTTTCTGAAGATGGCGGCGAGCATGGCAAAGGCCATATTCGCGCAGAATATGACATCACCGCAGAGCGCTGGTTCTTTGATTGCCATTTTGCTGGCGATCCTGTGATGCCCGGCTGTCTGGGTCTTGATGCGCTGTGGCAGATGACCGGTTTTTATCTGGGCTGGCTGGGTCTGGAAGGCAAGGGCCGCGCCATTTCCGTTGGTGACATTCGCTTTGCCGGTCAGATTACACCGGACACCAAGCTGGTTGAATTTGGTGTTGATTTCAAACGAGTCATGAAGGGCCGTTTGATCCTTGGCATTGGCGATGGCTGGGTCAAGGCAGATGGCGAGACCGTCTTCACTGCAAAAGATTTGCGTGTTGGTCTGTTTAAAGATCAATAACGCCGCATATTTATTGGCAGAATGGCGCATAAAAATTTGGATCTGATGAGCAGATCTGGCTTAATTTTTTCTGTTCTGCCTGAAATCAAGAGCCCCAAGATTGATAGTGAGGCCCAGTATGAGACGAGTAGTCATTTCCGGTTTGGGTATTGTTTCCTCCATTGGTAACGATGCCGATCAGGTCACCGCTTCCTTGCGTGATGCAAAATCCGGCATTACTTTTTCCCAGGATTTTGCCGACCATGGCTTCAAATGTCAGGTTTGGGGCGCACCCGATATTGATACCAGCGAGCTGGTTGATCGCCGTGCCAAACGCTTTCTCTCCCAAGGGGGTGAGTGGAATCATGTGGCCATGAAACAGGCTATTGCCGATTCCGGTCTTGAGCAGGACAATATCACCAATGAGCGCACCGGCATTGTCATGGGCTCTGGCGGTCCCTCTACCCAGACCGTTGTGCAAGCCGCTGACATTACCCGCAAAAATGGCTCGCCCAAGCGCATTGGCCCCTTTGCTGTGCCAAAGGCCATGTCTTCAACGGCTTCTGCAACTCTGGCGACCTATTTCAAGATTCACGGGGTGAATTATTCCATCTCATCTGCTTGCTCCACATCCGCCCATTGTATCGGCAATGCCTATGAGCTGATCCAGATGGGCAAGCAGGATATTGTTTTTGCCGGTGGTCATGAAGATCTGGACTGGTCCATGTCCAATCTGTTTGATGCCATGGGGGCGATGTCTTCCAAATATAATGACACCCCTTCAACGGCTTCTCGTGCTTATGATGCCACTCGCGATGGCTTTGTGATTGCTGGCGGAGCCGGAGTTTTGGTGGTTGAAGAGCTGGAACATGCTTTGGCCCGTGGTGCAAAAATCTATGCCGAGATTGTTGGCTATGGCGCGACCTCTGATGGCTATGACATGGTGGCCCCGTCCGGGGAAGGCGCTGTGCGCTGCATGAAGCAAGCACTTGCTACAGTCAATGGGTCCGTTGATTATATCAATTGCCATGGCACATCGACGCCGGTTGGCGACAAGCAGGAAATTGGTGCCATTCGCGAAGTCTTTGGCGATGCCATGCCTCATATTGCTTCGACCAAATCCCTCACCGGTCACTCTTTGGGCGCTGCTGGCGTTCAGGAATCCATTTATTCGCTGTTGATGCTGCAAGCGGGCTTCATTGGCGAATCCGCTCATATCAGTGAGCTGGATCCTGAATTTGACGGGGTTCCGATTGTGCGACAGCGCATTGACAATGCCAAGATCGATACTGTTTTGTCCAATTCCTTTGGCTTTGGCGGCACCAATGCAACGCTGGTTTTCCAGCGTTATAACGGCTAAGGGGTCTTGTATCGATGACTGGTTTGATGACTGGCAAGCGCGGCCTCATTATGGGGGTCGCGAACAATCATTCCATTGCCTGGGGCATTGCCAAGACATTGGCAGATCAAGGGGCAGAGCTTGCTTTCACCTATCAGGGAGAAGCCCTTGGCAAGCGGGTGAAACCGCTGGCGCAGAGTGTTGGCTCTGATTTTGTCATGCCCTGTGATGTGGAAGATCTGGCCTCTGTTGATGCTGTGTTTGACGGTTTGAAAGACAAATGGGGGTCAATTGACTTCATTGTTCATGCCATTGGCTTTTCCGACAAGAATGAGCTGAAAGGGCGTTATGCGGATACCAGTCGGGAGAATTTTACCCGCACCATGGTGATTTCCTGCTTCTCTTTCACTGAGATTGCCAAGCGTGCTGCGGCCATGATGAAGGAAGGGGGATCCATGATCACCCTGACTTATGCAGGTTCTGTACGTGTGATGCCCAATTATAATGTGATGGGTGTTGCCAAGGCAGCTCTGGAAAGCTCTGTGCGCTATCTGGCCACTGATTTTGGCCCGGATGGCATTCGCGTCAATGCGATCTCTGCTGGCCCTGTGCGCACCCTTGCAGGGGCTGGGATTTCGGATGCACGCCAGATGTTCAATTATCAGCGTGATAACAGCCCATTGCGCAAATCCACCAGTATTGAAGATGTTGGAGGCACAGCGCTTTATCTGCTTTCTGATCTGTCCTCTTCTGTGACCGGGGAAACCCATTATGTGGATGCCGGCTACAATACCGTGTCCATGCCCACTCTGGACACATTGGGTTATCTGGATAAACGATAATCGGTGAAAGCCGAGCTTTGATGATAGAATAAAGGAGGGCCTGATGGTTCTCCTTTATTATTGCATTTTATCGACCAGCCCCGTCACGACCCATCATGGCCTGTGGGATTGATCAGACTTTGTTAACTATCTCTCTTAGCGTCAAATACAGATACTTGCAGCCAATCAGAATGGATACATGACCCTCGGTATAGACACTGACTCAGCGTCAGTGACAACACATTTCAAGCATT
>JAOXSG010000992.1 GCA_025800105.1 Cohaesibacter sp. | reverse complement strand
GGAATTGATGACTTAATTGGGTGTCCCGGGTGGACGGGCTTCTTATGATGGTTTTAATCTGTGCACATGTACCAATGAGCCCTCGGGCGAGGACCTCTGTGCTAGATGAATGGTGTGGATTTAAAGTGACTGGAAACGAGTGGATCTGGGCGTCTGAAAGGCTGACTGGGTATCCCTGAGTGACGAGCTACATCTGGTTGTGGTTCATTGTAGTTCTTGCTCGTTCACTCAGTCTGTAACGATCTTTCGAGACTGACGTTGCGTCTGTAGCTCAGCTGCGAGTCTGTGTGAGTGCACTCTTGTCTTCTGTCACCTCTGGATGTATTCTGGTGGGATTGCTCAGGCAGCCGCCAGCCTTGCAGTGAAGTTTGTGCATCGCTGCGAAGTGAAGCGCGAATATCAGACGTGGCGGCTGCAGCACGAGGCTGCAGATTTGATCTCGACAACCTCACAATTTCAACTGGCATGAGTCTTCCAAAGTATCTCCACGTCAGTTCCTCTGTATTTTACGAA
>JAOXSG010000989.1 GCA_025800105.1 Cohaesibacter sp. | reverse complement strand
ACCGAGGGGGCCCCCAGGACCGATGGGACCCAGGGGAGTACCCGGGGGACTATCTTCCACTGGTTTGGGGGACACGCTCCTACCATCCCCAAATGTGAGTACAATAGCGGTGGAAAATTCATTGCAGTATGTAGGGGAATCACTATCTCGATTGATGCTAACTCAGCAGAACGTAAACCGAAATATGGTAGACCACCTAAATTTAACAGCGGAAGCGCAGGACGTGCAGACACACGTGCTAACCAAGTTGGTCGAGAATACCCGTCAACGGGAGTTCGACAAACTCTTCAACGCTATACCGATATACGATGGAGAGGATCCAGATAAATTTGAACCGTGGCTTACTCAGTTAGAAAATGCATGTATAGTGGGTAAAAGGGATGTGCGGGAGGTAGCGATCTGCTCATGCGCGGGCCCTGTATTGGAGGTCATAAGTAGCATTGACCCAACTGAACCGTGGAGCGTACATCGAGACGAATTGAGGAGATGTTTCTCCCCAAACAAGACGAG
>JAOXSG010000987.1 GCA_025800105.1 Cohaesibacter sp. | reverse complement strand
TTGCATAAAACCATGTAAATACCAGCAAATTCCAACTTTTGCATCTTCCTTTGCAACAAGCTAACACATGCAAAAACACTGATATTTACAGTGTTTCTGAACAATGATTGTTGCAAAAAATTGCTATTTTTGGAGCGTTTTTCCCCAAATTTCATGCGGTCGGTACCCCCCAAATTCAAGCAAATTCCCAAAACCTCATTTTTTGTTAACCTGCACCTATTTCCGGGGTCGGCGGCATGGGCGGAACCTCCCCATGGCTAAAGCCACAGATGGCTTGGCCTTCGGCTTAACACGGCACTGCCGGATTTAAAGGCTTACGCCTGACAGCCGGGCGCCGGCCGCTGAAGGAGGAGGAGGGGGGGGTAGGGTACGGTTTTGTAAGTGGAGGGAAGGAGATATCTGCACCTATATTGGTTAGCCCTAGCTGAGGCTGACGCTAGTCTCTCGCAACCCTAGGTTCGCCTTATGTTGGCCGTATCTTTACCCTAGGTTCGCCATCCCTACGTCAGTCTCACTCAACCCTAGCTCTGCAGCCAAATGTTGACCCCGTCTTGGCCCTATCTTCGCCTAGGTCAGCCGTATGTTACCCCAAGTCGACCCTATGTTAGCCTTATGTTGGCCTAAGTTGGCCCTATCTTGCCCCTATCTTGGCCCTATGTGGCCCCATATGTTACCCCAGGTCGGCCCTATGTTGGCCCTACGTTCGCTTGTGTAAACCATGTT
>JAOXSG010000986.1 GCA_025800105.1 Cohaesibacter sp. | reverse complement strand
ATTGGTTTTCGTATCTCACGTACTACTCGTTTTGGTCTTGGTTCTCTGGGTTTGTCAAGATTGCACTGATCATCATATGTGTGTTTGCGATGTTTGCCGTTGCAAGCTGGACATGTGATCTTATCTGTTGCAGCAAAGCTGTGTTCTGGTTTGTGTCCACACTTGGCCAAAAACATCACGTCGAGAATAGGATGATTGTTGGTTGCAACTGACAAGCATAACGTTTCAATCCAAACACCGGACATGTGAGAAACTCACCTGCGGGAGTATGCTCAATGTTCATTCTCAAATTCCTCATTTGTTCTACGGAGAATAAAATAGGCACACGACCCTTGTCCAGAATATCTACAGTTGTAGTAATCCAACCAGTAGGATGTTTTGGATTTTTGAGATGAATCACCAACTTCTCCTTGACGTGTGAAGACTCACCATTAGCAAAAGAGAACTTGTTGTTACTAGCTTCCTTGGTGAACTTGATCAAGTGAGAGTATCTGTGATTCGTACATGCCCTTACC
>JAOXSG010000007.1 GCA_025800105.1 Cohaesibacter sp. | reverse complement strand
AAATCAAATATCAGAAAACAAGTTGGTGGTTCTCTTTTATCAAGCATTTTGACTATGGGACGTACATTTGCTCCAACAATAGCTAAAACACTTGGTTTATCAGCTCTTGGAGGGCTTGCTAGTGAAGGTGCTTCTCAATTAATGAAAAAAATGACTGGGGGCTTCATTATACCCCAAAACAAAATTGATCAGCTTATTGCCAATAAAAATCTCCTCACTATGAAGCAAAAAAAGGATATACTGAATGCTATTCAAACAGGCTCTGGTGTTCACATAAAACCCACTAAAAAACAATCAGGTGGCTTTTTAAGCACTTTGCTAGCTAGTATTGGTGTGCCTTTAGCTTTTGAAGCAATTAAAAAGCTTACTGGACAAGGAGCACCTCAAATGGGACAACCTAAACCTAGGAGAACTATTCCAAAAACACCAACCAAAGGAGGACTAGTAATGCCATATCAACCCCCTCCCTTTTATGGAAATTGGCCCGGTAAAACGATTGGAATGGGAAGTAAAAAAACAAAAAAAAAAAAAAAAAAAAAAAAAAA
>JAOXSG010000960.1 GCA_025800105.1 Cohaesibacter sp. | reverse complement strand
GGAATTGCTGGCAGCGTGACTTGATAGGCGATGTAATACGATTGACGTAATTACATGTAAGGATAAAGCGTACCACAGAATGATACTGCTCCATCACGCCGCGCAGCGCTGCTTGGCCTTCCGGTGTTAGGTGGTCTGCCTCATCAAGCAGAATCACCTTAAAGTCTCCCCAAGGCATAGTCTCAGAGAAATTTGTGATCTTGCGGCGAATCATGTCAACGCCGTTGTCACGACTTGCGTTGATATACATGATGTCTGCGTCTTGCACATCAAGGTCATGCATAAGCACTCGTGCAAGTGTTGTCTTGCCTGTGCCTGCGCCGCCGTGCAACAGCAAGTGCGGGATGCCGCCATCCTTAATCCATCCTTCAACAATGCGCTTTTGCGACGCATCCTTGAATACATATTCACTCAGAGTTTTCGGGCGATACTTCTCAACCCATAGTTCAGTCGCTGCCATGGTTAACCTTTGTTTATGCTTGATTCGCCTGCCCAGCCATCATCACCGCCATTGCCATTATACAATGCGGCAGCATTCGGCAGGTACATTTCATACCATTCGATGATCTTGCCATCGCGCTCAAACGAATTACCGAAGAATGCATTTCCGTCGAGCATAGCCAATGTTTCTGCTATTGGGCGCAGCTTGGCTTTTTCTTGGTCAGTAAATTCAGTTTGCCAACCGTCTTTTGGTTCCTTGATATTATAAGGACCAATAGTCATCCATGGTGCAATGTCATTATCAAACACTTGCGCCATGTTGTTCCATAGTGCTTTGCGATCTTCATCTGTAAACCCAATTCCAGCGCTAACGCCTTCGGGCAAATCTTTTTCATCGCAACCAAACATTTCAGTAAATGGCTGAAAGGGA
>JAOXSG010000657.1 GCA_025800105.1 Cohaesibacter sp. | reverse complement strand
TAAGAAGACTGTTTTTTGATGAAACAGTTGCGTCATTCCCACCTTGTATCCAGCACTAATACTGGCTGACAAAGTGTCATTGAGCCTTTCTCTTGCTTTCTTCTCTGCGCTCAAAGATTTGATTGCTGATATTCCTGTAATATCTTCAACCATTCGCCCGGGATGATTGGCACCGGCGTCAAACTGGCTTCTCAGACGCTTTCTTAAAAAGGGGCCGTAAATTTGGTATATTGCTAAATGGATCGGTAATGCAACTATCAGAATTAGGGTCAAAGGAGTAGAGATTGCGGCCAAAACAATAAAGTAGATGAACAGGAATATTACATCCAGAAACACCCCAGTTGTGGTGTTTACCAAGAAAGATCTGAGGACCTCTATTAACCGGGTTTGATGGCTGCCTATGGCAGCGGTTCTTTACGCATGGACCGATCCGCTGGCGATTGGCCCTCGATATTGGCTGGTTTTCTTTTCTGCCGTGTTCTATACCATTCCCGTTCTATCGAGTTGCACCAGTCGATGCATGTTGTAGAAAATGTTGGCCAGCCCGATCTTCATTTTGGCTCTTTCAAGGCCGACGCTTCGCACGAACAGTCCCATGATATTCTTCTGGTAGGCAAAGACATGCTCGATAGGAGCACGGTGCTTTGACTTGGTCGCATTGCCCCGGCTGATATGGGCTGGCATTGGCTTTCCCTTTGGTTTGCGATAATGGACTTGAGAGACAAAACCATGCTTTTCCATGAAGGCTTCATTCTTCTTGGAACGATAGGCGGTGTCGGCCCAGACTGAACGGCCAGTATTGGTCTTGTCCAGCAATCCCTTTCGCAGCATCCGACCATCATAGCGACTGGCATCGGTCGCATCCCACGTGCGGATGAAGCGATAGCGCTTGTCGATCCCTGTATGGGCTTTGTAACCGAAGTGGGGGATGGCAATATCCCGTGGCAGGCTTCCATCTTTACGCTCTTTGGCCTTACCAAATTTGACGGTCCAACGGCCATCCCGGTCTTTCTGGCGCAGTTTGGCGGGCTTGTCCTGCCAATCCTGAGGGATCTTCCCGGCCTTGATATCCGCCTTCTCATCTTCGCTATTGCGCTGCTTGGGAGCGGCTATCAGACTGGCATCAATCAACTGTCCCGACATCGGGATATAGCCTGCATCACGGATATATTGATCAAACCGAGCGAAGAGATCCGTAATGACACCGGCCTTGTTCAGTCGCTCCCTAAACGCCCATATCGTTTTGGCATCGGGAACTTTGTCGGACAGGCCAAGCCCCAAGAAGCGCATGAAGGACAGGCGATCGTTGATCAGAAATTCTGTCCTGTCGTCGCTGAGATTATTTTGGGTTTGAATGATCAGGATCTTGAACATCATGACAGGATCAAAGGGTGGCCTTCCGCCCTTGGCTCCATCTCCATAGGCCAGCGCCTTATCCAGAACAGACCGGAAGATCTCAAAATCAACCAGTCGACCATAGGCTTCCAATTGGTCACCGATATCGCTCAGTCTTTTGAGCCGTTCATCAACGTCAAACAAGCCTGGTTCCCTCATTTTTCCCCTCCAAATCAATGCTGGGTCAGTGAATCAGAAAACAAGCCGAATGGCCATAATCAACATGGGTTAATAGAGGTCCTCAGGTGAGAACCTCTATCAACCTGCTTTGAGTGTTATATTTGGCAGCGTTTCATGGTAATATGAACAGGCATTCTGGTTTGCAGCATTGATATTGGCCGGTTTTCTCCAGCCACTGGTTCCTATACCACTCCCATTCTATCGAGTTGCACCAGTCGATGCATATTGTAGAAAATGTTGGCAAGCCCGATCTTCATTTTGGCTCTTTCAAGGCCGACGCTTCGCACGAAC
>JAOXSG010000951.1 GCA_025800105.1 Cohaesibacter sp. | reverse complement strand
TTCATATTTATCTGATCTGATCATGCCTAAACCAGTCTACTTGATGACTGTGCATGAGGCACACCAGGAGTACAACTCCTTAATTGATCAGATCCGGGCCAAGTACGAGCTATTAGATTCAGGAGAGTGTGGGTCAGTTGGTACCCCAGCATTTAATGCTGAGTGCTCCGAATTGGCACATCTAATGGCTCGCATGAGCGAACTATGTAAGCATTTGAACCTGCCAATGCCCAAGGAACTTCACAGGCTGCCACAATTCAAGCATTGAATTGCTCTAAATTCTAAATTATTTGCTTGTGGCAGGTTCAGTTAGGGTATGGAGGATGCAGCTTTGTTCCCATAGATATGTAAGAATTACTGGGTTGCTGAGTGCCCCCATAGCATTCAAGAATTGGGGATTGGCTGTGCATCTTGCCTGCAATCACCCTTGTAGTTGTCAAGTCCAAGAAAGTTAACAAAGCTGCCTCCTCGGACTGACTGGTGGTGAACCGCTAAACCCACAGGGCAGAAGGCTCAAATAAATAGCCTTCCCCCCTGGAGGGGCAAGGGGCCCTGTATACAGAGTACAATAGTAGTTGGAGTAAAAGTACTCTGTATGCAG
>JAOXSG010000935.1 GCA_025800105.1 Cohaesibacter sp. | reverse complement strand
GCCGAGTTGACCCACTTGGATTATTAGCTTGATACTAGCGCACTAGCGATCTTAGCCATACATGGCGGCCCTGGAATGATCTTTGTATGTGCTGGGTCTATTATGTATGCTATTTGTAAGACATGTGTCAACAATGTACGCTTCTGCTGGCCCTTGCGGCGGTTTTGCGGCCGCCTTTGAATAAATCAAGCATCTATACTGTGCAGCCGCATCAGACCATATCGCGCATTGGGTTTCCAATTTGATCGTTTCAGGAATTCAGGCGCCGTGTTTTCATTACCGCCCGAGTTGCGTCGTGGTGGCAGTGGGAGGATGTGGCTTGGCTTTCATGACCGGCAGTTTGCCCATTGCATTGCGTATATTTGATTTTGACTTTCATATTTCCATGGGAACCGCGCGGGTGCGCACCATGTTGCTGTTACAAATTTGATTCATAGTGCTAGTTCTGTGTGGTGCCATGACAGGCTTTGGCAGACAATCGCCACTGAGGAAAATTCTGGAAGATCTTGGAACAGCTGCGGCAGTGCGAATCAACCACTTTGCAGCCACCATCTTTTTGGCGCACAGTTTATGGCCTTCTGTTGGGCTCGAAGACGTTGAGCGCTCAACATGGCTTCTAAGCAAGCCGCAATTGCTGGAGCGTCTTGGCTACAGAGGCGAACTCGATCGAACCCGTATTTTTCTTGGCAGTATGCCGGTTGGTGATGTGATTTCTTCATTTGCATGTGGTCTGATGCT
>JAOXSG010000918.1 GCA_025800105.1 Cohaesibacter sp. | reverse complement strand
AGAATTGTCTACCGAGGAGATTGTGCGAAGGATGAGAATGGAGCAGCCGCAGTCTACCAAGAGCTAGGTGCTAACCCCACCTCAGTTCAGGGTCTAAATGCTTGCCTTGCCTATGGCGCATTACCCGGAAACAAGACCACGGCAGCAGACGCCATCAAAGCCTATGTGCAAGCACTTTTGAAGTCAAAGCACAAAACGTGGATAGAGCTTCCACCAGAACTTCGCCCTAAGTGGTGGCGACAGAAGTTTGTCAAGCCAGTAGTGCTGCTAGTACGCGCACTTTATGGTCATCCAGATGCGGGTGGTCTGTGGGAAGAACACCTCAAGAAAGTTCTGAGAACTTTAGGTGGTTCCGAAGTTCACGAATACCCCGGTAACTTCTTCTTCAAAGAAACAGGGTTGCTCCTGTCAACTTACGTTGATGACCTTACCCTGAGCGGGCCCGCAGACCAACACCAACCCTTCTGGGATAAACTCACCAAGTTAGTAGATGTCGAACCCCCTGAGCCTATTTATAGAATCTTAGGGAGGAATCACGTAAGCATAGGTCTTACCAAGGAGGGTATCTTCACAAA
>JAOXSG010000650.1 GCA_025800105.1 Cohaesibacter sp. | reverse complement strand
GATGTTTCTCCGCTTCAACATTTCGACGTCTGCATCAAGAGATTCAATATCCTCGCTGTTATCTTCAACTGTCGTTGATGTTTGCGCCATCTTTGCTTTCAGGCTGCTAATCTCTGTCTCAGCAAACTCCATTGATTCTTTAAGACTTTTCACTTCTTCTCCCAGCTCACGCACTTCTTTCCTTAGTGATTCAATTTCGCCACAAGCTACGAGGACTTTGTCTAATTTGGCGTTCATTTCATCAAGACGAGCCGAAGCTGAGCCTCCCGGTTCCACGTGTTCCGCGTCCTCGTCTGTTTGTGACCCTCTTTCTCTTAGCCATTTACGGCTTTCACCACGTTTCGAATCAGAGGATTTATCTTCTTTCTCCATTCATCCGCCCTAATCTCGTCACTCCATGAAGGGTTTGAGAGTTTGCGTTTCTAAACAAGCATCTTTTTCGTTAACGCCCGGAGCTCTTAAAAACACGTCTTCCCCAAACGGGTCACACTGCGCAAGTCCGTAGGTCTTAGTTTGTGATGCCGGACTAGCTAGGAGATTGCGTTTGGAT
>JAOXSG010000870.1 GCA_025800105.1 Cohaesibacter sp. | reverse complement strand
CAACTGCCGCTCTACCTCTTTGACCCGTGGAATTAAGTCATGAAAGACCTTGCATCCTTCCTGTGTCAGACGTAGCACGGAGCGGCGGCGATCATCGCCATCAATATCCTGTTTCAAATAGCCTCGCTTGCGCAAACGGGCCACCGCGCGGCTCACATTGACCTTGTTCATCGAAGAGCGTTCAATGATATCCAGAGCGGACATGGATTGCGGCGGAGCCAGCACCGCCATAACGCGCCATTCCGAGACGCTTAACGCATATAAATCGCTGTAAATATCCCCGACAGAGCTGCTGACGGATTGATAATAGACCCGCACAAGATAAGGAAAGAAAGATTTGAGATCAAAGGCCTCTGCCATCAATTTTGCCTGTTGGCTGGACAGATCTTGGTCAGGATCTGGATCATGAAGCTCATCCATAATAATACGCGCCTTTCTCTTGTGTCTATGGTTGGCCCATATTCATCAAAAGTGCAAGACTAAGGGCGCTACTTTTCGCTTTAATCAGAAAAGAAAGTCAGCAATAGTTTCATCGAGAAA
>JAOXSG010000858.1 GCA_025800105.1 Cohaesibacter sp. | reverse complement strand
ACCGATCCGCAATCCTTTTGCCCAGGGCATAACCAGACCAGTTCGGATAATCGCCTTTGCCAAAAAACCATTCTGAATGATCATAATCCGCCTTATCAAACGCACGGATAGCATCGGATACAAGCGCATCAAGGGTCTCATCATCGACGGCTTGTTCCCAGGGTTCCGGTGGGCAGGTCATCATTTCATGCACAAAATTCTGCGCAAGGCCATTTGCTCCAGTTTCTTGAGAGCTTTTCTTTCCTTTTCAATCAACTCGGCCTGCTTGTTTTCGACATCCCGGATTTCCGTCGAGACTTTTTCTTTCATCGTATCGTCAATAAGAATGAGCTGTAGCTCAATCTCGGATATTCTGGCCCTGGCTCTGGCGATTGAGGCAGTCAATTTGCCAGCTTCCCCGTTCAATTTTGCATGGGCTCGTTGTAGGTTATTCAATCTGACAATGGAAGTCAGACCCTTGTCATACAAGGAGCGAACACCGGACAGCTCCTTGGCAATCAGCCTCATTTCCTCTTCAGCAGCAGATCTCTCCTGTTCCAGACCCAATATCTGTTCTTTGGTTTGCATCACCTGTTCGCGCAGACGGCCTTTTTGACGATCGCGGGATCGT
>JAOXSG010000826.1 GCA_025800105.1 Cohaesibacter sp. | reverse complement strand
AGCGCAAAAATCTTTATCGATGGCGAAGTCGGCACCACCGGGCTGCAGATCAGAGCAAGGCTGGAAGGTCGCAAGGATATCGAATTACTGCGCCTTGATGAGGACAAGCGAAAAGACGCAGGTGCCCGCGCCCAAGCGCTGAATGAAGCAGACATCGCCATTTTATGCTTGCCGGATGCCGCGGCTATTGAAGCGGTCTCTCTCATCGAGAATGAAACCACCCGCGTGATTGATGCCTCATCCGCCCACCGCGTGGCTCATGGCTGGACCTACGGCTTTGCAGAAATGGCACCAGATCAACGTGAGAAGATCGCAAGCGCCACGCGCGTGACCGATCCCGGCTGCTATCCGCAAGGCTATATTGCGCTGATGCGCCCACTTGTAGAGGCTGGCTTCATCCCGGCCAATTTCCCCGCAAGCGTGAATGCCATCTCCGGCTATAGTGGCGGTGGCAAAGCCATGATCGCGGATTATGAATCAGCCGAGAATGCGCTGCAAACACCCTATTGGCCCTATGGCCTGACATTGGCCCATAAACATGTGCCGGAAATGAAAGCCTATGCCGGGCTGGATCATGCCCCCATTTTTCAGCCAGCGGTTGGCCGCTATGCTCAAGGCATGATTGATGCTGTGCCCATCAATCTCTGGGCGCTCGACAAAAAACTGAATCTGCAAGACCTGCATGACTGCCTGTCACAGCGCTACCAGAACGAGGCCTTCGTTAAAGTAGCCCCGCGACAAGTCGCAAGCAAACTGGACGCCATCACGCCAGAATATTTAAACGGCACCAACAGTATGCATTTGCACATCCATGGCAATGATGAGAGCGGGCAAGCGCTCCTTCTGGCCGTGTATGACAATCTGGGCAAAGGGGCATCCGGCGCTGCCATACAGAATATGAATATCATGCTGGGACTGGATGAGACGACCAGTCTTCCTGTCGCGCCGCTCTAGGCACATCCGGCATTCAATCAAAAAGCCTGTTTGCCTCATTGCAAACAGGCAAGACGACAATAAGGACCGAGCTGAAAATGGATAAGTTCACAACGCTGACCGCAGTTGCCGCACCGATGCCGCTGATCAATATCGACACCGATATGATCATTCCAAAGCAATTTCTGAAAACCATCAAACGCACCGGCCTTGGCGCCAATGTCTTCCATGAAATGCGTTTCAATGAAGATGGCAGCGAAAATGCGGACTTTGTTCTCAATCAGGACGCTTATCGCAAAGCAGAAATCATTGTCGCGGGCGACAATTTTGGCTGTGGCTCCTCCCGCGAACATGCCCCATGGGCTTTGCTTGATTTCGGCATCAAATGCATCATCTCCACCAGCTTTGCCGATATCTTTTATAACAACAGCTTCAAAAATGGCATTCTGCCAATCGTGGTCAATGAAGACGATCACAAAAAGCTGCTGGACGATGCCGCACGCGGTGCCAATGCAACCTTGACCATTGATTTGGAAAATCAACTCATCAAAGGTCCAGATGGCGGCGAAATTGCCTTTGACATTGACCCCTTCAAAAAGAAGTGCCTGTTGGAAGGTCTCGATGATATCGGCCTGTCCATGCAGAAAATTGACAATGTCGCAAAATTCGAGACCAAAATCTCTGACGAGCGCCCTTGGGTCTAAGTCATTGCAAAGCGGGCAATCTCCCGCAATCAGATACGATCTCATAAAACCAGACCTGCGGGTCTGGTTTTTTATTGCCCAATAGTCCCAAAATGCGTCACAAATCTGCAAAGCGCTTGCACCTTGGCGCAATATTGATTAATCGAAACCCAACCATTTCTTTCTTTCCAATCCTTGCAGCCAAATATGGCCGGCAAGCATGATTGCTACCCAAACTGGAACGAGATTATGACAAGCAAGCTTTTCCTCCTGCCCGGCGACGGCATCGGCCCTGAAATCATGAATGAAGTGAAAAAGATCATCGAGTGGATGAATGCCAATCTCGAGGCTGTTTCCTTTGAAACGGAAGAAGGTCTGGTAGGCGGCTCTGCTTATGATGCCCATGGTTCTGCAATCTCCGAAGAGGATATGGCAAAGGCAATGGCCGCAGATGCCGTTCTGTTTGGAGCTGTTGGTGGCCCAAAATGGGCAGATGTGCCTTACGAAGTGCGCCCCGAAGCTGGCCTGTTGCGTCTGCGTAAAGATCTGGGTCTGTTTGCCAATCTACGCCCTGCTCTGTGCTATCCAGCACTGGCTGATGCCTCTTCGCTGAAAAAAGAGCTGGTCGAAGGCCTTGATATCCTGATCGTGCGCGAGCTGACCGGCGGCGTTTATTTTGGCGAACCAAAGGAAATCACCGATCTGCCTGACGGGCAAAAGCGCGCCGTTGATACCCAGCTCTATACCACATCCGAGATTGAGCGCATTTGCCGCGTGGCCTTTGATTTGGCCAAAACCCGCTCCAATCGCGTGGCCTCTTCCGAGAAGCATAATGTGATGAAATCCGGCGTTTTGTGGAAAGAAGTCGCAACCCGTATTGGTAAGCAAGAATATCCAGACACACCACTGGAGCATGTGCTGGCCGATAATTGCGCCATGCAGCTGGTTCGCAATCCAAAGCAATATGACGTGATTGTCTGCGACAACCTGTTTGGTGATATCCTCTCAGACGTTGCAGCCATGCTAACCGGCTCCCTTGGTATGTTGCCATCCGCCTCCCTTGGCGCACCAGATGCAGCAAGCGGCAAACGCAAGGCCCTCTATGAGCCCGTTCATGGTTCCGCACCAGACATTGCCGGCAGTGGCGCTGCCAACCCCATCGCCATGGTTGCTTCTTTTGGTATGGCTCTACGCTATTCTTTCGGCCTGATCAAAGAAGCAGAAATGGTTGATGCCGCTATCTCCAACGTCTTGGACAAAGGCCTGCGCACCCGCGACATTGCAACAGAAGGTGCCAATATCGTCACCACCTCAGAGATGGGCGATGCCATCATCACCGAGCTGAAAGCTATGGCATAAGCGCCAAGCCACAAGCAAAAATCAAAGGCCGGATGATCCACCATCCGGCCTTTTTCATACAAACATCACCGGTCCATCCCGTGATAAGCTTCATTGGGCATCATGTCGGTTGCAATGGCCACACGATTGGACATATTGAAAAAGCCAACCACATTGGCAATGTCCCAAATATCATGATCGCTAAAACCGGCTTCACGCAGTGCTTCACGATCCTCCTCCTCCACCTTGGATGGCTCTTCAGTCAATTTGGCCGCATAATCCAGCATCACCCGATGCCGATTGGACAAATCAGCGACGCGGTAATTCATCACCAGCATTTCCCCCAATTGCGGATCACCCGATAGCTCACGCACCGCTTGCCCATGGGCAACCAGACAATAAAAACAGCGATTAACAGAGCTGACCACAACGGCAATCATTTCCCGCTCCAGCTTTGACAAACCGCTCTCCTCCAGCATCAAGGCGTTATAAAGGCCGGAAAAGGCGCGAAATTTATCCTCAGAAAAGGCATGAGCGCTCAAAACATTGGGAACCAACCCCAGTTTCTCCTGACAAATTGCCAGATATTTGGCGATATCCGCAGGCATTGGGTCCATCGCTGGCAAATCCAGCGCAATAATCGCACGATTGCCCTGTTTCACCGGATCTTTCTGCTCATTTTGCCCCATTTGACACTCCTTTTTACAGACATGACCAAAAGTTTATTCAAAGTGTATGGACTTCACTTAACCAATTTTCACTATCCTTTAGTCTGAAAGGCTGATTAAAATAACGGCAAATCGCGAAACGCTGGTCTTAAAAAGCGAAAGGGCCATTCCAAAATCCACGCGATGGATGGTCCCTTACAGAGGAAACAAAGATGACTTTGGATCTTGATAGTGATCACAAAAAGCATATTACGAACGCACAAAAGCTGATTGAAAAAGCTGGCCCCCTCCATCAAAATTATTTAAAACATTTGTTTTATCAATCAGATAAAGAAGATTTGGCGCGCTATAGCCCAGCTGAATTGGCGCATGTGGCTTCCCTATCCATGGACACATTTGCCAAAAGCTTTGATGGAAAGCACAAGATCCATATCTCTGATCCAACCTTTAAAGACGATGCTGACGCCCTGCTCAATCAGGTCACAATCATTGAGCTACACAATGCCAACAAGCCGTTCCTCGTTGATTCGGTTATGGGGATTTTGCAAAATGCCGGCTATGACATCCATCTGGTTTTGCACCCAATCATCACAACAGAGCGCGACGACAAACAGGCCCTAATAGCCCTGCATGACAGAAATGAAGCCCAGACCAACCCAAAATTGCGTCGCGAAAGCCTCATTCACGTCCATATTTCGCGTTTGGCTGACAAAAAAGCGAAAGAGGAACTGCATCAGGCTCTGGATGCAATCCTCAATGATGTCAGCGCGGTGGTCGAAGACTGGAAGGCCATGTTGTTGCGCCTTGAAGAAACCATTGCCATCTTCAAAATCACCCCACCGCCTTTGCCACAAGACGATATTGATGAGACCGTCGAATTTCTACGCTGGTTGGTCAATAACAATTTCACCCTTTTGGGCATGCGCGAATATGCTATCAATGCCGATTCGGACGAAGGCGAATTGGCCAGAACCGACCGCCCTGGCCTTGGGGTATTGCGTAACCCAGAGGTCCGCGTCCTGCGCCGTGGCAGTGAATTGGTGACTATGACACCAGAAATCAAAGAATTTCTGATGCGCCCGGAACCTCTGATCATCACCAAAACCAATGTGAAAACCGGGGTCCATCGCCGGGCTTATATGGATTATATCGGCATCAAGCTCTATGACGATCATGGCACCCTAACCGGCGAATTGCGCATTGTCGGCCTCTTCACCTCCACCACTTATAACCGCTCTGCCACCCATATTCCATTCCTGCGCCGCAAAGTCTCGCAAACATTGGAAAAAGCAGCGGTTGATCCTTCCGGCCATTCAGGCAAGGCCTTGCTCAATGTTTTGGAAGGCTATCCCCGTGATGAGCTGTTCCAAATCGATCAGGACACATTGCTCACCTTCAGTCAGGAAATTCTGCGTCTGCATGAGCGCCCACGCATTCGCGTTCTCTCCCGCGTGGACAAATTTGACCGCTTCGTCTCGGTGCTGGTCTTTGTCCCGCGTGATCGCTACAACACCTCAATTCGCCTCAAAATCGGCGATTTCCTGAAAGACGCCTATGATGGCCGCCTCTCCGCTGTCTATCCTGACTTTCCCGATGGTCCTTTGGCACGGGTGCATTTCATCATTGGCCGCTCCACTGGCAAAACCCCGACCCCAACCCGCACCGAGCTGGAAGAAAGCGTCCAGAAAATTGTGCGTACATGGTCGGATGGATTGGCAGAAGCGGTCCGCGAAACCTGCTCTCTGGCCAAAGCAGGCCAATTGATCAATCTCTATTGCGATGCTTTCTCAGATGCCTATCGCGATACATTCGAGCCGGAAATCGCAGTCAAAGACATCCGCATCATGGAAAGCATGACAGGCAATGTCGACACAGCCATTCAACTCTATCGCAAGCAGGAAGATCCCAAACATCGCATTGCCCTGAAAATCTTCCATTCCCACACCCCCATTCCTTTGTCAGAGCGCGTGCCAATTCTGGAAAATATGGGCTTCCGCGTCATTGACGAGCGCTCTTATGACATCAAGCCCGTGAACAGCGACAAGCTGTTCTGGATGCATGATATGGAGCTGGAGCGCGCGGACGGTCAGGACATCGACAACGCAGAAGTGCAAGAAAATCTACAAGCCTGTTTCCTTGCCATCTGGCATGGCGAAGCAGAAAATGACGGCTATAATGCACTGGTCTTGAACGCCAATCTGCCATGGCGCGACATCACAATCCTGCGAACCATTTCGCGCTATCTGCGTCAGGTCCGCATCCCCTATTCTCAGGATTATATGTGGGGCACGCTCAACAGCTATCCTGATTTGTCAGCCCTGATTGTCGATCTGTTCCATACCCGTTTCAATCCCGATCAAAAGAACCGCGTTGCAGAAGCAACCCGTCTGACCGGCGGCATTGACACCGCTCTGGAAGCCGTCGCCAATCTCGATCATGACCGCATCATGCGCCGCTTTGTCGATGTCATTCAGGCAACTTTGCGCACCAATTTCTATCAGCTGAGCGAGCAAAAGACAGCCAAACCAACTCTGGCTCTCAAACTCAATCCACGCGCGATGGAGGAAATGCCAGAACCAAAGCCATTTCGCGAAATTTTTGTCTATAGCCCACGGGTCGAAGGCCTGCATTTGCGCTTTGGCAAAGTGGCGCGCGGCGGCCTTCGCTGGTCCGACCGCCCGCAAGATTTCCGCACCGAAGTTCTGGGTCTGGTAAAAGCACAGCAAGTCAAAAATGCCGTGATCGTGCCCGTTGGCTCAAAAGGAGGATTTGTTCCCAAACAATTGCCAACATCTGGCGATCGCGAAGCCTTCATGGCCGAAGGCATTGCCTCCTATAAATTGTTCATTTCCTCTTTGCTCGATGTCACCGACAATCTGGAAGGTCAGAAAATTCTGCCACCGACCAACGTCATCCGTCATGATGAAGATGACCCTTATCTGGTTGTCGCCGCCGACAAAGGCACCGCCACTTTCTCTGACATTGCCAATGGCATTTCAGAAGGTAAGGAATTTTGGCTGGGCGATGCTTTTGCCTCTGGCGGATCAGCCGGTTACGACCACAAGAAAATGGGCATCACCGCCCGTGGCGGCTGGGAAGCGGTCAAGCGTCATTTCCGCGAAATGGACCGCGATATCCAGACAGAGCCTTTCACCACTGTTGGTGTCGGCGATATGTCCGGCGATGTCTTTGGCAATGGCATGCTTTTGTCAAAGGCAACCAAACTGATTGCCGCCTTCGATCACCGCGATATCTTCATTGATCCCGATCCAGATCCCGCATCAAGCTGGAAAGAACGCAAGCGCGTCTTCGATCTGGGCCGTTCCTCATGGCGCGATTATAACGAAAAGCTGATCTCCAAAGGCGGCGGCATTTTCTCCCGTGGCGAAAAATCCATCACCCTGTCCAAAGAGGCACAAACAGCCATTGGGCTGGATCAGGACAAAGCCACTCCGAACGAAATCATGCAAGCCATCCTCAAAGCACCGGTTGATTTGCTCTGGTTCGGCGGCATTGGCACCTATTTGCGCGCATCGACCGAGACCAACGCCGATGCCGATGATCGCGCCAATGATGCCATTCGCATCACACCACAAGAGTTGCGCGTTAAGGTGATTGGCGAAGGCGCCAATCTCGGTGTCACCCAAAAAGCCCGCATTGAATTTAACGAGCTGGGCGGTCGCTGTAATTCCGATGCCATCGACAATTCAGCAGGCGTTAACAGCTCCGATATGGAGGTTAATATCAAGATTGCCCTTGGTGCGGCTGTGCGCACCGGCAAACTGGATATCGAAGCCCGCAATGATTTGCTGGCCTCCATGACAGACAATGTGGCCGATCTGGTCTTGCGCAACAATTATCTGCAAACCTTGTCCATCTCGCTCACCCAACTACGCGGTATGGAAGATTTTGGCTATCAAAAACGCCTCATGGAACTGCTCGAAGATATGGGCGAGCTGGACCGCGAGGTGGAATTCCTGCCAGACAATGAAAAACTGGCAGAGCATACCAAAAAAGCCCAGCCGCTTTCTCGTGCCGAGATCGGCGTGTTGCTGGCCTATGCCAAAAACACCCTCTATGATGAATTGCTGGAAAGCTCCATTCCTGATGAAGATTATATGGATCAGGAACTGGTGCGTTACTTCCCCGATGACATGCAAAAAACCTATGCATCGGAAATTTCCGAGCATCGCCTGCGTCGCGAAATCATCACAACCGGCATCACCAATTCCATGATCAACCGCGGCGGAGCCACGCTCATTCCGCGCATCAAGGACAAAACCGGAGCCAGCTCTGCCGATATTGCAAGAGCCTTCATTGCCGTGCGCGACAGTTTCGGTATGCGCACGCTCAATGATGCCATTGACGCACTGGACAACAAGGTCTCAGGCGACACCCAGCTCTCGCTCTATGCCGAGGTACAAAAGCTGCTCTTGTCACAAATTCTGTGGTTCATGCGCAATGTCCCCTCAGACATGAGCATTGCCGATGCCGTTAAACATTATGGTGCAGGCATTGCCAAGGTGACCAAGGAACTGGATAGCCATTTGCCCCCTTATCTGGCCACCAAACTGGAACGCGAAACCAAGCGCTTCCTTGACGCTGGCGTGCCAAAAGATCTGGCCAGCCGCATTGCTCATTTGTCGCTGATCTCCCGCATTCCAGATATCATTCTAGTCTCGGACAGCACAGGCAAATCCCTGTCCAAATCAGCCGCAGCCTATTTCGCTGTTGCCGGACATTTCAAAATTGGCCGCATCGACGCGCTGGCTTTGGCGCTGGATGTCTCCGACTATTATGATGCATTGGCGCTCGACCGCGTAAGGGACAATCTCTCTGAAGCCCATAACCAGATGACCGCCAATGTACTGGATCTGGCAACGGCAAAGAAAGAAGGTCTCGATATCTGGCTTGAGCAAAAAGGCGAAGCGATTGAACGCACCATCAAAGCGGTGAATGCCATCATTGATGATGACGATCTAAGCGTCTCCAAATTTGCTGTTGCAACAGGCATGTTGTCTGATTTGTCAAACAGCTAATCAGAAAAGATCAGCAAAAAGAAAAACGCGTCTGTCTTTTGGCAGGCGCGTTTTTTTTGCGTTTTGAGCACCTATGAGCTTTGGCATAAAATCAAAAGTTAAATCTGCCTTAACCATGCCAAAGCTACACTTGGCCGACTCTGTCTGAATATCAGATATATCTCTCATCCAGCCAAGGGCAATAAAAATAGCATGCAACAAGAGCGCTCCCCTTTCCAACAATTGGCAGATTTGCTGGCAGGAAAAGCCCCCGGCCTGTCTGCGCTTGATTTGACCTTGGGCGAGCCAAAACATGCCATGCCCTCTTTCATTCAAGCTGTGATTGATGAGCATGCCGCCGATTTTCGCCGCTATCCCCCCATCCGTGGCACAGAAGATTTCCGAAATGCGGTCGCACACTGGATTGCACAGCGCTATCAAACCGGCCCATTGATAAGCGCCGAAAAACACATTCTGCCCCTAAATGGCACCCGTGAAGGATTGTTTCATGCCGCCATTGGCGCTCGGGACTGGGCCAAAAACAAGCCCGCAAAAGACATGAGCAATCCAGCCATTTTGCTGCCCAATCCTTTCTATCATGCTTATGCAGCAGGCGCCCATGCCATGGGCGCTGAGGCCGTTTATCTGAACGGCACCAAAGACAGCAATCATTTGCCTGATCTGACCGCCTTGGCCAAGCAAACAGAGCTTTTGGACCGGACCATCGCCTTTTATTATGCCTCTCCTGCCAACCCGCAAGGCACAGCAGCCGATCTTGCAGACTGGCAACAGCTCATCGCATTGGCCCGCAAACATCATTTCATGATTTTTGCCGATGAATGCTATTCAGAAATTTACCGCGAGAGACCACCGACAGGCATTTTAGAGGCCTGCAAGGGTGATCTATCCAACATTGTCACCTTTCATTCCTTATCCAAACGCTCCAATCTGGCAGGACTGCGCTGTGGTTTTGCCGCAGGGGATGAGGCCTTTCTGACCCAATGGACCAAATATCGCAACATGGCAGCGCCTCAAGTGCCCTTGCCTTTGTTGGCCGCCGCAGCAGCCGCCTATCGCGATGAAGCCCATGTCGAAGAAAATCGCCGCCTTTATAATGAAAAATATGATCAGGCCAGCCAAATTTTGAGCACAGATTTCACCTATCAACGCCCGGAAGGCGGCTTTTTTCTCTGGCTTGATATCAGACAATTTGGCTCTGATATCGCTGTCACTGAAAAGCTTTGGAAAGAGGTGGGGGTCAAAGTCATTCCCGGCTCTTTCCTAGCACGAAAAAATGCACAAGGCATCAATCCGGGAGAGCATTTCATCCGTCTGGCCCTTGTTGCTCCCTTGCAAGAAACCAGCACGGCATTAACACGCCTGAAAGACTGTCTGATCGAAAATAAGACGCTGGAAAGTGAAGAATAAACATCTGCCATAGGGTGCGGCAGAGCAAAAGACATCTGAGAGGGAGGGTGGGATCTCCCGATTGGAAAAAGACGACGAGAAACCATTGAGACTGAGTGATATGTCTGCAACGCAACCATTTGAAACCGTGCATAAGGACCGGGATAG
>JAOXSG010000821.1 GCA_025800105.1 Cohaesibacter sp. | reverse complement strand
ATGCATCTTGTGGATACACGGAATATGTTGGCGATGATTCGGTGGTCCAAGTCCAGAGCGCGCGCGCTGGAATTGCCGAATGCTACAAGGACATCAAAGCCGGGCTACCTCGAGGGCCACCTCAGGACATACAGCATTTCAGAATCTACACTAAATCCGCAGGCGAGACTTTTGCTAGTGCGTGGAGGTAAATTTCACAAGATTTATTCAAACGAATTTTGCATTTTATAATCTATCGCAATTCATTTGCCAATAGGCCGATATTTTTCATCATTTCTAAGTTTAGGTATCTTTGATGACGAAGAGAGTTGTTTAAATCTTACCATTTGCCCATGACACCGTGACGCATCTGCACCAACTTTTCGAGCCCCCGAAGACCATGCTCAATTCCAAATTCATTAGCCTGCGTAGCTGGCGGGATTCGCGGGAGAGGCAAAGTTTTGGTATACGAGCGGCGAAGCCGCGAGGAGAATGGGGAGGAGCGGCTTTGAATCTCGTAAC
>JAOXSG010000812.1 GCA_025800105.1 Cohaesibacter sp. | reverse complement strand
GCTGCCGGCACATATAGTACCAGTAGATAATCATTCTCTCGACCAAGGTAATTCAAAGTGCTGGCATTTCTCCAATCCCATGGTGCGTACTCTCCAAAGAAAGCATGATCACGTCCTCCCCCGCCACCGCCGGGGATGATTCCAAAGTTCACGATTGACATGAGGTTGCGAACTTCTGTGACGTGGTAACCGCCTGCCATTTTGAAGGCGAGCTCTCTTGTGAATTTGACGTTCACATTTTCATGGTCAATGTTCACGCTCAGTGGTCGTCCATGGTCTCCTGTGAATGAGTGTCCTGATGTTGCTCTAATCGCAACAGGACGCATCCATCCTTTGGCTCTGATAATGCGATCACCTTCATAGATTTCGGGAGCCTCATTTTGGCGAATTTCACCCCATTCGCTCTGCGACGCCACCTGTGCCACCATCATAAACCTCCTTTTGATCGGCTTGCAATTCAGTGTCCACCAATAACCATGCATCAAATCTTCTCTTCTTTTCTGGATCGCCGTTTCATTGTAGGCCTTCGTGGTTGGGTTGTACGCTTTTTCCTTGTGATCTAAGGGCCAACAATGGTCATTCCTGATGAAATCTTCTACCGAAACCCATCCGGTCTCGTCACATTCGACGGCCGATCCTGCTTGTCCGATTTTGTGGCGTAAAACGTTGCTCCATCTTCTGGTTCGATGTCTCATGATTTCATGTAAATCTCCATCTGCGAACATCACGTGGGAAAAATCCCCGCATACATCCCACTTGGGATCAGCGAATGGAGCCATTTTGGATCCGATGGGGACGGCTTCACCATATTTCATCTCCGTGGTCCAGTTC
>JAOXSG010000804.1 GCA_025800105.1 Cohaesibacter sp. | reverse complement strand
AGCGCAACCACCGAAGACATTGACGACCCGCGCTGGTTTGGAGATTGCAGTACTGGACCAATCGTCGTCCCATAAATGGCTGGGCTGTATGTTGTCTACGGAAAATGCGGGCAGACGACAGGACGATATTGACCACCGATTACAAAGTGCGGCCCGTGCATTCCATGTTCACAAATGGATTCTCTGTGACAAAACGGTTTCCATGGCAGCTCGCCTCAAATTCTTTGATGCTATGATTACATCGGTGGTTTGTTTTGCGGCTGGGCACCGCAAAATTTATACAAATGATCTTCGAAAACTTGACGTGCATTGCCGGAAATTGCTTCGACGTGTTGTGGGTCCGCCAGCTGACATCGATTGGAACCAGCCATGGCATACAATACTTCATGCATGGCACAGACGGATTGATCAACAATTGGAATACCATGGTTTCAAAATGTGGTCAGCGAAATGTTTGTCCGAATATTGGAAATTTGCAAATTACGTTGCTTTACTTGATGACAATCGCTGGGTGAAACGCATCTTGCATTGGAACCCAGGAGGTGGAAGGCCTGGACGCTCATTCTTCGAATGGCAAACTCCAATGCAAAACTTTTGCCGCTGGCATCACTTGGGCAACTGGCGTGACAGTGCCCGAAACACGGATCTCTGGTTCCAATACTACACCGACTTCGTGTCCTTTACCCAACGGTGATTTCCTTTTCACGTTTTCATTTTTATTCGTAGTTTGTACATACAGTGTGGCTAATGTGAAGATTCGGGTCCGGCACCCTCACAAGAGTTGAATTCAATTGGCGGATCACACGGGTGGATGCCCACAATGAATTTGCTGATGTTAACTCATTACATTTGATTGCAAAACCCAACAGGCAATGACTCACGGATCCGTTGCATCCGCCCAGTTGTGGTCAGCACCTAAGAAAGGTGCCAATCTCGTTCTTTTTTTGCAATGCCATGTTTGAAGGCACCACAGGTAGCTTATGCCATGGCAGCCTTTATTGTCTATACTTCCGGCTGCCAACCCGTGCGTGGTGGCGGCTCATTGTCGGGCAGAACACACTAGTGGCAAATGGGTGAAAAGAACCGTATGCCCCCACATTTCTCCGAGGAAGGTGGTTCAGACGATGGTCACGGCCGTACGGATGAATTTCATTGTTCA
>JAOXSG010000799.1 GCA_025800105.1 Cohaesibacter sp. | reverse complement strand
TGGCATGCAGGTCTATTGGTACAGATGGGGTGGGGTCCCCAGCCATTTGAAGTCGTGGAGTTTTGCCTAAAGGTAGCTGCCTTTTGTTGGGGACAGGAGCTTGAAAGACCAAGCTTTTGAGGCAGACCACATCCAAACACCAACCGCACAAGATACTCTCTCTGAAACAAACGTATCCCAGGAAAAAGGTTTTTTTTATTTTTTTGAATATGTTAGTAACAAATGGCTGGTTCACTGATATCACCAAATGAGGGGCTATGTTAGTACCATTTGTGCAGTCAGGGGCTATAACGTTTTCTGCGATTTAGATGTTGAACCGTCTGACGGTTCATCCAATTTTTCACGAATTTTCACCCAAAGGTTTCTCCAGGGTTTTCTAGGGGGAACCCGGGGGTTCCCGGGATTGACACTGCTAAACATTTCACATAAACGTGCTATATTAGTAGTAGTCTGGTATGCACATCTAAACTGAAAACTGGAATGTGACTGTTTTATTTTCTGAATAAAAATCTTTATGTAAAAGTCTTCAAAAAGTGATTTTTTTGGTCCAAATCAAGACCCGAGCCTTTTTTGTTGGGGAATCAGTACCTGAAAGGTTCTTTCTGGTGGGAAATAGAAATGGGATGCGTGCCATTTTACATCAAAGTGCTATGTTAGTAGTAGTCTGGTATGCACATCTAAACTGAAAACTGGAATGTGACTGTTTTATTTTCTGAGTAAAAATCTTTATGTAAAAG
>JAOXSG010000778.1 GCA_025800105.1 Cohaesibacter sp. | reverse complement strand
ATGATTTTGCAGGCTCCATTGTTGTGCATGCCGTTGGCGGCTGGATCGCCCTTGCCGCCGTCATGCTGCTGGGTGTGCGCATAGGCCGCTATACCAAAGATGGCCGCCCCATCGGTATTCCGCCATCCTCCGTGCCTTGGTTGGCTCTTGGATCTTGGTTGCTCTGTGTTGGCTGGTTCGGCTTTAATGTCATGACAGCGCAATCTCTGGAAAGCATTTCCGGCCTTGTCGCCATGAATTCCCTCATGGCAATGGTTGGTGGAATTCTGTCCTCTCTTGTCATTGGCCGCAATGATCCAGGCTTCATCCATAACGGTGCCCTGGCTGGCCTCGTGGCTGTCTGTGCCGGATCTGACATCATGCATCCAATCGGCTCGCTTTTCGTTGGCAGTGTTGCCGGTGCCATTTTCATCTATGCGTTCAACCTCTCTCAAAACAAACTCAAAATTGATGATGTTCTGGGGGTTTGGCCTCTGCATGGCTTATGCGGCCTTTGGGGTGGCATTGCAGCCGGAATTTTTGGCTCACAAGCCCTTGGCGGCCTTGGCGGCGTTACTTTTGCCTCTCAATTGGTGGGCAGCGTGATGGGCGCAGTCTATGCCTTTGCAGGCGGTTATCTCGTCTATGGCCTTTTAAAAGCAACCATTGGCATTCGTCTTTCCAGCGATGACGAACGCATGGGCGCTGATCTGGCCATCCATAAAATCTCTGCCAATCCCGATAGCGACATCATGCGCTAATCCATAGAGACCAGAACAGGAAAACGTATCCCTTATGAGACCTGTGCTGAAATTGCATTATCTATATGATTTAGTGCTCGATTTAAAAGTCTCTACCTGAGACTTTTAGGAAGCGGCATATCCAGCCCTCTCCCCTTTTTCAAACCGCCTATGAGGGTACCATGACGGTTGGTCTGAAAAAGGGGAGAGGGCTGGCTCAGGACTTTTAAATCAGGCTCTTACAGGTAAGATCTTTTCGATCCGGCCTCTCACTTTGTGTATGGGGATATTATACCAACGGCATGAAAGATTAACCCATATGACCGGATTGTATTGGCTTTTGCCTCCTCATCACTGCGAGACCAGACAGAGGTGGCAACCATTCTGGCGACGCCCCCACGCTCTGCAACCGCTTTTCTGAAACGTGGACCACGATAGGCGCTATCGGCATAGCCCTGACCAGGATTGTCTGGCACAACATCGCAGCCAGCCTTCCCATCATTTACATTGGCCGGGGGGGTCACAGTGATCTCTTCAACCAGATCCGTTGGAACCCGGCGATCTGCTCCGAACATCTCTTCTGACCAATGACACGACGAACCATCTTTCTGACTCCATAAAAAAAATCCGGTAAATCAATTGAATCAAAAGATTATTCGATCGTCAAATGCAATCCGAGCACAGGTCTTTTGTTCGAGATGATCGTTATACAAACTCAAATGCATCAATTGCGTTTGGCAATTTCGCGCAAGCCCTTCTTTTTCTGATCCGGGCCTTTGGGTTTGGTCAGCACAATGAAGTCTGTCCCCTGATAGGTGGTTTCGCGGCTTTTTCCCTTATCGGAAATCGCCAAGGACGAACCGGCAACCAGCATCGGGGCGATGCGATCACGGATCTCTTGGGGAATGATCAATCGATCCAGCACACTTTCTGCGGCAATCAAGCCATTGTCTTGGTCAATCGCCTCAATCCCCACCCGTTTTTGCATGGTTGGAT
>JAOXSG010000765.1 GCA_025800105.1 Cohaesibacter sp. | reverse complement strand
ATTTTACCTCAGTTTTTCACCGTAGTCCGGTCCAGTCCGGTCAAAAACGCCCATTTCACCTCAGTTTTTTTCCGTAGTCCGGTCCAGTCCGGTCAAAAACGCCCATTTTACCACAGTTTTGAGCGTCCGACACGTCCCAAGTGACGAAAGGGTCGCTCGGCTGGGTGAAAAATTTGCGTTTTACCACAGTTTTGAGCATCCGACAGGCACGAAGTGACGAGAGGGTTGTCAAATCCACAGGTGCGATCCCTGCGCCCCAGACAGAAAAAGAATATATTTTAACACTTTTTCATACAATTTTGACTAGCAATCATTTCTCTGCAGTCTTTTCTCCAATCTTTTAGACAGCCGTACTTTCAGCAGTCTTTTCTCCAGTCTTTCAGACAGCCATCACTTCAGTAGAACTTTGGGCAGCGTTTGATAAAAATCTTTTAAGACAGCCATCACTTCAGTAGAACTTTGGGCGATGTTTGAGGACAATCTTTAAAGACAGCCATCACTTCAATAG
>JAOXSG010000762.1 GCA_025800105.1 Cohaesibacter sp. | reverse complement strand
GCCATCCTTCAGGTAAGGCTAATCTATATGCTTGCTCTCCAATGGTCTCAATCACCCGGAAAGGACCCACAAACCTCTTCTGAAGTTTGCCAGGGGTACCTTTCATTTTTAAGTTACGAATGGAGAGCAGCACTAGATCACCTACCCTATATCCTACATCCCTGTGTTTTCTATCATAATACTTTTGCTGCAGACGTACTGACCTATCCAGATTCTGTCTGGCTAAGTTCCAGTCTGATGCAACCCGTTGTGCGAAAACAGCCACACTTTCTGTCTTAGCTATCTCATCACCCCGAATTAACTGTATGGGAGTCACTGGTTCGTACCCATAATTGAGATAGAAGGGACTGAATCCAGTGCTAGAATTCGGGAGTGAATTGATAACTAGCTCAACGGTGGGTAAAAGAATTTCCCATTTCTTCATCTCATTCATATCGTGGATCAGGCACCGAAGTGTCTGACTCACTACTGCATTCATTCGCTCTACCACGCCCTGGGTCTGGGGGTGGTAGGCTGAAG
>JAOXSG010000749.1 GCA_025800105.1 Cohaesibacter sp. | reverse complement strand
ATAAGCACCATCACGGATATACTCATGATAATCCAAAAACAAGCCCGCAAGGCCGCTCTTTTCAGGTGATTGGCATGTGCTGTGCCGAAGAAGTTACCATGCTCAAAGCTCAAATTGGGCCGCTTGTCGGTGGGGCAGATTATTTGGGATTTGATTTGCTCAATGGCCGCATGGTTGTTCTGGATGGTGCCAAGGCTATTTCTGATGCCGCCCTGATTGACGCGGTGGACAAAACCGGCCTGAGCGCAACAAAATGGGACAAGGAGACAGCTGATCAGGAGCGCTCCGTGCAGCTGTCTCGCCTCAAGCTCTTCACTCTGGGCAGTGCTCTGGCATGGCTGGGCGGTTTGCTTTTTCATTTGTTCGAAAAGGACGGTGGAGGCCTTCTGAGCCTGTTTGCAGGCCATGAAGGCAACGCCATGCCCCTCATCGAAATGGCGTTTTATGTGAGTGCTGCCGTGCTTGGTGCGCGCTATGTGGCCCCAAAGGCTTTCTTTTCCATTCGTCGTCTTTCTCCAGATATGAATTTATTGATGATGGTAGCCGTGGTTGGGGCAATGGTGATTGGAGAATTTTTTGAAGCGGCGACGGTTGCCCTTCTGTTTGCTTTGTCTCTCACACTTGAGGCATGGAGC
>JAOXSG010000745.1 GCA_025800105.1 Cohaesibacter sp. | reverse complement strand
TTGCATGGTCAATTTGCAGGAACACCGCTTCTAACTAGTGAGCGCTCTGCCAAGGTGGTTGGCTATTTGGAGGCGATTGAATATCGCCCCAAAGATCAAAGATGGACCATTGCTGTGGAGACGATTGATGGTCTCAGCCAGCAAACAACGCCGAAAAAGCTGTTGCTTATTCGTCGAGCCAAAGGCGCGCGCTTTGACGTTGGGGATCGGATTGAAGCATGGGCACGGCTTATTCCTTTGCAACGGCAGGCCTTTCCCGGTGCGTTTGACTATGCGCGTTATCTGTGGGCACGGCAGATAGGCGGGCAGGGTTATTTGGGCAAAAATATCCAAACATTACCTGAGCGAGAGCAAGAGGGGCTGTTTTCGCTTTGGCGGCAGGCTTGGGCAAAGATTGAGATGATCCGACTTGAAAGTGCCTCTTATCTTCTCGATCACATGGACAGGGAAGCCGGGGCACTTGCCGCAGCTTTAATGGTTGGCAAACGGGATCATTTAAGAAATGCCACAAAGGATGCTTTACGGCTGTCAGGCCTTGCGCATATTCTTGCCATTTCCGGGCTTCATATGGCGCTGGTGACGCTGACTGTTTTTGGTGGTGTCAGATTTGTGGCCAGCTTTTTTGAACGTCTGGCTTTGCACTTTGATATTAAAAAATTAGCGGCAGCTGCGGCCCTTGTTGTTGCCACATGCTATTTGTTTGTTTCTGGTTTTGGAGTCGCGACCATCAGAGCTTTTGTGATGATGGCAATCTTTTTGGGCGC
>JAOXSG010000006.1 GCA_025800105.1 Cohaesibacter sp. | reverse complement strand
TCCAGCTTCCATTTGTCCAGAGCGTGCCATAGCTTAAACCAGAAATCTTTGGGTGGTGTGTTTCCCTTGCAAGCTGCTACGAGCTCGTCACTGTAAAGCCAGCAATATGGTTCTTGGATCCAAAAGTGTTGCATCTGTGTTGTGTTCTCTTGGCAATGTTTGTACTCTCGAAGGGATTTCTGAGCATGGAAGTTGAAAACCTGGCCAATCTGCATTGGTGATGAATCGAAGGTGTATCGGGTTGGCATCTGTTCCGGAGGAGTTCTGTACAATGCATTTGCCATCTTGATATTGTAGAACCTGATAGGTCCATGTGGAACCGGTGTTGCCTGGAGGTGTACTATCTCCAGAGCGTCGTCTTTCAGTTTCTGTGCCACTTTCAGAGAGAGTTGTAGATCTCTGGCGCATAAATGCCGGTGGTGTGAGGTGTCGTTCTCTGCGATCTGGGTTTGGTTGAACTGGGCTTGTAGACGAAGAGGGCAATGGTATGAAGGGTGGGTCTGTATTGGGTGGAGCATCTCGGAGTTGGCGGCGGGCTGTTGGATAGATTTGGAGGTTGATGGGCGGTGTGTTGTTGGATGACTGTTGGTGTGGTTGGGCTACGATTCTCATAGCATTGAGGAAAAATTCTTGTTGTTCTTCAGGAGGTGCGCAGTGCATATCATATTGAATGCGTCCATCCGGAAAGGAGGTGAAAGAGATTGGTGGTACTT
>JAOXSG010000740.1 GCA_025800105.1 Cohaesibacter sp. | reverse complement strand
GAACTGGTGACGATAGCATCCCCCAGTGATCTACATGCCGCCATCAACCATGCAGAGAAAGTGGAAATGGCACACAATTTTGCTGCCAGTGGCCAACCAGGGCAAAAACAAAATCATCCCAACAGGGGGCGAGGTGGTTGGTTTCGCGGGCGTGGAAAATTCAGTGCAGTTCAGTCCACGAATGCAGGTAATCCCGGTATTCAGATGGAGAGTCAACAAATTGCAGTACAAAACAATGTGAATGCAGGTCAGCGTCCATTGGGAAGAAATCAATGCAGCAAATGTAGGGGATGGGGACATTGGGCTAAAGATTGTCCATCCCCCTACAAATTCAGTAATCGTGGTGGACGCGGACGTCGTGGTGGACGAGGACGAGGACGAGGCCGTCGTGGAGGAGGTGCTGGAACTGGGAATGTAAATCCGTCTAGTGTGAATGCTGCCCTGCAGGTGTCGGATGCAGGTGCCCCTGGACCGTCTGTGCAATCGGGACCAGGAGCAGCCCCA
>JAOXSG010000736.1 GCA_025800105.1 Cohaesibacter sp. | reverse complement strand
CGGCAAGAACGCCGACGACCACCAGTTTTACTCCAAAGCAGAATCCTACGCACAAGCACTTCGCCAACTACAAGAACAGTTCCCCGACTTGCCCAAGAAAGAACTCCGCGAGAGAACTCTCCAAACACTCAATTTCATTTCTGAGCACGCCACAGCCAGTTTCTTCCAATTAGAGTTCGAACAACGCCGCTCCATCCTACAAACCTTTGTTCAGTGGGAAACCAATCGCATCCAAGCCAGCATTACTGGTATTGATGCCACCCTCCATCAATTTCTACACTCCAGCCAAAACGATTTGTTCCTTAAGCAATTTTGGACTATCGTGCTGCCATCCCTCCACCATCACTTTGTTTGCCGCAGTCCCAATTGCAAGAAGGTCGTGCTGTCCCACCACTGGGCGACCAACGTCAAGCCCAGCAAAAGATCCCAAGGCCACTACCTTTGCCCAGCTTGCTTGACCTACTACCGCCCATGGGCCAACAACGACCACAAGGGACGCCCACTCCTC
>JAOXSG010000708.1 GCA_025800105.1 Cohaesibacter sp. | reverse complement strand
ATAAGCATCAATATATTTGGCGGCATCAGAACGGCTGATATCAAGCTGGCGCGCTAGGCCAAAAGCAGAAATGCCGTAAATAATGCCGAAATTAATGGCTTTTGCCTGACGGCGGACAATTGGGTCCATTCCTTCAACAGGCACACCAAATACCTCACTTGCTGTCATAGCATGAATATCAGTGCCGTCCGCGAAGGCTTTCTGAAGCGCATCAATTTCTGCAATATGGGCAAGAATACGTAATTCAATTTGGCTATAGTCAGCAGCAATCAGGATATTGCCATTTTCTGGTACAAAAGCGCGGCGGATTTTCCGGCCTTCCTCTGTGCGGATCGGGATATTCTGCAAGTTCGGATCATTGGATGACAAACGCCCTGTTGTGGTTGATGCCATATGGTAGCTTGTGTGAACGCGGCCTGTGCGCGGGTTCACTTGCTGCTGGAGCGCATCTGTATAGGTGCTTTTGAGTTTGGAAAATTGGCGGAATTCCATTACTTTTTTCGGTAGTTCATGGCCTTCTGCGGCTAGTTTTTCCAACACGTCTACATTGGTTTGCCATGCCCCTGTTTTGGCAGATTTTTTACCACCCTTTAGGCCAAGGTCATCAAATAAAATTTCACCAAGTTGTTTGGGGGAAGCCACATTGAAGGGGCGGCCTGCAAGTCCCTGAATTTCTTTATCAAGGCGCTCAATGCCAATGGCAAAGTCATTGGAAAGCTTGTTAAGTGTAGCTGCATCAATCTTGATGCCTTCCAGTTCCATGCCGGAAAGCACTTTTGCCAGCGGGCGTTCAAGTGTTTCATAAACGGTAGTTACTTTTTCGCGGGACAGGCGCGGTTTCAGCACTTTATGAAGGCGAAGGGTGATGTCTGCATCTTCGGCTGCATAATCGGTGGCACGGTCAAGCGGTACCTTATCA
>JAOXSG010000688.1 GCA_025800105.1 Cohaesibacter sp. | reverse complement strand
TTGCATTAGTGCTGTTGCCAAACGACTTGGGTTTGCTTTGTTGGAAACCGATGCCTGCTAGGCAGGTGACACTAAACGAAGTTAGTTTTGTTTGAAGCCGATGCTGGTAAAGCCAGTGACAAGCGAAAGCAATTTCTCATTTTCTGGAATGAGAAACACAGCTGAGATCAATTTTGAACAAGCCAACGGAAACTTGTGGCCAGAGTTTTTCCACTGGACCTGTTTGATTTGAGATTTTCTGTGTAGATCCGTTTTTGCGATTTTGTTTTTCCAGATTGTTGGATTTCATTGAATGGAAAAATGGTTTCGTTTGAGAACATCGGATTTTCGGAAGAATTCACTTCAATGTATATCATTTGCATAGCATTTTCGGAGAGATCAAACGGAGTTTTTCGAGTAAGTTTCCTCAGAAGTTGCAATGGCTGCTGAAGTTCCAGAAGTTGAGGTGGTAACACCTGAAGGACCGGCGGTTGCGCCGGGTGTTGCTCCAGCACCAGTTGTGCCACCGGCGTTGCCAGTTGTGCCACCGGCGGTGCCGGCAGATGTCAGTGGTGCGTTGACGGCGT
>JAOXSG010000662.1 GCA_025800105.1 Cohaesibacter sp. | reverse complement strand
ATAAGCCCTCCCGAAAATAAGCCCATGGACTGTTAGTGCTAGCTGTTTTTATTGTCAAGCCCAACCCATTTTGAAACGCAAAATTCCCTCCAATAATAAGCCCCTCCGAAAATAAGCTCCCCCGAAAATAAGCCCACCAGAAAAGCCTTTTGAACAAATATAAGCCCAGGGCTTATTATCGGAATTTTACGGTATGTTAACTATATTAAAAAGCAAAAGTATTAAACTCGTAACCTTGCAAAATTTACACGCTGTTGGCCGTTTAGAGGCCATTTTCTTTATAGTCTGGCCTTTTGACATAATGATTGAGTTCAGCTTTCACGAGAGCCATACATGAATTTAGTCCCGGATAATGTCGCTCCATTCTGGCGTATGTGGAACACGCGAGTAAGACAATAGCTTGAAATATATTGCGGGAAATAAATTTCCAATTTCTCTTTGCTAACTCTTTGAATTGAAGATGAATAAAAAGATCGAGATTTTTCTCTTTTTTTTTTTTTCAAG
>JAOXSG010000661.1 GCA_025800105.1 Cohaesibacter sp. | reverse complement strand
CATTTCCATTTCCCACTTCCAAATAACAATCTTCAAGTTTTTTATCATCGGCTACAGAGAAAGTATTATAAAGGAATGGATTGTAACGTTGATCATCCAAACTTGCATTGTTGATGAAAAATATGAATACATGTCTTGGTTTCAAAATGCCATTGGTCAATCTGAAATTCACAGTACGTTGAGTTCTCATATCTTGATTGTAAGTGGTTTCAGTCAAATAAGTCCATTTATGCGGTTTGAGATAATTTTCCAAATACAACTTTTGTCCTTCAGAATTGAATATAATTCGACGTACATAAAGTTGAAGTCGTGTGACGATCAATCGATAAGTTGTTCCAGCTGCATCAGCTGCTCCCGTTCTCCAAATCAAATTTTTATCATTTTCCATTTCAATTTGTAATTCAATTCTGACATTGGGGAGAAGTTTATCCTGTAATTCCTCAAAGAAGGAATATCTGTTAAGAGGAATTTCACAATTTACTTCAGCCGATGCTCCCAAAAGTACTTTTCTTGCGGCAAAACCTTTATTGTAATTTTCATTAACATCATCTATCATCAATCCTCCTTCATCTGCATTACCAGCTGCATTTTGTCT
>JAOXSG010000655.1 GCA_025800105.1 Cohaesibacter sp. | reverse complement strand
AAAGGCAATGTCAGGGATCTCTCGGATCACATCAAAGATCTGTCAGGAGCTGCGCTTTTGCCCTCATCCCTGCAAAAACTGGCAGAGCTGGACCCACAAAACCTGCCCCTTGTTGAAGGAGAAGCACAAAAAAGCCTGCGTCTTGGTCCTTGTGTCGGCAATGTTGGAAAATTTATTTGCATTGGCCTGAATTATGCCGACCATGCCGCCGAAGCCGGTATGCAAATTCCGCCAGAGCCGGTCATTTTCAACAAATGGACCTCTGCCATTACCGGTCCTGACGATGACATTCAAGTCCCTCGCAACTCCACCAAAACAGACTGGGAAGTTGAATTGGGCGTCATCATTGGCAAAGGCGGCAGCTATATTGAGGAAAGCAACGCCCTGTCCCATATTGCAGGCTTTTGCGTCATCAATGATGTATCAGAGCGTGAATTTCAGATCGAGCGGTCCGGCACATGGGATAAAGGCAAAGGCTGCGATACCTTTGGCCCCATCGGTCCATGGCTGGTCACTCCCGATGAAGTCGGCGATTTTGACAATCTGAAAATGTGGCTCGATGTCGATGGCAAACGCTATCAAGATGGCTCCACATCAACCATGGTCTATAAAATCCCCCATCTCATTGCCTATTGCAGCCAATTCATGAGCTTGCAACCGGGAGATATCATTTCCACCGGCACCCCTCCGGGCGTTGGCATGGGCCAAAATCCGCAAGTCTATTTGCATGGCGGCGAAACCGTGACATTGGGCATTGAAGGACTGGGACAGCAAACCCAGAATGTCCGTGGCTCCTAAACAATAACAAAAGAGACACGTCCCCCACCTAAGGTCGCCCCAATCGGGCGGCCTTTTGCTTGATCCTGTCAACAGCATCCATAAAATCAGGACAAACAAGACCAACCAAGCAAAGACAGCCCGCTATGCCCCGCCCAACACCTTATGATCGCAATCTCTTTTCAGTTTTTCAGCCGCTGCAAACCCGCTGGGCAGACAATGACATCTATGGCCATATGAACAATGTCATTCACTATGCCCTGTTTGACACAGCCGTTAACACATGGCTGGTGGAACAAGGTTTGCTGGATATGCATCAGGGATCACAAATTGGACTGGTGGTAGAAACCGGCTGTCACTATTTTGCGGAATTGGCCTTTCCCGATAAAATAGAGGCAGGCATCTCAATAGAGCATATCGGCTCCAGCTCTGTCATTTATCGGGTCGCTCTCTTTAAACAAGGCCAAAACACAGCCGCAGCACAAGGGCGCTTTGTCCATGTCTATGTTGAGCGCCAAAGCCGCAAGCCAATGCCCTTGCCAAAAAACTGGACAGCGAGTTTAAAGACCCTCTTGATTGAGCCGCAAGAAGGCCTTTAACGCTGCCAGACCCGCACATAATCAATCAGATAATCCGCCGGAAAACGGGTTTTCTCGTCAGGAAAGCCCGGCCACTCGCCCCCCACAGCCAAATTGAGCAACAAATACATCGGCACATCTGGAATGATTGCCGGGTCGTCAATCCGCCATTGCTCCTTGCCATCAAACAGCCAGACCAGCTTGGTCTCATCCCACATAATCGCAAAGCGATGCCAGCCTGATCCCATATCACCAACATCCAGCGTTTGACCGGTGCTTTTCTTCTTCCCCACCTTGGTCACATAATGCATATGCATGCGCAGCAAATGCGAACTGTCCCCCAGCATTTCCATCACGTCAATTTCAGGGCGCTCTTTCAAGTCCGCAGGAAGCAACCAAAAAGCGGGCCAAATCCCTTTACCGGCCGGCAATTTGGCTCTGATTTCGGCATAGCCATAACGAAAGGAAAACCGAAACGCATCCTTGCTCTCGGAATAGGTCCGCGCTGTGGTCACAATGCCCGATTGATAGGGATAAAAGCGCCCTTTTGGCCCCTTCAAAGCCGCATGAGAGGCCCGAAGGCGCAACGCTCCCTCTTCAAAACCAATCCCGTCTGCATGATAAAGCTGCAATTCCTTATTGCCACTATTGGTACAGCTCTCATCGGCCCACCAATAACATGTTGCCCATTTGCTTCGATCCAACAAAGGCGCATCAAAATCATCAGAAAAAACCAGCTGCCAGTCCTCTTGCCCCAAAAGCTTCGGATCATCACTATAGGGCTGAACTGAGCCAGCTTGCGCTTTTGCCTGCCCATCACCCAAAATCAGCAATCCGCATAGGAGCAAAGACAGACAAAAGGCTGATCGCGTCATGACAGGCGCTCCATGCCTCTATACGGGCTAAAGGAAAAGCCTGCCGCCTCATAAAGCCGTTTGCTCGCTGCCTGTATGGTCAAAATATCGGCCCCCAGCTCTTGCGCCTTGGCCACACTCTGCGCAAAAAGCGCACAAGAGGTTCCCTGCTCGCTTGGCTGATCCTGAACATCATGGGTGTAGAAAATCAGCCACGCCTTCTTGGCCACGGCCTCATCAATCATGTCGTTAATCTCAGCCGGGCTATAAAGACAATCATAGAGCGGCACGGCCCGCAATTGCATCATGTCAATCTCGCCATCATTCAGACCCGGCCAAACACTGCGACACGCCGCAAAATGACGCACTGACCGATGCTTTTGCACCAAACCAACACTGCCATAGGGATAGGCATGAGAACTATAGGCATCGCGCACACGAAGCTTGCAAAGCGATGCTTCATTCTCATCCACTTCTTGCGAAAAGTCTTTTGCACTCAAACGCTGACTGTCAGCATGGGAATAAGTATGACAGCCAATCTCATGACCTTTGGCCGCCAGATCGGCAACCATTTTGCGACTAGCAAAAACATCATGGCGGAAAGAGCGCGAACAAAGCTTGGAAGCAACATAAAAACTGCCACGCACCCCTGCTTCTTCCAACAAACGCGCCCCATTGCTGGCCGCATTGTCAGGAATATCATCAAAGGAAAAACTGACCACCGCCCGATCAAAGCGCAAAGGCAAAAGACGGGGGCGATAATAGCGCGTTAAAAAACGATCGGCCTTTGCAATCAAAGTTTGTTTTCTGCCATGCAAAAGGGTGATTGGCTCTGCCTGTTCCATCATTTTATCCATAAGACCGCCGACGCGACCGTCCTTTCACAAACGGATTTGCAACCGAGCTTTGCTCTTCATCCCATGCAACATAAGAAAGCGGAAGATCTGCCTCCTCCAAAGGCCGTTGCTTTTTGGTAGCAAGGCCACGACCCTCAATATAAAGACAGCCTACCACCTTATCCCGCGCTTCGCCCAGACGCTGATAAGCCCGATCCAGCGCATCGAAATCGGTCTGCTGCTCTTGTACCAGCAAAATGATATGATCGGCAAAATAGCTTAAAACATTCAAGGCAGGCTGCTCAAACAAAGCCCCACCATCCAGAAGAACAAAATCATAATCATCAATATGATCATCAAGCTGCAAGGCCAGAGATTCTAGCGAATGAGACTGTCTGCCTTGCGGAGCAGACAGAGACAGAAAATCAATCGCCTCATCACCATGAGACAAGCCACCTTCCATCAAACGACCCAAATGCCCGGACGAGCGCCCGCCCTCATGCAAAGGGTGAATATTGCTTTTAGGAGCCGATAGATAAGAGCGCAGCAAACCAGCACGATCGCCCGTACCGTCCACATAGAGCACATCATCGCCCTGATCATGAGCCATAGCGGCAAGATTGGCGCTGTAAATCTCGCTCTGACAGACATCATCCAATGTCAGCATCAGCACAACATCACTCTGCGCCTCTTCATCAGAAAAGCCATCATCAAAAGCACGCAACTGATTATAAAGATTGGACAAAACACCACGAGACGCCACAGAGGAGCCAGACAAACCAACAAGATCCGCAATCACCCCGCCAGAAGCACGTCTTGCAGAGCGCCCCCTGCCACGGATAGGCATCACAGAAGGCACATGGCCCAAAACGGGCAAACCGGTCATGGATTGCACCTGTTCAGCTTGCCGCACAGGCCCGGCTTCCGGCGCAACAACGCCGCGCACAGGCGCAGTGAAGAAGGCAATGAAAGCCCCAATCGTGCCACCGAAAGCGGCACCAAGCATCGCCAGCAAACTGCGCGAAATACGCTGATTTTTAAGCGGCAAGGAGGCTTCGGAAATCACTCTAACATTGGAATCATTCACCCCTTGTTGCGCGCGAATTTCGCGAATCCGTGTCAGGGTCGAGACATAAACCGAACGCGCAGCCTCTGCCTTGCGCTCCAACTCACGCAAAGGCACAAGGCTTTTCTTCAAATGCCCCGTTTGTTGCTGCAATTGCGCCAATTCCTTTTTCAAATTGGCCTCAACCTTGCGCGCCCGTTTCAAATCCTGCTCAATCACCTTCAGCACGTCACGCGCCTCTGTCTGTAAGGCATTTTTCAAAGAGGTAATCCGGGTATTGATCTCAACCATGGACGGATGGGCAGATTGCAGCGTTGCTTGCAAAATAGAGCGCTGATCCTTTGCTTGCAGCAACCGACTGCGCAAACTGGACAGCAAATCAGACGCCAAAAGATTGCTCCCCGCCGCCTCAACCTTGCCAAGGCGGATCAAATCCCGAACCTGCTCATAACGCGATTGCGCTTGCGTTGCCGCCAATTGCGCAGCATTGAGCTGATTGGTGATGGTGGTCACCTGCAAATCACTGTTCAACTGGCCATTGGCATCAACAATATTATTTTTGATCTTATAACTCTCAACCGCATCCTCAGCTTGCGCCACGGCCCGCGCCTGCCCGTTCAGCTGGGCTTCCAATGTCTCGACAACCCGGTTGACCGACGCCACAGCATTTTGCTGGCGCTCTGCCAGATAGGCTTCGATCAAAGACCGGTTCAGCTTTTGCGCTTTGGCTGCATCGCGACTGGATAAAGCAACCGTCAAAACAACGGTATCTTTCTTCACAATCACAGTCAAAGCCTTGCTCAATTTGGCAGCAGCCGCCACTCTGCGATCACTTGCCCCATCGCCAGTACCGCCAAGACCCAGCCCGCCTTTCAGCACACTCATAACCAGCCCTGCACCGGAAGAGCCGCCAAATTCAGGATCATTTTGCAGCTCATGCTTGTCCACCACTTTCAGCAAAACACTGTTGGAGGTCAGCAAGCTGCGCTCGGATTTAACAAGCGTCTCCAAAGCAGACGGCGGCACATTGGGGATCAGACCATTTTTCGAGACTTCCAAACGCCGCAAATCCACCAGAACAGCGGATTCCGAGACATATTTGGGCGCAAGACCTGCCGTGAATAACACAACAAGCACAAGGCCCGCCACACCACCGACAATCACAAAAATCTTGCGGCGCCAAATGATCGATAGAATATCAAGCAAGCTCAACTGTCCCATAGTCTCATTCCCCAGCCGCCCTGCCTGATCAGATACCATATTGGCAGAAGAAGTATCGCGGTGTTTCATAGTACAAGTCTCATCAACATGATCATTTTAAACATCTCCCAATCAGCGCCATCGCAAAGGCGTGGCAGCGCTGGAAGATAAAGTCTTGTTGGCCACCATCCATTGGCGACCATGTCTGGAATAACGGCCAACAAACAGGCCAATCACCAAACCGGAAAATGCAACGCCAGCCGCAGGCCCATCCAGATCTTCTGTCAACCACCAAAGAAGCGTGACAAACACGGCGCGTCCAAACACGATATCGGGCAACAAACGCGTGAAAGGCAAACGCGACGACGCTTTATAGATAAAGGCACAAGAGCGCACCATATCGCGGCTAAGCAACAGATAAACCGCAGCAAAACAGGCAAGCCCGATAAAGCCACCGCGAATGAAGATCGAGGTCCAACTGGAATGCGATCCGATCGGCACATGAATATATTCAAGAATGCGCGGCGTATAACCAAGGCCAGTGACCGGATTATGATCCATAGTCATTTCAATGGCCAATCGATAAGAGGCAAAGCGCGTACCAGAAGAGGCCGCACGCAATTCATTGGCTTTGTTAAAGGCCAGCACCAGATAATCCAGACCAAAAGCCAAAAAGAAAATGAAACCTGCCACCAACAAGGGCAAACTGAGCGCAATCGCCAAACGCCAATAGCGCGCCATTAACAAGGTCCATGCCCCCATGGACAGCACATAAGCCAATATGGTCGTGCGACTGGCGGTCATTGCCACAACAAACAAAACGCCAATTTCAAGCGCAACAATGCCAGACCAACCAACCTTTTTATAGGCCGCCATCATGGCAAGCAAACCAAGCACAACCGCCAGATAAGCCCCTTCAGATGTCCAAAGCCCATAGCCCAGAAAGCGCAATTCCGATCCGGCAGATTCCGGGCTGATTTGTGCAAAAGTCACCGTCATAAAGCCACTGAGCATATCAAGGCCGGGAAAAAGCCGCCCCACCACAAGGCTGGGAAAGACAATCTCACCGGGCTGCACTTTCACAATCACCAACACACTGATCGTAAAAAACACCAAAAGCAGGAAAGAAAGCAGGGACGCAACGGATAATTTATTGAGCAAACCCTCGCTTTGATCTGAGCATCCAATCACAAGCGCAATATTCATAAAGGCCAGCAAAATGGCCCAATGGATAAGATGATAAATGGAACTCATCACCCAGTCTGACTGAAATCCGATCACCTGCCCCATGATCAGCCCCAACAGCAGGCTCAGAGCGGTCAGCGCAAAAGCCCCTTCAACAGCGCTCCATCTCTGCCACGAAAAACTCCAAAGACACAGCAGAGCCAAAACCCAGAACAGCGTCAGACCGGACAACCAAAGAAACGGCAAACAAAGCGGAAACCAGCAAACCAGCGACACAACAACCTGGTTCCAAGGACGAGACAAAAAGCCCATTTTAGGGGCTGATCCAGACATCATTGTTGCATTTTGCATGGGAGCAGACAAAGCGCCCCCCTGCCCGGCCCTCTCTGGCCGGGTTGCAAAATCACCACCATATGTCTGTTTCCACATCACACGATAACTCAAGTCATGACAATCTCTTGCCTTAATTCTTTTGATCCGTGCAGAGGCTTTTAAGCGTAGCAAAACAAATCAACAAAGGCTCTCGCCCCCACTATCAACGAGCGATCTAAATGTTTCATTAATCATAATCGGAACAAAGCGCTATTCGCGCAAAAAGACGGCAAGTCAGAAGAAACAGCACCGCCAAAGAGCCATTACAAGCCCAAATAAGCCCCAACATATTTGGCCGATGTCTTCAAAAAACGCGCCGGATCATGGGCCAATGCCTTGAGATAAGCGACAAAAGCATCTCCATGAGCACCCATGCGCACGGCTTCCGTACAGATATAAGCCTGACAATTGCCCTCTGCCTGTCGCCGCAAATCGACAAGATCCAAGTCATCAGGCCTCTCAAGATGCTGCTGGGCATGAGAAAAAATCGCATCCAGAACCGGCTCAAATTTTTCATAAGGAATGGTCTGATAATGACTCATGCTTGATGGCTGCATGGTATAGCCCAGCACCACCAGATCAGGCACAAACAAAAACTGGCATTGCCCGGCCATACGGCACCACAAATCCCAATCCTCAGCAAAGGCAAGATCTGGGTTGAAACGGCCAACTTGCTCAAAACTGGACCGACGCACCAATTGCGCCCCGACAATCATCTTGTTGCCAGTCAAAAAGGCCTCAAGCACATCCCCAGACGGCTTACGCCCCTTGGGCAGGCGACTGCGATCACCAATCACATTGCCCTCAACATCCAACCGACAATAATCGCCATAGATGACACCATAAGCAGGGTTTTGCTCGGCAATATCATAGAATTTTTTCAAAGAGCCATCAAAAACCCGATCATCGGCATCCAGAAAGTAAAGATAATCACCCCTTGCCTGCTCCGCACCAAGATTGCGGCTCAAGGGCAAATTGGGAATATCGCTGAATATCTGCCGCACACGCGCATCAGGATAAGCGGCAACAATTTGCTCGGTCTCATCGCTGGAATCATTATTGACAACAATGATCTCTCCGACCAGATCGCCCTGACGGCACAGACTGTCCAGCGCCCCTTCAATGAAGGGAGCCCCATTCTTGACCGGAATGATTGCGCTAATCCGCATGGTAACCCTTCTTTAAGAAAAAACTCTAGCTCCTTATTAAGAACTGCCCTTTAAAATCTCGTTACCCGCGACAAAATTGGCGCAAATCTGCGCCCAAATAATGAAAAAAACAATGAACAACTATCAGAAACTGCGCCATATCTGGCAAAAATCCCAAGCCTATTTCCTGATTCTGGGCGGAACAGGAACGCGCATGGTGGCAGCTCTGATTTATTTTCTTCTCTTGGTAAATATATTACCTTTGGAAGATTATGGCCTGTTTGTTTCCATTCTGGCCAGTGCGCTGATCATCTCCAATGGCAGCACCTTTGGCTTTCTGGCACCAACCTTTCGTGCCCAGACAGAAGAGAGCAAAGAAGCCGCCAATTATGCTGGCGGCCTGATCCTCTATGCCATACTCTGGATGCCAGTCACCCTTACCATGGCCTATGGCCTCTATCTGATCTTCTTTGCCCACTATACCAGTCTGGATATTGTGCTCAGCATCATTGTCGCTGAAGCCATATTGATGCGCTTGCTTGATGCCATCTATCACCTCAATATCGCCCGAAACCGCTATGGCATCGCCGCCTTGGTCAATATCAGCTCCATCTTGCCACGCCTGATAGCCATTGTCCTTTTCAGCAATATCGCAGATCAAACGCTCTCTAATTGGTCCAGCTATTTCCTACAGGCCAATATATGCGCCTTGCTGATTGCCTGCTTCTTCATACCCAAAATGGAAATCAGCTTCAGCCTGTCGTCTTTTCGCGATGGATTAAAGGAAGCCTTCACACAGGAAGGCGTCAATTTTGTCCAATCCATACAGATGGAACTGGACAAATTGCTGGTCCTGACATTTGCCGGCCCGGCTGCTGCGGGCATTTACAGCCTGTCCATGCGGATCATCTATGTGATCAACGAACCCATACGCAGCATTTTCCCGCTGGTGGCCAAATTTTTCATCAAGGACACCAAGCGCATTCGCTCGCTGGCCAATCAGCTAAAGCTGGAAATCGGCCTCATTCTCTCCTCCAGTCTGGCCTATGGCTGCCTGATTGTGATCTTGAACATCAAGCCGGACCTGTTGGGAGACAATATCGAAGCTGGCTATCATTTCTTCGCAATGCTGCCTATGGTCTTTGCGCTCAAACTGGTGCCTGAATATCACAAAACGGTTCTGTATGGCGCAAAGCTTTTGCCAAAAGCCTTTGCCATTGCCCTGCTTTTGACCCTGACCAAAAGCGTCATCATTTATCTGATTGCCAGCAATATGACCTTCGCCAATGAATGGTTCCTACCGCTAAATCTGCTCTATATCGTGCTTTATATCCAATCCCTTTGGGCAACATGGGGCTGGGCCATGAACGAGCATCCAAAAACAATAGCAGCGGAATAAAAAAGGGCTGAAACAGACAGCCCTTTGAAATACTTCCTAAAATAACAACCAACAGCCTCGTTGCACATCTATCGCTTAAAGCGCTGTATAAAAGCCTGAAGACCTGCTGGCATATGATCCAGCGTGGATTTGAGCAAAGGCCGCACCCGCATCAAATAGCCATTGACATAAAGCTGACCACGCCAATTCAGGGCCAAGCCATAATCCATAATATCATCCAGATCCTTGCACCATCTGGCTTTATACTCATAAACCGGCGACATCAAATCAAAGCGCTCAAAGCCGCTCTGCTCCAGATCCAGCATAACCGCCTGCATCAAATAGATACCCGGACTATAGGATTTATAGTCTGGATGAAAGGCACCGACATTGCCCAAAAAGCGGCCAAAAGATGTGAAGCCAATATCATAGGCAATCGCTTTGCCATCCAGATAAAGGCCATAAAACCGGCAGGCAGAATTGGGGTGGTCATTTTCAATCAGGGAGCGCAGAACCGAAATACTGTCTTCATCTGCAAAAGTGGAGCTGCGCAAACCAGATTCTTCAAGCCATTTTGCCTTAAAGACCAGCACGTCATCCAAAGCCTGTTGCAGATCTTGAGATTTTTCCAATCGGCGCACTTCAATTGTGCCCAATTCCAGAAGACGCCGATTATTGCGGGCGCGATTGCGGCGCGTGGTTTTCGAATGCCGGTCCCGAAACCATTGTTCCATTTCGTCCCAATTGGAAAAAGCCGACAGCCCAAGACTACAAGCCTGCTCCTGTTTCAAAAGAGCCGCTTTGTCGCAAAGATAGGACGCCAGGCAGCTATCCTGACGGATATAACGAAACCAAACCGCATCCATCACTTTGGCTTTGCCAAGCTCTGACCAAAATAAGGCAAGCCGCTCATCTTGTCTGCCATCTTGTTTGACCAAAGCCGTGCCATATTGCGTAAACGGCTCTCCCACCCAATGGCCAATGCGTAAAGGACCATGACGGCGCATCACCAAAGGACAGACAAAACTAAGCTCATCGCCATCCCAACCGGCATAAAGCGCCAATTGGAAACCCTTATTCTGCGCAATAAAATGATCCGCCCAAATCTTGCACCAATGATAGGTCTGAAAAATATGAAGCCCGTCAGCCAGACTATTTTCCAAGGCCTGCCAAGGCTCGGAAATTGCCTCCATTTCCTGCAATGAGCTTAAACATTGCAAGCGAAAATCCTGCGCAATCATTGTGGAATGCAACAAGGCAAAACCCCATCAAATACAAGAATACAACATAATTCAATCCTGCATTATGGGCAGCCCTCCTTAATATTTCATTAGACGCGCGACAGGCTTAGTCAGATGCATTTTCCGCCTCAAAACGGGCCATATCACGCAATTGACCCCGAATGATTTTCCCGGTTGTAGTCATGGGCATGTCTTCAATGAAACGCACCACACGCGGATATTCATGAGCAGCCAGACGGGATTTGACGAAAAGCGCAATCTCACGCGCCAATTCATCACCGGCCTCATAGCCATCAGCCAGTTTGATATAGGCCGCAACAACCGCACCACGCAACGCATCAGGCTTTCCAACAACCCCGGCAAACTGCACCGCAGGATGGCGCAAAAGGCAATCTTCCACTTCCCCCGGCCCAATGCGATAGCCAGCAGAGCCAATCACATCATCATCACGCCCAATGAAACGCAGATAGCCATCACTGTCACAAAGGCCACGATCTCCGGTCAACAACCATCGTCCCTCAGGCCCTTGCACAAATTTCTCTTCTGTGGCTTCAGCATTGTTCCAATAGCGCAAAAACATAACGGGATCTGGCGAGAGAACCGCAATGCCTCCCTCTTGTCCGGCCTCAAGACGCCTGCCTGTCGTCTCATCAATCACCGCAACCTCATGTCCCGGCACCGCTTTGCCCATGGAACTGGGGCGCGTCAGCCCAACATCCGCACAGGAAGAGACAATCATATTGCATTCTGTTTGCCCGTAAAATTCATTGATGGTGGCTCCAAGCACCTGCTTGCCCCACGCAATCAATTCTGTACCAAGGCTCTCCCCGCCAGAGGCAACCGAGCGCATATCAATGTCCCATTTGGATGCATCAGCCACTTGCCGCATCATTTTAAGGGCGGTTGGCGGCAAAAAAGCATTTTGAATGGCCTGCGCCTTGATCAGATCCAGCGCCGCCTCGCCGGTAAATTTGGCAAACCGCCGCGCCACAACCGGCACTCCATGATGCAAGGACGGCATCAACACATCCAGCAAACCACCAATCCAGGCCCAGTCTGCCGGTGTCCAGATTTTATCTCCCTCTTTTGGGAAAAAGTCATGGCTCATTTCAACACCGGGCAAATGCCCCAACAAGACCCGATGCGCATGAAGCGCCCCTTTGGGATTGCCCGTGGTGCCAGAGGTATAAATCAGCAAGGCCGGATCATCACAATGACTGTCAAATGGCGTAAAATCTTCACTTTGCCCCTGACAAAAACTGAAAAAACACTCAGCACCCTCTTGCGCGCCATCAATGCTCAAAACCAGCTCAAGCTGCGGCAAATGCTGACGCAGAGCAGATAATTTTATCGCGCCTTCACGATTGGTCACCACAAGTCTGGCACCAGAATCTTGCAAACGATGCCGCAAGGCCTCCTCACCAAACAAGGTGAACAAAGGAATGGAAACACATCCCATTTTTAAAGCCGCAATATGCGCCAGCGCCGTTTCAATGCTCTGGGGCAGCAACACCCCGATCCGATCACCAATCGCATCATCGCCGTCCAATGCAAGCTTGTCTCCCTTGCCCTGAATGCCATAGGCACAAAGAGCATTGGCCAATTGATTGGAGCGGGCCTTCAGCGCACCAAAGCTAAGCGGAGTGCTGCGCAAATCCTCTTCAACATCAATAAGCGCAATCCGATCCGGCTCACGGTCGGCCCATTTATCGCAAATATCCACGCCAATATTATAGCGCTCTGGCACCTGCCAACGAAAACCGGCACGGCTTTGCTCATATGTGGCTTCTTTTTTCAACATGATCCTTCCTCCCACTTTTTTATGACAGGCAACAACAGGATCCCATAGCGCAAAATTACGGCACCAAAGCTCTTCAACGCATAAAAAAGGCCCCCGAAGGAGCCTTCAATCTTGTCAGAAAAGAGGAAGAAATTATCCAACCATCAATTGCTTGATCTTGAGCGTTTCAAGCTCCAGTTCCGTCAAACGGCTATTGACCAAATCTGTAATAGAAACCAAGCCACACAACATATCCCCTTGCATGACAGGCATATGGCGGAAGCGTTTTTCAGTCATCGTCTCCATAATCGAACTGACTTTATCCTCTGCCGTGCAGGTAATGGGCGATGGCGTCATAATCGTCTGAACCTGATCGGCCATCAGGGCACGAACCCCCTCTTCCCCATCACAACCAGACATCGCACGAATGATATCGCGCTCAGACAAGACACCAACCAAGGCTCCCTTGCTGTCAATCACCGGCAAAACACCAATGCGTTTAACAGAAAGATCCGCACAAGCCGCAGCAATAGACGTGGTTTCGGTGATTGTATAAACCGCCACACCTTTATCCGCCAGAATATGGGCAACCGTGGTTTGTGATTGCACTTTCTCATAGGCCAGCTTGGAAGTCTGGGAATGACTGTCCCGTCCCTTGCCTTTGGCTCTGGGGCCTTGATAGGAAATAGGTGCCATGCATCATCCTCCAGCGGGCAAATCTCCCAAAATCTCCCCGAGGCCCGCCGCCCGGTTCAATTTTCAAAGCCACCGGATAAGAAGGCAAAAGAAAATGCCTATCCGGTCCACTTGTTTGCAAAGCCTAGCAACAAATGGACCGGATAGGCAAGAGATCAACCATCATGCTTAGGCTTAAGTTAAAAAAAGCCCCAAACAATCTATTATCAAAGCGCTTTGGCAACCTTGGCCGCAAGGCAGGCATTATTCTTGACCAAGGCAATATTGGTCTCAAGACTGCGACCACTGGTTTGCTCTGCAATGCGCGACAACACAAAGGGCGTGACATCCTTGGCGGTCACATTGCGCCGATTGGCCTCATCAATGGCTTCCAGAATATCCGTTTCCATCTCATTGCGCGGAATTTCATCCCCCTCAGGCACCGGATTGGCAACCATCATGCCACCCTCCAGCCCAAGGGCCTGACGCATTGTGTGAAATTTGGCAATCTTGGCCGCATCATCCAGCCGCAAAGGACAAGGAATCCCGCTCTGGCGCGACCAAAAGGCCGGAAATTCATCCGTTTCAAAGCCAACAACCGGCACCCCGAGGGTTTCAAGCACTTCCAGCGTTTTAGGGATATCCAGTAAGGCTTTCACACCGGCAGAGACCACAATCACAGGCGTCTGCCCCAATTCCTGCAAATCCGCAGAAATATCAAACGTCTCTTCGGCCCCGCGATGCACACCGCCAACACCACCAGTGGCAAAAACAGCAATGCCAGCCCGATGTGCACAAATCATCGTCGCAGCAACCGTGGTCGAGCCAGTGCGCCCGGTTGCCAAGGCAAAGGCCAAATCAGCCCGCGACAATTTCATCACATCCCTCTGTTTGGCCAAAGCTTCCAGCTGGTCTTTTTCAAGACCCACATGAATCACCCCATCCAAAATCGCAATTGTGGCAGGCACAGCCCCTTCGCTGCGAATGATCTCTTCCACCGCAACAGCCGTTTCAACATTGGCAGGATAAGGCATACCATGGGTAATGATGGTGGATTCCAGCGCGACAACGGCCTGACCAGCCTCCATAGCCGCTTTCACTTGCGCACTATAGACAAGAGGCAAAGAGGAAAGAGTTTCAGACATAAGCGTATTCTTCTTCTTGTTGTTTCTATTCAGATTTCTTGAAAAGGGCCATAGACGATCATTATACGAGACAATTATCCAGCATGGCGCGCGAGAGCATATCGGGAATGGCCTGTTCGCTCATCAAAGCAAGGCTGGCACCGGCCAAGCCATAGCGGGCTGCCTGCCGCAAATCACCGCTCAAAGCCAAACCATGCAACAGGCAAGCGGCAAGACAATCCCCCGCGCCATTGGTCGAGCGCACCCGAACCGGCGGCGCAGGCAAGGCCCAAATCTCATGTCCCTGCCAAATCGAAATGCCCTTGGAGCCGCGCGTAATCACCCCGGCTTTCACCCCCAAATCCTGCAAAATCGCTGGCAAGGCATCAAGATCAGCATATTCCTCGGCCAAAATGGCCGCCTCTGCATCATTGCAAAATAGCAAATCCACCTGATCAAGACAGGCAGCAACCCGATTGGCCTTGGGGCCGGACACCGCACAAACCGCCAAAGAGCGCGCGCCCTTGTCCTTGGCCAAAGCCACCAATGCCTCTTGGGACAAATTGGTATCTGCCACAATCTGACAGTCTGCTGGCAAAACCTGCAAACAAGCCTCAATCTGCGACAGCGGATAATGATCATAAATCTGCATGGCCGCCAAACCACCAATCAAAGCCCCATTTGGCTCTTCCAAAGCCGTATAAGTGGCGGTTGGCTTATCTGGATGGGTCCAGATCAGGCTGATATCAATATCAACCGATTGCAGGGATGAGCGCACAAAAGCCCCATCCGCATCATCGCCCAAAATGGTCGAAAGCATCACCGGCCAATCCAGTTTGGCCAAGCCACGGGCAATATTGCCTGCAACGCCACCGGGATTGCGCGTCAAAGCCCCCGGATTGGACTGTCCCGGCTCGAACCGTTTGGTTGATCGCCCGATTTGATCCATATGAGCCCCCCCAAACACAAAAAAACGGGGGGAAATGTCGTGCGACATGACGAGCCTGCCTACTGGTAAATCCTGAAAACGATTGGGTGCAACAATAAAAGCTCACCCCGACAAATACCAGTCGAAAGGATAAGTTTCGAACCGCTAAAATCAGGCCACAGACAACAAGGTAAAGAAATCAAAAAGGGCCGCATCGAAAACAGATGCGACCCATATAATCATCCAGACAATGTGGACAATGATTTTTTGACCTCTATTCCATCACAGGGATAGAAAATTCGCCGCCTTCTTTAATGCCAGATGGCCAGCGGGCCGTGACAGTCTTGGTGCGGGTATAGAATTTGAAGGCATCAGGACCATGCTGGTTCAAATCGCCAAAGCCGGATTTCTTCCAGCCACCAAAGGTATGGTAAGCAAGCGGCACAGGAATTGGCACATTGATGCCCACCATGCCGATATTGATCCGGTTGGCAAAATCGCGTGCGGTATCGCCATCACGGGTAAAGATCGCAGTGCCATTGCCATATTCATGATCCATGGCATAGCCAATGGCCTCTTCATAGGTCTTGGCCCGCACGCAAGACAGAACAGGACCAAAAATCTCGGTCTTGTAAATATCCATATCCGTGGTGACTTTGTCGAACAAATGCGGCCCGACAAAAAAGCCATTTTCATAGCCTTGCAGCGAGAAGTCGCGACCATCAACCACCAACTCGGCCCCCTGCTCAACGCCAGTTTCGACCAGACGCAGAATATTGTCTTTGGCAGCGGCTGTAACAACCGGACCATAATCCACATCATCGCCAGCGGTATAAGGACCAACTTTAAGCTTCTCAATGCGTGGCACCAGCTTTTCAACCAGCTTGTTGGCAGTCTCTTCACCAACGGGCACAGCCACAGAAATCGCCATGCAGCGCTCGCCAGCCGCGCCATAACCGGCACCAACCAGAGCATCTGCCGCCTGATCCAGATCCGCATCCGGCATGATGATCATATGGTTTTTCGCACCGCCAAAGCATTGAGCGCGTTTGCCATTCTCTGCGGCACGATGATAAATATAATGGGCAATCGGGGTCGAACCAACAAAGCCAACGGCCTGAATGGTCTCATTATCAAGGATCGCATCAACGCTTTCCTTGTCGCCATTGACCACCTGCAAAACCCCGTCAGGAAGACCTGCTTCTTTCAGCAATTCAGCCAGCATCAAAGGCACAGAAGGGTCACGCTCGGATGGCTTCATGATCATGGCATTGCCACACACCAAAGCAGGGCCCAATTTCCAAAGCGGAATCATCGCCGGGAAGTTAAACGGTGTGATACCGGCAACAACGCCCAAAGCCTGACGCATGGAATACATATCAATGCCCGGCCCGGCACTGTCGGTAAATTCGCCTTTGAGCATATGCGGCGCACCACAGCAAACCTCAATCACTTCCAGACCGCGCTGAACATCGCCCTTGGCATCGACAAATGTTTTGCCATGCTCGGAAGACAGCTTTTCAGCCAGCTTGTCCATATCACGGTTCAGCAAGCTGACGAACTTCATCATCACACGAGCACGTTTTTGCGGATTTTGAGCAGCCCATGCAGGTTGCGCCTTGGCGGCCGCAGCAACCGCTGCATCCAACTCATCCTTCGTCGCCAAAGCAACCTTGGCCTGCACCTCACCGGTAGCCGGATTGTACACATCCGCAAAACGACCCGATGTGCCCTCTACATGCGCGCCATTGATGAAATGACCAATCACGTCCGTCATAATATCCTCCAAAATATGCCCTTATGCGCGGGCATCCTATATGTGCCTTTGCCCGACATTTTGCCTCAACAAAAATAATAATCAACAGCCGCATTGTCATATCCGTTGTGCATATTTTATAGTACAAAGGATCATAGATAAGGACAGGACGCCATGAATTGGGATGACGTGCGCATTTTTCTGGCCGTTGCAAGAGCTGGCCAGATTTTACAGGCCGCAAGGCGGCTGGGTGTCAATCATGCAACAATTGCCCGGCGCATCAACGCGCTGGAAGAGGCCTTGAAAGCAAAATTGCTGGACCGTCGAACAACCGGCTGTGTGCTGACACCCGAAGGCGAGGAATTTTTATTGGCCGCCGAACGCATGGAAGCGGAAATGGTCGCCGTCCATGCCAATATCGGCGAAACCGATATCGGCGTCTCAGGCATTGTACGCATCGGCGCGCCTGATGGCTTTGGCGTTGCCTATCTCGCCTCTCGCCTTGATCCCCTGCTCAGCCAATATCCAGACCTGACCATCCAGCTTGTCCCCGTTCCGCAAAGTTTTTCGCTCGATCGTCGCGAGGCTGATATCGTCATCACCGTGGAACGACCAACCCATGGCCGTCTTGTCGCAAGAAAGCTGGTTGATTACAGCCTCGGCTTTTATGCCTCTAAAAGCTATATCAAACACCACGGCATGCCCAAAACCAGAGATGATTTACGCCACCATCGCCTGATCGGTTATGTAGAAGATCTGCTTTTCAGCCCTTCTCTCAATTATTCCAGCGATATGATGAAAGGCCAACGCCCTCAATTTGAATGCGCCTCGGCACTTGGCCAAACAGAAGCGGTAAAAGCGGGGCTGGGCATTGGCATCCTGCATGGCTTCATGGCTCGCGAAGACCCGGACCTGATCGAAATCATGCCAGAACGCGCCATCCAGCGCGCCTATTGGGCGGTCTATCACGAAAGCACTCGCCGCTTGGGACGCATCACCGCCGTCTCCGATTATATCTATCGGCTGGTGGAGCAGGAAAAACATATTTTCCGATAATCACCTTGTTCAAAGGCAATCAAACAGACACTTGCTTCTCAAGAGAAGAGCCTGCCAACAACAAAAAGATCAGCGTTGCCAAGCCTGTTGCCGAAAAGCTCATCACCATCACAACAATCTGATATTTCACCGCAATCAAAGGCGAGACACCGGATAAAATTTGCCCGGTCATCATACCGGGAAGTGACACCAGCCCCACAGCAAACAGAGAATTGATGGTTGGAATCATCGCCGCATTGGCCGCAGCCTTGCGCGCTTTATCAAACGCCGCCCCTGCCTTTAATTCTGCCACCAACCGTTCCGCACTTTGCGAAATCGCCGTCATACTGACAACATAAATCATCCCGGCCAAGGGAATGAGCAAACGAGGATCATACCAGGGATCGGCCTTTAAAATCGCAATCACAACCACGGCCAAAATCACCGTTCCCCCAACCCCAATGGCAATCAGGGCAGAACGATAAAGAGCAAATCCCGGTTGTTGTAACGGGTTCAGGCTAATCCATGTCGCAGCCCCGATCATAACCATCAAAACAAGGCCAACCTGAAAAGGCGACTGACTGGAGAAAATATAAGTCAGCACATAACCAATCGCCAGCAATTGCAAGACCATCCGCCCCATAGCAGCCAGCGCCTTGCTCAACTCCATCTGCCAAACATACAGCATCAAAAAAACCGGCAAGGCAGGCAGCAACAGCCAGACAAAACTACTCATGGGAATGTCATAAAGAGAAACAGACATCACAGCATCCTTTGCTTGGCACAGAACAATTGCCATCATCAATAGCATGAAGATGCTGGACCCAAAGCAACAATAAGATGCATTTGCCCCTAACGCGCAAAAAAGGCCTGTAGACGGCTTTTCCAATCTTTGTCAGCCGCATCACGCACCAAGCGAAAACCCAGATTATCCGGCGGCTCTCCAACGGCACAGCCACCAGAGCTTGGATCCCGGATAAAGCCGGACATATAGGTCCGCACCTTGCCTTGCACAATATAAACACCGCAATGATTTTGACTCTCAAGCAAGCGCCCCGTTTCATCCTGCCGATAGCGCATATAGCAACTGGAGGTCCATTCCCAGATATTGCCGGAAAGATCAGAAAGGCCTAAAGAATTCTCACCAAAACTGCCCAGATTTTTCGGGATCGGATCATAGTCAGCATCATCGGGCAACTCCCCCGCATCAAGCCCATAGCGTCGCGCTTTGCTGGGCAGGGAAATTTTCATATCCACGCCCTGACCATCACGCAAATACGCATCATCATAATAGCGCTCTGCCGCAAAGGCCGCCCATTCGAGATCGGTTGGCAAACGCCAGAGCAAACCTGTTTTTTCAGACACCCAACGCGCATAAGAGAGGGCGTCATCATGGCTCACACCAGTAACGGGCACATGCCCAAGCCCCGCATCAATCTTGCCATCTGCCCGACCATAAGCCTGCCATTGCGCAGAACAGCCCCCATCACGCACACAGGCCTCATAATCGCGCACACTGACCTGATAGCGCATCACATACAAAGGATGAGACAAAGACCGACGTTCCAGCGGGCCATTCACCGCCCGCCCGGCTTGCAGATATTCCCCCGGCACCCGATAGGCAAAACTGCGCGGCTCAATACGCACGCTTGGCATATCAACATCAATGGCAAAAGCGCGCATATGCATAAGCAATTGTGCCAACAAAACCAAAGCCACCAGCCCAAAGCCGATCAAGGCCTGTTTAATCAGGGAGATTGTCTCACTCGATACCATTTTGGCAGATTGTCCTGCTTCCCTCAAAATCGCAGACGACTTAACAGCTTAAGATGAGCTTGAACATCATCTTTTGCCTTACAAAATGGAAAGCTTGAAACAGGCATCACAAAACATTGAAAACATTGACCTTTCAGAGAATACCAAAGAATGCGCAAATTGTCGCACCCGCACAAAAAATAGAAGAATGACAAAACCCTCGCAGACATCATCTACGAGGGTTTGAAAAGGCAAGAGGATTGAGTTCTTACCCTAAGTATCAAGCATCTCTTTGATTTTCACAGCAAGCTGTTTCAAAGAGAAAGGCTTGGGCAGGAAACCAAATTCTTCATTTTCCGGCAAATTCTTGCGGAACGCTTCTTCCGCATAACCGGACATGAAAATCACCTTGATATCCGGGCGTTTTTTGCGCAATTCACCCAACATGGTCGGGCCATCCATCTCTGGCATCACAACATCAGACACCACCAGATCAACGCCCTCTTCAATTTCCTCAATCAGCTCCAGCGCCTCGGCACCAGACCCCGCCTCATGCACAACATAGCCGCGAGAGGCCAAGGCACGGGCAGCAAAGGCCCGCACGGCTTCTTCATCTTCCACCAGCATAATCGTGGCACTGCCGGTTAAATCTTCCACGGTTTCCGGCGCTGCGGGCGGCAGATCCACCTCAGCCTCCAGCTCCAGCACCTCGTCTTTTGCCTCTTGCTCATAGCGCGGCAGGAAAATACGGAAAGTCGTCCCCTCGCCCATTTCACTATCAAGGAAAATGAAACCGCCGGTTTGCTTGACAATGCCATAAACCGTCGACAAGCCAAGGCCAGTGCCCTTGCCCACATCCTTGGTTGAGAAGAAAGGTTCAAAAATCTTTTCACGGATTTCTGCCGGAATGCCCGTCCCGCTATCCAGCACTTCCAACAAGACATAATCTGCCGCTTGCAAGACCTTATAAGGCATCTTGGCCGCTTCCGCCTCTTCAAGATTGCGGGTCTGAATGGTCAATTGACCACCATCGGGCATGGCATCACGGGCATTAACCGCCAAATTCACGATCACTTGCTCAAGCTGGTTCAAATCGGCTTTGACCGGCCATAAATCCCGACCATGAACCACATCCAGCTCCACTTTCTCACCCAACAGACGATCCAGCAAAATGGACAGATTGGCCAGAACCTCGCCAAGCGACAAAACCTGCGGACGCAAAGTTTGACGCCGCGAAAAGGCCAGCAATTGCCGCACCAAAGACGCCGCGCGATTGGCATTTTGCTTGATATTCATAATATCCTGAAATGCCGGATCGCTAGGCCGGTGGCTGGCCAGCAGCAAGTCGGAAAAGCCGATAATCGCCGTCAAAACATTGTTGAAATCATGCGCGACACCACCCGCTAATTGTCCAACGGCCTGCATTTTCTGGCTCTGGGTGAATTGCACTTCCAAAGCCCGCTGCTCTGTCGTCTCCACAGCATAAACAATGACTTGCTCATCATCGCCTTCACTGTCTTCAACACCTGAGAGGAAAAAGCGCACCGTGCGCTCATCATCATGCAGCAATTCACTCTCAACCGGAGTGATATTGCTTTTGCCACCAAGTGCATCCTCAATCGCAGCGGCTAAATCTTCGCGATCTTTCTCGGCCACCAAATTCATCAAGGTGAGAGTCTGGGCGCTATCAGCATTTGGCTCACCATCGGGAATCTCAGAGTCTGACGGCTCAGAAACAGTCTCAATCGGCACATCATTTGGCGTTGCATCATGGAACATCCGCACAAAAGGCGCATTGGTGCGCACAACCGCGCCCTCACCGGTCAAGGCAGCAATCGCAATCGGGGTATTGTTAAAGAAGCGCGCAAACCGCACTTCCGCAACACGCAATTCTTCGGAAATTTCCTCGCCCGGACTGCGATTCAAAACCAAAGTACGCGACGCCCCCGACGTGCCATCCGCAGCGGTGGGAACACGATGCATCAAGCGCACTGGCAGGCTCTGACCATTGCGCTTGACCAAATCCAGATCAATCATTTCTGTCTTGGCCATACCGGGATTGCTCGCCCCTGCCAAAAGGGCCGTGCCATCCCCCGAAATCAGATCCTTGAGCACCAGATTGCGCGGCTCAAACTGGGCAAGATCATAACCAAGCCAATCGGCAAGGGTCGCATTCATATAAAGCACACGCCCATCAGGCTCGGCAGAGAAAAACCCGGCTGGCGCATGATCGAGATAATTGATCGCCAGCTGCAATTCCTGAAAGATATTTTCCTGCCGTTCCCGATCCCGGGTAATATCGCTTATTTGCCAGACAACCAAATGATCTTTTTTGCCAGCCTCGGCCAGATTATCCATAACCTGAACCTTGATGCGAAACCAGCGCCCCGAAGCACTGGCTTCGTCATCGCGCAAAACCCCGCCCAATCCATGAGAAAGGCGAAATTCTTCTTGGGAAGAGCGCCCATCGCGCACAGCTTCTGACAGGCGATAAACGGCCTCAGCAGCATCCGGCTCGCCTGCAAAAGTGCGCTCAATCGAGCGCACAGTCTCGGCAGTGGAGGCAACCGTCAAATCCGCATAACGTTGATTGGCATAAACAATATGCCCTTTAGAATTACAAACCAGGACACCATCCTGCATATGATCCACAAAGGGGCGCGTCAAATGAGGAGCCGCCTGTTTGTTGCCAAACTGTATCAGGCCAACCGCCATGCCCAACAAGGACAAAATACCAACACCGGCCAGCAAGCCCAAAAAAAGCAACTGCAATTTGCCGCCAGCATCGCCTTGATAAAAAGCCAGGCCAACAGCGGCCAAAACCAAGATCAAAGCCAAGAAAACCAGCCATTTGACACTGCCAGATCGCTCACTGCGATCAATGATAGCCTGTGTTCCTATATTCTGGCTCACATTTTCCCCCGTTCAGGTCTTTTCAGGCGGGCATTGAACCAGCCAACTTCCAAAGGAGCATCAAGATCTATTTGGATTAGACCACCTTGCCCGATTCTTCAATTTCATTATATAGCCGATCACTTCCGCAACCGCCTTATAATGTTCTTCTGGGATCTCGTCATCCACCTCTACTGTGGCATAAAGGGTACGGGTGAGCGCCGGGTTCTGCACAATTGGCACATCCGCCTCTTTCGCCACCTCGCGAATGCGCATCGCCAGATCATCAACACCCTTGGCCACACAAATCGGCGCGCCCATACCTTCATCATATTTCAAAGCCACGGAATAATGGAGATCGGA
>JAOXSG010000629.1 GCA_025800105.1 Cohaesibacter sp. | reverse complement strand
GATGGACATGTCACACGCAGCAACTTGTCTCGCAATGTTGCGAAAAGTTGAGGATATTTCTACTTTCCTTGCAACTTGCAATGCAACATTTTGTTGCCATTGCAGGTTGCAAAACTGGGGTGTTACACGTGAAATCTTTCTTGCAACTTGTCTCGCAACAAAAAGTTGCAAGATAAATTGCCTCGTGTAACATGGCCTTAAGAGATGGACAATAACATAGTTTCGTTCAAAATGAAAATGTAAACATGTGTATCTAATAAAGTATGTATTTACATAGAGAACATAGGAAAATCCACAGTGTTATCTGAAAGGTCACCATCAAAATTGTAATGTAATGGATTTTGTGTTTGTAAGATATTGGTTTTTGGGCAATCTGTGAATCTTTTACAAGTCGAAAAAGCTTGAAACTGCTGTTAAGATTTGCTTGTGCGGGATTTCTTTCCAGGACTGCTTGGAGCTCTCTTTGAACGTCTGCTTGAAGTTGAAGGTCTGCTTCCTTGAGCTG
>JAOXSG010000621.1 GCA_025800105.1 Cohaesibacter sp. | reverse complement strand
GCGGGAGGGGGGATCACAGTGATCCAGGAAATCTGGGTGGGAGGGGGGGGGGTCAAAAAACCTTGCCATCCGTCGGGGGGGGGTGTGGATTTTTTCTGGAATAACCCAATGTCACATACCCAGATAAACAAATGCTTTGTAATTGGGGTTGTGTAAGTTATGTGAAATCAAGAGCCATGGCTCTGTTGAATACTGACAGCGACTCGCTTGGCAAAAACGTTAGGCACCAAGGACTCTCGTCTTGGGAAATTACTCTTACGTTTTCTTGTATCACTTGATAGAGCCGTTCGCCTGCGATTACAACAGCGATTACATCTCTTGTCTCTCCAGAACTGATCTCTACTGTTGACTTAGCTCATCTGTTCTCTTGACCCTCGGCTGTACTCAGCTCTCTGTTCTCTACTCAACTTTCTCTCTCTGACTTTAATAATCGCTAAAGCATCCAGTTATATATCTTTACTGTAGACATGTTTGGGTTAACCAACTCCTTGAACTTGGCCAACTCAATGAGCTCTTAACTAGAAAGCCAAAGTATCCCAACCTGAATAGTTGGCGCG
>JAOXSG010000600.1 GCA_025800105.1 Cohaesibacter sp. | reverse complement strand
CGACAAAGAGCTGGGCGGTGACAATCTGCAAGGGGCTTTGGCGGCATCCGAGACATTTATTGATGAATTTGGCACCCGAGCGCTGCGCGATTATCTGGTCAGCTCTGGCGGTGGCAATCATCCCGAAATTATTCGTGCCTTTGCCCGTGCCGGAAAGGCACTGGCAGAGGATAATCCGGGCGGCAAGGCGAGCACTGGCACGCCTGATACGGCGTCCATTCTGTACCCGAACGACTGAAAGAGAGGTCATGGTCAATGGCTGTATTGGCTCAAAAATTTTTGACATTGGCAGATATTGCCAAACGTGAAGGTGGCAAGGGGGCCGAAATGGCTCAGGTCATCGAATTGCTGGCACAGGAAAATCCGATTTTGGAGGATGCTGTGGCCATGGAATGCAATCAGGGCAAAAGCCACTTGCACAATATCCGCACCCGCCTGCCACAGGTGGCATGGGGCAAATTGTATAAGGGCATTCCGCAAAGCAAATCCGAAATCCAGCAAGTGGAAGACACCACAGGCTTTGTCGAAGCTTTGGCAACCATCGATACACGCTTGCTGAAATTGTCCAAAAATCCGGCACAGGTGCGTCTGATGGAAAGCGCGGCTTTCATTGAAGCGCTCAACCAGGAAGTGGCCACGGGCATGTTTTATCATGACACCAAGTCCGGCCCGGAAAAGTTTATGGGTTTGGCCGCGCGTTATGCGGAATATGCCAAAGATGGCAAAGGCAAAGGGGCGGCCAATCAGGTGATTGATGGCGGGGGGCGTGGCTCTGACAATACCTCTATCTGGTTTGTCACATGGGGCGATCGCTTTACCCATTTGCTCTATCCGCAAGGCAGCACCGCGGGCGTCTCGCGCGAGGATAAGGGCGAACAGCGCATTTCTGATGACAATGGCAATCCGTTTTATGTCAAGGAAGAGCTGTTTTCCTGGCATGTGGGCATGGCTGTCAATGACTGGCGCTATAATGCCCGCATTGCCAATATTGATATCAGCGAGGTGCTGGCGGGCAATGTCGATCTCTATGCCTTGATGCGCCGGGCTTATTATAGCCTGAAATCGCGCCGGGTGCCCGGTGGCAAAACCTGCAT
>JAOXSG010000586.1 GCA_025800105.1 Cohaesibacter sp. | reverse complement strand
GACGAGTCTTGCTTCCTCTCTGTCGGCTGCTTTGTTCACCACCTTGACCATCCTTGCGAACTCTCCATCAAGATCATGACCTCTCCTGTAGAGGGCCTCGATCAGCTTTGTGATGACAACACTGAATCGGTATCGGCGAGCCATTTCGGCACCGTCACTCCTTGACTTCTTGTTTTCATGTCTGGATTGGAAGTGTTGTGATACGGTGTTGCTGTCGAGGGTCACTGGCAGTCCTCGGTCCAACGCATATTCATCATTGTTTGGTCCTGTCATGATGAACGGCTGATCCCCTCCAGTAACGTCATGTCGGTATCCTGCCTTCATTGATTCCAATTTCTTTTTGTCACTTTGCAGGAATACAAATTTCTTCCATGGGGTATACGCATTGATCACATAGTCAGCAATCTTGAACAAGAAGAATCTTCCGATCTTTGCGATGGGGTCATAATTCAATGCTGAATTCACTGCATCATTTTCCAAGTCTTTCTTGAATCTTTCCTGCATGATGGCCAACACGGTGTCTTCATCCTCTTCTTCTTCAACAGGGTTACCGTGTTCATCCAATTTTTTTTTATGTGTTTCGCATAGCACTTTGCTTTCTTGTTCTGGTGCAAAGGTCTTCTTCTCTTCTTTCTCCACAACTTGGAC
>JAOXSG010000581.1 GCA_025800105.1 Cohaesibacter sp. | reverse complement strand
TCCGATCTCTCAAGATCAAGCAATTGATGGTTGGATAATTTCTTCCTCTTTTCTCGGTCTTTCTGACAAGATTGAAGGCTCCTTCGGGGGCCTTTTTTATGCCGTTGGTATAATTTTACGCTATGGGATCCTGTTGTTGCCTGTCATAAAAAAGTGGGAGGAAGGATTATGTTGAAAAAAGAAGCCACATATGAGCAAAGCCGTGCCGGTTTTCGTTGGCAGGTGCCTGAGCGCTATAATATTGGCGTTGATATTTGTGACAAATGGGCCGACCTTGAGCCGGATCAGATCGCGATTATTGATGTTGAAGAGGATTTGAGCAGCACTCAGCTTAGCTTTGGTGTGCTGAAATCCCGCTCCAATCAATTGGCCAATGCGCTTTGTGCCTATGGCATTCAGGGCAAGGGAGACCAGCGCGCGTGTGATGGTGATGATGCGATTGGTGATCGGATCGGGGTTTTGCTGCCCCAGAGCATTGAAACGGCGCTGGCGCATATTGCGGCTTTAAAAATGGGATGTGTTTCCATTCCTCTCTTCACCTTGTTTGGTGAGGAGGCCTTGCGGCATCGGTTGCAAGATTC
>JAOXSG010000536.1 GCA_025800105.1 Cohaesibacter sp. | reverse complement strand
AGTAATTAAGTTGGTACAGAAACTTACTAATTGTTGACGTTTCATCCTTAAACTGAAAGTACACATACATGTTGCCAAAGAGTAAGCTGCAATAAAACAGAGAATTGACACTATCAAATACAGTCACCGATGCCAACAAATATAGCACCAAACCTCCAGTGCTTGTCACTCTCTAGCTTACCTACATTGTAGCATTGCCCAAAAGATACCGCTGTTTCTTGAAATAGTTTCAGGAGTTGAATTTATCGTCAAAAAATTGCCTTGACCTGTCCATATTACTAAGAAGAAACAAATAATAAAAAGATTAACATTTTTGTATCAGGTGCTTTGCATATCAGGGCTGTGCGGGGGACAGAGGGGTCTGAATTTCTCCCTTCCTGTACCACACACTCTCAGTTCCCACCCCCTTTCTTAGTGGTTACCACATCTGTGTGCTTTTCCTATTGCAAAATATTGTGCAATGTTATGATATTTTATTTTCCTATTTCTCCCGGCTCCCACCCCCTTGGGCATCCCATCTCCTGTCCTCTCTTATTCCACCTCCCTTAGAATTCCTGCCCCCATTTCTCCCGGCTCCCACCCCCTTGGGCATCCCATCTCCTGTCCTCTCTTATTCCACCTTCCTTAGAATTCCTGCCCCCATTTCTCCCGGCTCCCACCCCCTTGGGTATCCCATCTCATGTCCTCTC
>JAOXSG010000491.1 GCA_025800105.1 Cohaesibacter sp. | reverse complement strand
GTATGGTTGGAAAGCTTTAAGCATGAATTTGAATGAATTTGAATGAATATATATATATATATTTTTTTCTCTTGCCGCCCCTCGCCCCTTGTGCGGGGTATGAAGTCGAACCGGAGTGTTGCACACACTTGGCACGATGCGACCGACCGAAAGTATGCTCGAACGGCTCACGGACTACCAGATCCGTGGGTTGGCGGGGTTGCTGGGTTTTACCGGCGCCCTTCGCGGACTGGTGAAGGCGGAACTGCCCGCCGCCTTTTTGGCGGCGCTTGAAAAGGACCACGACGGGGTTATTCCTGCCCATATTTGGAAGATTGGAAGTACGCGAACGGATAAGGACTCGATGATGGCTATGCGCCAGCGAGTCGCCCTCGCCACCCGGGAAAGGGGAGAAGAACCACCAAGTAAGAAGAGTGCAGGACGTAGTGGCGAAACGTCGCGAGGTACGGAGATCCCGCCGGACTCAACTGATGGAAACGCGCAGGGCCGTCGCCGTTCGGCGCGACTGGCTCGCAAGTCGGCGCAAATGGAGTTGGACGCTTCCGACTCTGACGAGGATCCTGATAAAGATGAAGACAAACGGGAGC